>DAIDKO010000018.1 GCA_027450005.1 Rhodanobacter sp. | reverse complement strand
TCGGGCGCAGCCGCACGCGGTACGCGCGCTCGAGGGTGACGGGGGATGGGGTACTCACGGCCTCACCGATAGCACGAAGCGCCTATCGTGCAACCCGACCGTCTCAGCGGTCGAGATGCGGGCCACGGGCCGCCGGACGTCTCCCTCGCTCGGCACGATCGCCTGTGTGGCTGCGTGCGGGTCGCACCGTGACACGCTCCGATTCGACTCCCTAGGCCGGCGGGGTCTTCGTCGTCCATGACTCATCCGATGTTGGCGACCTGCAGCGCATGACCGCAGCGTCCAGCCGCCGCCAGCGCCCGCGCGAAGTGGGTGGCGTATTCGGCGTTCTCGGTCTCGATCGCCACGGCGCGGTTGAGGTGCTCCAGTGCGCGGCCGAGTTGCCGGGTCTCCAGGTAGGTCAGCCCGGCGAGGTGGTGGGCCTCGGCGCTGTATGAGTCGAGCTGCGTGGCCTGCACGGCGAGTTGGCCGGCCTGCGCGTGGTCGCCGTGGGCGCTGGCCTGCCGGGTGGCATCCAGCAGTTGGCACAAGGGCGGGGAGGTTGGGCGCGTGTTGTCCATGGTGCCCATTATGGAAAAAGCCGCGCCCTTGCGGGCGCGGCTTTTCGGGTTTCGGCGTTGGCCGGCTTACCAGATCTTCACGCGCTGGTCTGGCGCGAGGTACAGCTTCTGGCCGGGCTTGACGTCGAACGCCGGGTACCACGCGTCGAGGTTCCGCACGGTGAGCGCGCGGAACTGCGCGGGCGCGTGCACGTCGGTGGCGAGGCGCTGGCGCTGGGCGGCGTCGCGGATCTTCGAGCGCCAGGCCTGGCCGAAGGCGAGGAAGAAGCGCTGGTCGCCGGTCAGGCCATCGATCACCGGCGCGGGTTTGCCGCCCAGCGACTTGTGGTACGCGAGGTAGGCGATGGTGAGGCCGGAGACGTCGGCGATGTCCTCGCCCAGCGTCTGCTCGCCGTTGACGTGCAGGCCGGGCAGGGCTTCGTACTGGTCGAACTGCTTGGCCAGTCGTTGGGTGGCGGCCTTGAAGTGCGCCTCGTCGGCCGGGGTCCACCAGTTTTCCATCTTGCCCTGCGCGTCGAAGTCGGCGCCGGTGTTGTCGAAGCTGTGGCTGATCTCGTGGCCGATGATGGCGCCAATCGCGCCGTAGTTGGCGGCGGCGTCGGCCTTCGGGTCGAAGAACGGCGCCTGCAGGATCGCGGCGGGGAAGTTCAGCGCGTTCTGCAGCGGCAGGTTCACCGCGTTCACCGTCTGCGGGGTCATCCACCACTCGCCGCGGTCCACCGGCTGGCCGAGCTTGGCGAGCTGGTGTTCGTACTCGTGCTTCACCGCGCGCAGGTGGTTGCCCAACGGATCGTCGGCGCTGATCTTGAGCGTGGAGTAGTCGCGCCACTTCTCCGGATAGCCCACGCCGACCTTCAGCGTGACCAGCTTCTCCTTGGCCTTGGCGCGCGTGGCCGGGGTCATCCAGCTCAGCGTATCGAGGCGCTCGTCGAACGCGGCGATCAGGTTCTTCACCAGCTGCTGCACTTCGGCCTTGGACGAGGCAGGGAAGTATTTCTGCACGTAGAGCTGGCCCACCGCGTCGCCGAGATCGACGTTGGTGGCGCTGACCGCGCGCTTCCAGCGCGGCTGCTGCTGCGGCGTGCCCTGCAGGGTGCGGCCGTAGAAATCGAAGCTGAGGTCGGCGAAGGGCTTCGGCAACAGCGGTGCGGCGGCGTTTAGGGCGTGGAAGGTGAGCAGGTCCTTCCACGCGGAGAGCGGCTGGCTGCCGACCAGCGCGGCGAGGCCTGTGGTGGCGCTGGGCTGCCACACGTCGATCTGCTTCTGGCCGTCCAGGCCGGCGGCCTTGAAGTAGGCGGCCCAGTCGAGGCCCGGCGCCTTCTTCGCGAAGTCGGCCATCGTCCACAGGTTGTTGGCCTTGTGCACGTCCTGGCTCTCGATCAGGCCCTCCTGCGCCTTGGCGATCCTGGTTTCCAGGTCGACGACGGTATTGGCCTTGGCTTCGGCGTCGGCAATGCCGGCCTGCTTCAGCAGCGCCACAACGTAGGCGTGGTACTTGGTGCGGAACGCCGCCATGTGCGGGTCGCTGGACAGGTAGTAGTCGCGGCTGGGCATCGCCAGCCCGCCCTGCAGCAGGTAGGCGATGGTGTGCGAGGGATCTTCCAGGCCCTGCGTCACGAACAGGCCGAACAGGTTCTGGGTATGGAAGTTGGTAGCGTTGATCGGATCCACGTCGGCGCGCAGGCCGCTGCCCAGCACGCGGGCGAGGTCGTCCTTGCTGGCGATCGCGTCGATGGCGGAGAGCTGCGGCTTCAGCGGTGCCAGGCCGTGCTTCGCGATCGCGGCTTCGTCCATGTAGGCGGCGTAGTAGTCGGCGATCTTGCGTGCGTTGCTTCCGGGGGCGGGATGGCTGGCGCCGGCGTTGCGGATCAGGTCGGCGGTGTGCTTTTCGGTCAGCTCGAAGATCTTCAGGAAGGTGCCGGTGCTGGAGCGGTCGGCGGGAATCTGCGCGGTCTTCAGCCAGTTGCCGTTGGCATAGTCGAAGAAGTTGTCGCCCGGCTTCACGGCGTGGTCGATGCCGGCGAGGTCGATGCCGATGTCGGGGCCGTGCTTGGCGGGCGTGGCGGCCATGGCGGGCGTGCCGCAGAACGCGGCGGCGATCGCCGCGGCCAGGATCCATCGAGTGCGTTGCATGGGGTCACCTCGCTGTCTTGGGAGGCGAGCACGATAGCGCCAAGCCGGGGGCGTTGCAGGTGCCAGAAGGCCCTTGCCACCCGCCGGGAGGTAAGGGCCGCGCGTCCCTGGCTGCCCGCGCAGGCCTCCGCGGGCGCTCAGCGTTCGTAGCGGTAGTTGAGGCTGGCGCGGTTGAAATCGGTAGCGCTCTGCGCCTCGAAGTTCCAGCGGTGGCTGAGCCAGTAGCGCAGCGTGACGACCTGGCCGGGCTCGAACAGGACCACGCCGTAGCTGAGGTAGAGCATTGGCGAAAGATACTTGCCCACGGCGAACGCGGAGGTGTCGCCCAGCGCTTCGTTGTTGGACACGCCGATGTCGTCTAGGCCAGTCTTGGCGCCGATGCTCTTGGCCAGCAGGTTGCCCGCGGCCGAACCCAGTGCCTGCGCCGCGGAGCCGAGCATGTCGCCTTCGCCGCCCTTCACCTGCGACAGCGGCTTGCCGGTGACGAGGTAGGACAGTGCATCGGACTGCTCCATCAGCGGATTGGAGAACACCGTGAGCACCGGGTGCCGCGCGGTGCCGGAGATCTGCAGCCCCACTTCCTGGCACTCATCGATGGTGGCATTGGTGTTGAGCTTGCGCGCCGCACGGATGTCCAGGCCGGGGTTGTCGATCGGCGTGCTGGCGAACAGCAGCTTGCCGCGCTCGATCGCGAGGTTCTGCCCGTAGGCCTTGTAGGTGCCGTTGACGGTGACCTGGCCCTGGCCCGTGGTGGCGCGGCCGAGACGCTCGTTCACCGTGAGCACGCCGCCGAGTTGGCCGTCCAGCCCCATCCCGGCAAGATGCGTCTTGCGGCCCAGGTCCACCTTCACCGTGGCGGTGAATGGTAGCGACGCGCCGGGCTTGGGCTGCTTGCGGTCGACCACCACCACGTCGGACGAGGCCTTGCTGGCGCCCGCGCCGGGCAGCTTGTCGAGGTTCACGTCGGCACTGTCCAGCACCACCGTGCCGCCGAGGTCGAGGCCTTGCGCATCGCGCTGCAGACGCAGGTCGGGGCTAATCACGACCTTGGCGGCGGGAATATCGGCAGCGGTGAACCGGCTGCCCCTGATCGCGATGTCGGTGGCGGTGCCGCCGCCCAGGCCGGCGACGCCGGCCACGCTCAAGCTGCCTGTGCCGGACTGCACGCTGCCGTCGATACGCAGGCTGTGCGGATCGAGCGCACTCGCCGTTAGCCGGCCCTGGCTGAGCTTGAGCCCGTCGGCCGGCACCTCGGCAGCGAACCCGTTCACCGCGGCCTGGCCGGTGATCGCCGGCCGCGCCAGGGTGCCGCCGAGGCGGAAGTTGCCGCGGGCCTGGCCGTGCACGTTGGCCAGCGTGTTGCCTAGCAACTCCAGAAAGGCGAGGTTGTTCAGGTGCAGGTCGAGCTGGCCGGCCAGTGCCTGCTGCCTGCCGCTCAGGCTCGCCTGGCCGTCCAGGCTGCCGCCGTGGCGAGCGTCCGCCCCCAACCCCACCCCCCTCCTCCGGAGGGGAGCAGTCACGTCTGCGCCGCAGGCGTCACGACCTCACCGGAAACCACATCTCCGCCGTCGGCTGGAACGCCCGCGGCGTCACTCCGAGCAGGCTTTGCAGTTCGCTGTTGTCGGCGACGAGATCGGCGTCGAGCCGTTGCAGCGGTCCGCGCCATTTGGCCGGAGCAAAGCGCTGCCCGGCGCGCAGCAGCCACAGCGGAAGCGGCATGGGCAAGTTGGCGTGGGGCAGGGTCTGGCGGACGCGGGCGAACATCTCGCTGGCGCTGAGGCGCTCGCCGCCGCCGATGGGGAGGATGCGCCCGGCGCTGCCGGGGCAATCCAGCGCGGCGAGCACGGCCAGCGCGATGTCCTCGGCGTGCACCGGCTGACGCAGTCCGCGGCCGGCAGGCAGCGGGAAGACGCGCGTGCGCCAGGCGCGGCGGGCGATGGGGCTGAGGCTCTTGTCCAGCCCCGCGCCGTAGACGAGGGTGGGGCGCAGCACCGTCCACGGCGCGCCGTGGCGCGCGCAGGCGGCGGCCAGCGCCTGTTCGCCGTCGCGCAGCAGCTGCGCGATGGCACGCTCGGACGGCACGTCGGAGTCGCGCTTGGTCTCCGCACTCATCGAACTGGTGGCGATCACGCGCGGTGGCTCGCTGCCGAAATCCGCGCGCGCCAGCCACTCGGTGAACGCCATCAGCGGCCCGAAGCTGACGATGGCGGACGGGTGCGGCAGTTCGCGCGGCAACGCGTCAGGCAAACCGCCTTGCAGCCAGTGCAGGCCGGGCCGCGAAGCGTGCGCGCGGCGGCTCAGTGCCGTCACCGACGCGCCGCGGGCGAGCAGGCGTGGCAGCAGGAAATGGCCGATCTGGCTGCTGCCGCCGAAGACCAGTACCGGGAAACCGCGCGTCGGCTCCGGCATCACGAACCCGACTGCAGGCGGGCAGCGAGGTCGAACACGCGTGGCAGGTTGGGGGCCAGCTTTTTCGCCTTTTGCAGCGCCTGCGTGGCGCCGCTGCGGTCGCCGCTGGCGAGTTGTCGGTCCGCCTGGTCCAGCCAGGCATCGGCGAGTCGCTGGCGCAAGCTGTTCTGTGACGCGTCGCCCGGCGCGATGTCGGCGAGGTTGTCAAGCATCTGGCCGGCACGGACGAGGTCGCCGGCGGACAGCGCGCGATCGAACAGTTTCCGCACCGCGGCGGGCAGCGTCTGCAGGCCTTGCTGGGCGGCGGCGTTGTTGCCGTCGATGGCCAGCGCGTTGCTGTAAAGGTCGTAGGCGCAGTTGCCGGGCGGCGTCATGATGTCGCCGCGCTGCGTAGCCGCCCGCGCTTTCCGTAGCATCTGCGCGACCTGCGCGCTCTGCTGCGGCGTCAATGCGGGTACGGCGGCGGGCGCGAGGCCCTGGCCACCGTTCGCCGCAGCCTTGGCGCTGGCTTTGGACAGCATGCCCCGCAGGCGCGCGCGCGCGGCGGCGATGTCGGCGGATTTGGGCGCCAGTGTCGCGGCTCTGTCGAGCAGCTTGCCAGCCTGTGCAGCGTCGCCGGCATCCATCGCCGCGCTGGCCTGCACGGTCAGTGCCTGTGCTACCTTGCCCAGCCCGGACTGGGCCTGCGGATTGCCGGGGCTTAGCGCGAGCGCGGCCTGGAAATGCGCTAGTGCAGTGTCGTCGCCGGGGCCGTCAATGCGACCGGCACGCAACGCTTCGTCGCCCTGCTGAAGCGCCGCGTCCAGCGCAGCATCGTCCTGGCGGGCGGCCTGCGCGCGTGCGGCACGCAGGCCGGGCAGGGCGGCGTTGCTCGGCTGCAGCGCGGCCAGTTGCTGGATCGCGGCGTCGGCTCCGGCGCCGTCGTTTGCGTCGATAGCCTTCTGTGCTTGGGCGGCCAGGGCGTCGCCGACCTGGTCGAGCCCGTGGAGCGCCACCGCGTTGCCGGGATCCGCGGTGAGCACCTGGCGGTACAATGCTCCGGCGCCTTGATCACCACCGTACTGGCCGGCAGCCAAGGCCTGCTGCGCCTGTTCCACCAGCGTTGAGACCTTCACCTGTGAGGCTCGCTTGCTTGCGATCATCCGGTCGAGATGGTCGACGTCGGTGCCGCCGCCAAGCAGTTCGCGCGCCACCGCAGCCTTCTGCGTGGCGACGTCCAGCTGGCCGGCCTGCAGCGCGGCGTCGGCTTGCGAGAGCTCGGCCATGCCGACCTGGTGCAGGCCGTTGTGCGCGATGTCGTTGTCCGGCTCCAGCGCCACCGCCGCCTGGAACAGCTCGCGTGCGCTGGTGCCGTCGTTGCCGTCCAGATGGCCGGCGGCTAGCGCCTGTTGCGCGCGGTTGAGCACGTCGTTGAGCTCGGTGCGCGGCAGCAGGTTGTTGCTAAGGTAACTGCGTCCGTACCACATCACGGCTGCCACGCCGATGAGCAGCACCACCAGCACGGGTACCAGCCAGCCACGGCGAGCCCGCCTTGGCGCTGCCGGCGCCCGCGTGCCGCGCGGCTCCACCTTCATAGACGGCAGGCCATCACGCAGAGGGGCATGGCGCGGCGGCGCATCGAGCTGGTCGAGGTTACCCAGGGTGGGCTCGGTACGTCCTCGGTGATCGGATTCGTGCTGGTCGCGGCGTCCGCTCATGGCAATCAACAGCTCATCTAAACCATATTGAAAAGTGCGGCCACGGATGGCCGCCCGTCTGATTCTGCGATCAGGATGATCGCCGTGTTACTCGAAGTGCGGCCACGAATCACCGCCCGCTTGATACCGTGACCCAGATGATCGCCATGGAACTCCCGGTGCGGCAGTGGCGGCCGCCGCCTCGATTCCGCGATCGGGATGATCGCCACGAGACTCCGGGTGCGGCCGCGGATCACCACCGTCCTGACCTTGCGACCAGGAAAGATCGCCATGGTTCGATTGCCGGTCGTGCCGTGCCGCCCGCTCGACTCCGCGATCTGCGGTGGCCGCCGAAATCACGCCGCAGCTTAGCATTGCGTCGCTGCGCTGCCGCATTGCACGGGAACGTGCGTTCAGGATGCGCGGGCGCCGCCGACGCGGCGTGCTTCCAGCACGTTCGGCAGCGCCAGCAGCCGGCCGAGCAGGGTGGACAGCTGCTCGAAGTCGCGCACGCGCAGGGCGAAGCGCATTTCCACCTCGCCGCTCCTAGCGATGGCGCGGCTGGAGGAGGCGAGGATCGGGGTGCCGGCATTGCTGATCACGCCGGCGACGTCCTTCTGCAGGCCCTTGCGGTCGTAGCCGTGCAGTTCGATGTCTACTTCGTAGGCCTGCGCGTTGGGTTTGCCCCAGTCCACCTCGATCACGCGATCGGGGTCGCGCCGGGCCAGCCGCGCGAGGCTGGCGCAATCGGCGCGATGCACCGACACGCCGCGGCCGCGCGTGATGAAGCCGCGCACCGCGTCGCCCGGCAGTGGCTGGCAGCACCGCGCCAGCGTGGTGAGCAGGTTGCCGATGCCCTCGATGCTGAGCGCGCCGGGATCGCGTGCCGGTGGCGGCCGGGCGGGCGCCACCGGCAGTACCGACTCGGCCTCGACCGGCTGGGCGATTTCCTGCAGCCCACGCGCCACCTGACCGGTGCTGACCTCGTTGAGCGCCAGCGCCACCATTAGCTCGTCCTGGGTCTTGAAATGGAAGTGCGCGGGCAGCTTGGCCAGGTCCACCTCGGGCAGCGCGAGTCGCTTCAGTTCGCGCTCGAACATCGCGCGACCCACAGCGAGGTTGGCGTCGTGCGCCAGCCGGCGGAACCAAGCGCGCACTTTGTCGCGCGCCCGCGAGCTGTTGAGGTAGCCGTGATGCGGTGACAGCCAGTCGCGGCTGGGTTCGGCTTGCTTGGCGGTGAGGATCTCCACGCGGTCGCCGCTTTGCGGCTGGAAGGTGAGCGGCACGATGCGGCCGTTGACCTTGGCACCGCGGCAACGGTGGCCGACTTCGGTATGCACGTGGTAGGCGAAGTCGAGCACGGTACCGCCGTGCGGCAGGTCCACCACCTCGCCGCGCGGGGTAAGCAGGTAGACGCGGTCTTCCATCAGCTCGGTGCGCAGGTCGGCGGCCAGCGCGCCCTCGTCCTCGCTGCGCGTTTCCAGCAGCTTGCGCATCCAGGCGATCTTGGCCTCGAACTCGGCGTCGGCGCCGCCGCCTTCCTTGTAGCGCCAGTGCGCGGCCACGCCCAGCTCGTTGGCGCGGTGCATCTCGTGGGTGCGGATCTGCACTTCCAGTGTGCGATCGCGCGGACCGACCACCGCGGTGTGCAGCGAGCGGTAGCCGTTGCCCTTGGGGCGCGCGAGGTAGTCGTCGAACTCGCGCGGCAGGTGCGGCCACAGCGTGTGCACCACGCCGAGTGCGGCGTAGCAGTCGGCCACCGTGTCGACCAGCACGCGCACCGCGCGGATGTCGTACAGCTCCTCGAATTCGAGGCCCTTGCGCTGCATCTTCTTCCAGATGGAATAGATGTGCTTGGGTCGCCCGGCCAGCTCGGCTTGGATACCGGCGGCGGCCAGCGCGCGGTCCAGCTCGTCCAGCGATTCGCGGATGAAGGCCTCGCGGTCGGCACGGCGCTCGTCCAGCAGTTTGGCGATGCGCTTGTAGGTGTCCGGTTGCAGGTAGCGGAAAGCGAGGTCTTCCAGCTCCCACTTCAATTGCCAGATGCCGAGGCGGTTGGCCAGCGGCGCGTGGATGTCGCGGGTGAGCCGGGCCAGTTCGGTGCGTTCGGCCTCGGGCAGGGCTGCCGCCGCGCGCAGGCGCGCGAGCTGCCGCGCCAGCAGCACGAATACGACGCGCAGGTCGCGGATGATCGCCAGCAGCAACCGGCGCAGGCCCTCTGAACCGCCGTCCTGCGTGCGCTGCGCGTGAAGCGCCCATACCTGTTCGGCCGCCTGCTGGCCTTCCACCAGTCGGCACACGTCGTCCGGCAGGCGCGGCGCCTCGGTTTGCCACAGCGCGGCGTCCACGCGTGACAGCGCGAACCACAACGCCGCCGCCTGGGTCGGCGCGTCGCAGCCCATCATCGCCAGCAGTTCGAGCACGTCGGCGCATTCGGCCTGGTCGACCGGTCGCACCAAGCAGGCCTCCAGCGCCGCGGCCAGCGCGGGCGGCAGAACGCCGGCACGGTCACGCCAGGCTTGCAGTTGTGGCTTGGAGGCGGGTCGGGTCATCGCGGGAACGGGGTGGGATATCCCATTCTAGGCATGATGCCGGAAGTCACGCTGAAGCCAGCGACTCCAGCGCTCTCGCGAGGCGCTTCGCCGACACCGGCTCGGCGGTCTTCAGTTCCTGCGCGAACAGCGAAACGCGCCATTCCTCGATCAGCCAGCGCAGTTCGTCGAGGTTCGTATCGTCGGCGGCGCGGTGCCTGAGGTATTCGCGCCAATAGGGCAGCACCTGCAGCATGCGCTGTTGATCCTTGGCCGGGTCCTGACGCAGACGCTCGCCGCGCAGGCGCATGGCCTTGAGGTAGCGCGGGTAGTGCCCAAGCCGCGCCAGCGGCAGGTCGCGCAGGAAGCCGGGCGCGAGCAGGGCGTCCAACTGCTCGCGCAGGTCGTCGTAGCTGGCGCGGGCGAAGCCGAGCAGCGGCGGTTGCATCCATGGCTTGAGCTCAGCCTGCGCCTCGATGGCGGGCTCGGCGAGCTTCAACCGTTCGACTGCGCAGCCAAACAGCTCGCGGGCGGCCCGCGTGCGCAGCGCCTCGAAGGCGGCGGCGCTGCGCGCGTCGAGATCCAGCCGCGCGACGAGGTCGGCGAAGCCGCCCTCGATCAGGTCCTCGCGTAGCCCGTCTACGCCGCCCAGCGGCGCGTATTTCAGCGCCAGCGGGTTGGCGATGGGCAGGCGTCGGCGTGCCTGCTTGAGGTCGCTGGCCAGCGCGTTGCGCAGCAGGCGCAACACGCCGCCCACGTGCGCTTCGGCGGCTTCCTCGCGGCGCTCGAACACACGCAGCGCCACTGCATCGCCGAGGTCGACCAGCGCAGGAAAAGCGAGTAGCCCGCCGCTGGAACGCACTTCGCGAGGGATCTCCTCAAAGTCCCAGGCAACGACGTCCTCGCGGGTGAGCTCCACGTCGGTCTTCTTCGAGAACGCTTCGCGCGCGCGGCCCTCCCACTCGGCGCGCAAAGCGGCGAGGTCGCGGCCGGTGGCCAGTGTACGGCCGCTGTCGTCGTGCACGCGAAAGCGCATCAGATAGTGCGGCACGAGTTCGCCGGCGGCGAGCTCTTCAGCGTCGATGGCGACGCCGGTGGCGCGCTGGAGGAAGCTGGCGAGCGCCTTGGCCAACGGCTCGTCGCGCGGCGCCTCGGCTTCGGCAAAGGCGCGCGCGAAATCCGGTGCAGGTACGAAGTTGCGGCGCAGTGCCTTGGGCAGGCAGCGGATCAGCTCCGCCGCCTTGTCCGCGAGCAGGCCGGGCACCAGCCATTCGCAGCGCGCGGTGGGCAGGGCATTCAGCATCGCCAGCGGCAGGTGCAAGGTGACGCCATCGGCCTCGTCGCCAGGGACGAAACGGTATTCGAGGCGGTAACGCTGCGCGGGGCCATCCTTCGGGGCGATCTCCAGCGCCGCGGGAAACGCCTTTGGATCCAGCCCCGCGCCGCCCACCATCACGTCATCCAGCGACCAGCGCAGTGCGGCCTGCTCGGCGGGGCGGGCGCGGCGATACCACGCATCCAGTGCGCGGCTGGAAGAGATTTCCTCCGGCAACTTACCGCGGAAGAACTCGACCAGCTCGTCCTCGTGGCGGATCAACCCTTCGCGGCGCTGCTTCGCCTCGATGCCCTGCGCGTCCTCCAGTACGCGCTGGTTGGCGCGCACGAAATCGGCTTTTGCCTCGATGTCGCCGCGCGCCAGTGCCTCGCGCAGGAAGATGGCGTGGGCGAGTGCGGGGTCCTGTTTCTCGAACGTGACCGCGCGGCGCTCGACCAGGTTCAAGCCGAACAGGCTCACCTGTTCGTAGGCCACCACGCAGCCGCGCTTGCGCGACCAGTGCGCGTCGCGGCAGGACGACTTCAGCAGGTGCGCAGCCTGCTGTTCGATCCAGGCCGGTTCGATACGCGCGCACATCATCGCCCACACCTTGCCGCCCACGTCGAGGATCTGCGCGGCGAACACCCAGTTCGGCGCCACCTTCGCCAGCGCGGAGCCGGGGAATACCTGGAACTTGCGCTCGCGCGTGCCCTGGAAAATGCCGCGCTCGTCCTTGCGGCCCACTTGCGTGGGCAGGCCAGCCAGGAGGCTGCGGTGGATCGTCTCGAAGAGACGGGACGCCGCAGCGTCTTCATCAATGCCCCGCCCTTTGCCTTCGCTTCCTCTGCCCTGCGGGGAGCGGATTGAGGTGAGGGGCGGGTGCTCGCGGGAACGTTGATGCGAAGCGCGCCTGCTCTTCCCATCTTCCCGCAAGCTCGCCCCATCACCCCGCCCCTCTCCCCGAGTGGGAGAGGGAGAAGAACCATCCAGCCTCCATCCGAGCTCCTGCACCACCAGCAACAGCTGCCGGTGCAGCTCGCGCCACTCGCGCATGCGCATGAAGCTGAGGAAGTGCCGCGAGCACCAGTCGCGCAGTTTCGACTGGGTGAATTCCTCGTGCGCCTGGTCGTAGGCGCGCCACAGGTTCAGCACGCCGACGAAGTCGGACTTCGGGTCGGCGAAGGCGGCGTGCGCGGCGTCCGCTTGCTGGCGTGCGTCGGCGGGGCGTTCGCGTGGGTCCTGGATGCTGAGGAAGGCGACGACGGTGAGCAGCTCGCGCAGTGCGCCGAGTTTCTCCGCCTCCACCAGCATGCGCGCCAGTTGCACGTCGATCGGCAGCTTGGCCAGCGTGCGGCCGATCGGGGTGAGCGTGCGCGCCGCATCGATGGCGCCGATCTCGGCGAGGCGGCGGTAGCCGTCGGCGACCACGCGCGGATCGGGCGTGTCGAGGAAGGGGAAGTCATCCACCTCGCCCAGCTTCAGCGCCAGCATGCGTAGGATCACGTTGGCGAGCGAGGCGCGCAGCAGCTCGGGATCGGTGAAGGCGTTGCGCGCGGCGAAATCGGCCTCGTCGTACAGCCGGTAGCAGATGCCCGGGCCGATGCGGCCGCAGCGGCCCTTGCGCTGGTCCGCGGCGGCCTTCGAGACCGGTTCCACGTGCAGGCGTTCGAGCTGGCTGCGCTGGCTGTAGCGCTTCACCCGCGCGCTTCCGGTATCGACCACGTAGCGGATGCGCGGCACCGTCAGCGAGGTCTCGGCCACGTTGGTGGCGAGCACCACGCGGCGTTTCGGGCCGGGCTTGAACACGCGGTCCTGGTCGGCGGCGGAGAGTCGCGCGTACAGCGGCAGGATCTCGGTCTCGCGGTACTGCCGGCGCGACAGCAGCAGGTGCGCGTCGCGGATCTCGCGCTCGCCGGGCAGGAACACCAGCACGTCGCCCGGACCGCCGCCCAGGCTGCGGTCGGCCACGATCTCGTCCAGCACGGCGGCGATGTGCTCGGCGCTGCCCTGCTGCATGCGTTCGCCGGTGTCGCCCACCGGCCGCCAGCGCAGCTCCACCGGATAGGCGCGGCCTTCCACCGACACCACTGGCGCGCCGCCGAAGTGTTCGGCGAAGCGCGCGGTGTCGATGGTGGCGGAGGTGACGATGATCTTCAGCTCGGGCCGCTTCGCGGCCAGGCGCTTGAGGTAGCCGAGCAGGAAGTCGATGTTGAGGCTGCGCTCGTGCGCCTCGTCGATGATCAGGGTGTCGTAGGCCGACAGCCAGGGATCGTTCTGCGTCTCGGCGAGCAGGATGCCGTCGGTCATGAACTTCACCAGCGTACGCTCGCTGACCTGGTCGGTGAAGCGCACCTGGAAGCCCACCTGGTCGCCGATTTGCGTACCCAGTTCCTCCGCCACGCGGCGCGCGACCGAGCGCGCGGCCAGCCGGCGCGGCTGGGTGCAGCCGATCAACCCGGCTTCGCCGCGGCCGGCGGCCAAGCAGAGCTTTGGCAGCTGGGTGGTCTTGCCCGAGCCGGTTTCGCCGGCGATCACCACCACCTGGTGTTCGCGGATCAGCTTGACGATCTCCTCGCTGCGCGCGGCGATTGGCAGCGATTCGTCCAGCCGGATCGCGGGCTTGGCCTCGACGCGCGCGCGGCGTTTCGCAGCTGAGGCTTCGACGTCAGCGGCCAGTGCCGCCAGCTTGCTGTCGTCGACACGCTTTGACAATCCGCGCCATCGGCCCAGCAATCGGCCGAAGTCGCGACTGCAGACGCAGTCGAGCGCGCGACGCAGGTCGCGCAGCGTAGTCTGGTTGATTGGCGTGCGGCTGGTGTCGTTCATGCAGCCCTACATGATAACGGCAGGCTTACATTCCGCTCGATAGGCTCGTGCTATCGGCTCCATCGTACGGATTGATTTCTACTGCGATCGGCGCATTGTTACCTTGGTCCCATCCCTCATCTCCCACCCCCATCATCCATCGCATAGGAGAACACCATGGCTTCGAACATCGGCATTGCGAAGAAGGATCGCGAGGCGACCGCCAAGCAGTTGTCCAAGCTGCTGGCTGACACCTACTCGCTCTACCTGAAGACCCACAGCTTCCACTGGAACGTCACCGGGCCTCAGTTCAACAGCCTGCATGCGATGTTCGAGGCGCAGTACAACGAGTTGTGGCTGGCCGCGGACGAGATCGCCGAGCGCATCCGCACGCTGGACGTGTTCGCGCCCGGTTCCTACAGCCAGTTCGGCAAGCTCAGCTCAATCAAGGAGGAATCCGGCGTACCTGAGTGGAAGCAGATGGTGAGCCAACTGGTCGAGGGCCACGAGATCGTGGCGAATACCGCCCGCGCTTCGATCAAGGTGGCCGATAAGGCCGGCGACGAGGGCAGCGCCGACATGATCACCGGTCGCCTGAAGGCGCACGAGAAGGCAGCGTGGATGCTGCGCTCGCTCCTGAAATGAGCGAGCCAGCAGCCGGATGAGGAAAGGCCCGCCGATGGCGGGCCTTTCCGTTGGTGCGTCTTGCGTCGCTTCAATTCTTCGGCGCCGGTCCCTTCACCGCGGTGACCAGTCCATCCGGGCGCACGTACTTGGCGAAGGCCTGCTGCACTTCGGACGCGGTCAGCGCGAGGTAGTGCCGAGCGGCAATCGTCATCGCGTCCAGCGGCTTGCCCTGTTGCGACAGCGTGAGCAGTTGGCCGCCGATGGCACCGAAGCTGGATTCGCCCAGCGGGATGCGGCGCAGCAGGATGCCCTTGGCCTGCTTCAGTTCGGTGTTGGTCACCGGCTGTTGCTGCATCTGCTTGAGGTCCTGCACCACCAGGGCGCTGGCCGCGCCCACCTTGTCGGGATCGCAGCCGAAATACACTCTGTAGGTGCCGCGATGCTTGTTCGCGTCCAGGCCGACGCCCACGGTGTAGACCAGGCCATGCTTCTCGCGCAGGTCGCGGGTGAGCCGAGACGCGTAGAAGCCACCGCCCAGCACCTGGTCGCCGAGGTTGATCGCGAAGCGGGCCGGATCGTCGTCGGTGACGGCGATGGTCTGCGCCATGTCCACGCTGTCCTGTACCGCGCTGGCGTCAGGCACGTGCAGCTTGCCGGGCGCGTTGGCCGGCACAGCGGGATAGGAGGTTTCGGGCTTCGGCCCGGTGGCCTTCCAGCCGCCGAAGGCTTTCTCGATCGCCTGCTTGGCCTGCGCCGGATCGACCTTGCCCACGACCACGATGGTGGTGAGGTCGGGGCGGAAGGTCTGCGCGTAGTACTGCTTCACCTTGTCCAGCGTCAGCGCCATCACGCCCTTTGGGGTGGGATGACGCAGTTCCGGGTCGTTTGCTGGCAGTAGTGCCTTGCTCAGGCCGTGCTGGAACAGGAAGCTCGGCGACTGAAGCATGCCAGCCATCTCGGCGGCCGTCTGGTGCTGTACCACCGCGAATGCCTGTGGCGGCAGCGCTGGGTGCAGTTCGTTGTCGGCTAGCAGCTTCACACCGTCGTCGAAGTGCGCGGACGGGACCGACAGCGAGAAGTCGGTGCCGGCGCTCACGTGCGCGCTGATATTGTCCAGTGCCTGCTGGAACTGCAGGCGGTTCATGTGCTCGGTGCCGAACGGGAACAGCCCGCCGAGCACGTCGGCCACGCCTTCCTCGCCCTTGGCGGCTTGCAGGTCCTGGTTGGTCTTGATGTTGCCAAACAACTCCACTGTGTCGCTGATGGTCTCCGGCTGCACGATCAACTTGAGGCCGTTCGGCAGGGTGTAGGAGACGGGATCTAGCGAGGACCTCGGTACCTCGAGCTTGGCGAAGGCCTGGTCCGCCCAGGCCGGCAGGTGCACCGGTTTGTCGGGGCTGGAGGCGAAGCTTTCTGCGCCACCGAAGCCCTTGCCCGCCACCGGCTTGCCCGAGCTTTGCGGAGTAAGGATGGCGGTAATCGCATGCGCGGGGTCAAAGGTCTGCTTGGCCAGCGCGTTCACCGCCTCCGGTGTCACCGCCTCGATCGCGGCCTTGATCGCGTCAGGCGATTCGGCCCCCTGGAAAGCCAGTGCACTGGACCACGCATTGGCGAGGCCGTCCACCGAGTTCTTCTTGAATTCCAGCGCGGCGATGGCCTTGCGCTTGGCGGCGTCCACCAGCGACGGATCGACGCCCTTCGTCGCTGCCCTGGCGAGGATGGACTGCATCTTGGCCAGGATGGGTTGCGGGTTGCCGCCCTTGGGGAAGATGCCCACCGCCATGCCCACGCCGGCCTTCGGCATGGCCTGGTCGAAGAAGCCGCCGAACAGCGCGGTACCGTCGAAGCGCATGCCGGCCAGCGCGGCGCGCTGCGAACCTAGTGCACCGCTCAGCACCATCGCGGTGGCGTAGTCCTTCGAGGTCAGACCGGGCAGCCGGTAGCCGAGGTAGACCGAGCCATAGGGCGCATCGGTGGGCAACTGCACGGTCTTGGCGGTCACCGGCTTGAAGTGGAACGCCGGGCGCGCCGGCAGCGTCTTGCGTGGGATGCCGCCGAATTCCTGCTTCACCTTGGCCAGCGTGGCGGCCGGGTCGACGTCGCCGGCGATCACCAGGATCGCGTTGTTCGGCGCGTACCAGGTGTCGTGGAATTTCTTCAGCATCGCCGCCGTGGTCTTGTCGAACGACGGCCGCGTGCCCAGCGGCGTGTGCGCGTAGGGCGTACCGGCAAACATCTGCTGCAGCAGCTGCGTGTAGAACTTGAAGTTGGGGCTGGAGAGATCGCGCGAGACTTCCTGCTCGATCGCGCCGCGCTCCTTGTTCCACTCCTTCTGGCTCATGTCGACGCCGCGCATGCGTAGGCTCTGCACATGTAGTGCGACGTCGAGGTCCTGCGCCGGCGCGACGAAGTAATACTGCGTCACGCTCTGCGTGGTATCGGCATTGAACGCACCGCCCATGTTCGCCGCGATCGCCGCGAGCTGGTCCTTGCTCAGGCCGGGGCTGCCTCGGAACATCATGTGCTCCACCGCATGCGCGGTGCCTGGGAAGCCCGCCGGCACTTCGTCCGAGCCGGCCAAGTAGTTGATCTCCGTGGTCACCACCGGCGCCAGCGTGTCGCGCACGATCACCACGCGCAGGCCGTTGTCCAGCGTGGCGCGTGTGACGTCGGCGCCGCCGGTCGCGGCGATCGCGCCATTGGCTGCGAGGGCTAGGCCGATCGCGGTGGCCAGTCGTAGGGCTTGCTTCTTCATCGTCTGTTCCTTGTGTCGTTGGAAGAAACGGACGCCCCCAGCGTCCGGGTTTTGCGGCGAAAACGGGTGGTAAGCCGGCCTGAGCGAAAGCCCGGGTGGCGGTAGCGATAGGTGCCTGGCCAGCAGCTCGCCGACACCGGTGCACGGGCACGTGCAGGGCCAAGCGACGTCGAACGCCGCGCTAGCGAGCGGTCTGGACAAGACGAATGCGTCGGCAAGCGTGATGGCGAGTCCGATCGTTTCCAGCCTGAACCAGGCGCGGTAGCGCCTGCGCGCCATCTGGGTCTGCTCGTTCAGGATGTTCGATGCGGCGACTAACGGCAGTCCATGATCGCGCTGCAGGCTCTTGATGCTGACGAAGCTCATGGGCGTGCTTGCTGGTCGGGCAGCATCCGGACCTTTCCTTTGCCGGACCATCGAGCGATCGGGTCCATGCGATGTCTCCTCCGTTGCGTCAGCCGATTCACTGGATCAGGAACGGATGCGGTCGTTGTCGCAGCCCGCGCCATCCGCGTTGCGCCAGACGCAGCAGGATGGCGAAAAGGGTGGCCCATGCGACGGCGGCGATCAAGGCGACCCCAGGGATGCTTATCGGCGACTGGCTACCGAACAGCGGCAGTGCCAGCAACACGCTGATACTGATCAGCAGGTAGCCATAGATGGCCAGTGCGAATTGCCTTCCGTCGCCGATGCGCACGCCGCCCAGACTGATCAGGGCGAAAGCAGTCAGCATGGTTGCGCCGGTGGCTGGGCCTAGCAACAACATGATGCGGATGCCCGCATTCATATGCACGGCTGCAGCGACGCCAAGCATGGCCAGCATCAGCAGCGCCTGCAGAGATAGCGTTGGCAGCAGGTTCGCTTGCAACAGGGAACGCTTCACCTCAGCAGAGTCGCCCAGGCCGGGGAGCAGCGCCAGCAGCGGCAGTTCGGCATTTGGGCGGTTCCAGCGGTGTCGCAGCGTCTGTGCCGGGGCCAGTGCAAGCACCGCGCTGAGGAGGCTGAGACCGAACACCAGCAACTCGCTGCTGCGCAGAAAGTTGCTGAGAAAGGGCTGGCCATGCCAGGCGATCCCCATCACCAGCAAGGGGATCGCCGTGCTGGCTAGGATGATGGTGACTTGTTTCAATCGGCTGGACGTCGTCAGCGGCATACCCAAACCCCCCATGGCGATGCGCAGGTTGCGCACGGTATGGCCCGGGCCACTAAAGCGCAGGTCGACCTCGGGCTGCAGCCATCTCATACGGCGGCGGATCAACTCGACCTCACCGTTGTTGCTGCACGTGTTCCCGTACCAAGCTTGCATGCGTAGGTTCATGATGATTGGCCGACGCCCGCGGATCAGCCCGAGATCGCGTCGGACGTTACTGCGCCAAAAGGAGGCAATCAGCAGCCACAAGGTGAGCGTGCAGGGGGCTGCCCAGGCGAGGAAGCCGTCGGGCAACCTCGCGGGCATGGGCAGCCATGGCCCCGCGTGGTCGCTAAGCATGGGTACGAAACAGACAAATACGCCCAAGTAGGCTGGCAGGGTGGCATAGGCCATGCCCAGGCCGGCGCCCAGTGCGCATTCGGTCAGTGCTACCTCGGCATTGCCGCCCAGCCAACTCAGCAACAGGGCCGGCAGGGCGATGGTGAGCAATGCATACAGGATCAGGCTGGTGTAAATGTTGCGTCCAAGCCTAGGCAGGCGAAGGCGATGGGCCTCGCGCGCCAGCAGCAGCGATTGCGACAGCGTGAGAGCCCAGAACAGGCAGTCAAAGGTGGCCATGGCATGCACGATGCCTGGCGTACCGGCGAAACCCCGCCATTTCATAGTTCCCGCAACCGGGATTGCGGCGAACAGCAGCGCAAAGCTTATGCCGGTCCCAACACGCCAGCGCCGCGACAATGCCATCCACGGCAAGCCTAGCAACCGGACGATCTTCATTCCGCAATCTCCACGAACAGATCCTCCAGCCCCAGTGCGTCGACGCGCGCGCCGGGCAGCTCGGCGGCTTCCGGCCAGCGGCCCTGTGCGTCGCGTTCCACCACCAGGCTGAGGCTGCCGTCGTCGTGGCGACGCCGACTCAACGCTTGCGCGGGAGCGGCGGCGCTCTTTGCCGCGGGCAGCCAGAGGCGCCCATAGCGTTCCTTGGTCTCGTCCACGCCGCAGCGCAGGAGCAGGTGGCCTTCGTGCAGGAAGGCGATCTCCGAGGCCACGCGTTCCAGGTCGGAGACGATGTGGGTGGAGAACAGCACCGTAGTGCCGCTGTCGCCGGCGCGTAGCGCCACCTCGCGCAGCAGTTCTCGGCGGGCGACCGGATCGAGCGCGGCGGCGGGTTCGTCCAGCACCAGCAGTTCCGGCTGCGAGGCTAGCGCGCGGATCAGGTCCACGCGCTGGCGTTCGCCGGGCGAGAGTTTGGCCAGCAGCTTGTTGGGCTGGATCTTCCAGCGTTCCAGCGTCTTGCGCGCGAATTCGGTGTCCCAGCGCGGATAGAAACGGCCCACGTAGTCCAGCATTTGCTGTGCCGTAAGCCAGGCCAGTGCCTCCGGCTGCTGCGGCACATAGGCCAGACGCGCCTTCGCGTCGTCGCCGAGCTTCAGTGCGGGTTCGCCGAACACGAAGGCGCTGCCGGAGAGCGGTTGCAGCAGGCCCAGCATGGCGCGGATCAGCGTGGACTTGCCCGCGCCGTTGCGGCCGATCAGGCCTAGCACGCTACCGGGTTCCAGCGCGAGGTCCACGCCGCGCAGCACGTTGCTGCCTTCGTAGCAGTGGGTGAGGCCGCGTGCGGCGAGCGGCACTGCGGCAACGGATTCCTTTTCGCGAAGCATCGCGTTCATGGTTCTTCCCTCGTGTCGATCAATGGCAATGGTCCGGCGTGGCGTCCATCTCAATCCCCCAGCAGCCGGGTGAGCCGGCGCAGCACCGGCTCGGCCGGCAGCTCCAGCTCGCGCGCATGGCGGGCCAGTTCCACCATCTGCGGTTCCAGCAGGGCGAGGCGCTGGTGCTCGGTCTGTCCGGCGCGACGCGTGGCGGCTACCGCCATGCCCTTGCCGCGCAGGCGTTCCAGCAGGCCCTCGGCCTCGGCGAGGCCATAGGCGCGCGAGACCGTCATCGGATTGATCGCGTGGAAGCCGGCCACCTCGCGCACCGAGGGCAGCAGCTCACCCGCGGCGAGCTGGCCGCCGGCGACCAGGCGCCGCAGCTGCTCCACGATCTGCCGGTAGATCGGCTCGGGCGCGTTGGGCTGGATGGTGAGCAGGGAAGCGTCCATGTGTATCAATACAACAATACACGTCGGTTGAAGTCAAGCCTGACCAATGGCAGGGCGTGCCCCGCGACCCGCCCTGAGCTTGCGCTGACCGCCGGCCCCGGCCTTTATTGTGAGCGCCGCCACGCATTGGTTAAGCTCATCAGGTTAGGCCCGCGCCTGAAGCGGCGCCCCCGGGGATTTTCTTGAGCGCCGACCCTTCCAACCCGTACCGCCGCCCTTCGCTGCTAGTCGCCCTCCTGCTGGCGCTGGTGGTGGCGGCGTTGAACATCGGCCTGTGGTGGGTGGGCAACCGGCCACACGGCCCCGAGGACTGGCACGGCCCGATCGGCGGATTCGCGCTGTCGGCATTCCAGCGCTACCAGAGTCCGCTCAAGGGCGACTTCCCCAGTGACGACCAGATTGACGGCGACCTCAAGCTGTTGCGCCAGTACAGCCCGAACATCCGCACCTACTCGATGCTGCAGAACCCGCAGATTCCGCGGCTGGCCGAGCGCGAGGGGTTGAAGGTGCTGGCCGGCGCGTGGATCGACACCCGGCTGAACAACAACGACAAGGAGATCGCCGCGCTGATCGCGCAGGCACGGCGCTACCGCGGCACGATCAACCGGGTGTTGGTGGGCAACGAGGTGCTGTTCCGCAACGACGTGCCGCCCCATCAGTTGATGGCTTACCTGGACCGCGTGCGTGCCGCGTTGCACCAGCCTGTGTCCACCGCCGAGCCGGACTTCATCTGGGAGAAGTACCCCGAGCTGGCCCAGCACGTGGACTTCATCACCGTGCACCTGTTCCCGTACTGGAACGGCATCCCGCTTACCAACAACATCCCGCTGACCGGAACCAGCAGGGACGTGGAGCATTTCCCCGCCATCGCCGCTGCGCTTGGCAGTTACAACACGCTGCGGAAGATGTTCCCCAACAAGCACATCGTGATCGGAGAGATCGGCTGGCCGTCCAACGGCGTGCGCGTGAAGTACGCCGAGCCGTCTGTTTCCAACGAGGCCATCTTCGACCGCGAATGGTTCAACGTGGCCAAGCGGAACCACATCGACTACTACCTGTTCGAGGCGTTCGACCAGCCCTGGAAGGAGCAGCTCGGCAGCTCGACCGAGGCCTACTGGGGCCTGTTCAACGCCGACCGGCAGCAGAAGTTCCCGTTCACCGGGCCAGTGACCGAGGACACCGCTTGGCCGTGGAAGGCGCTGGCGGCCAGCCTGCTGGCGCTGTGGCCGATGGTCTGGTTCGCGCGGCGCTATGCGCGCTTCAAGCTTACCGGCCGGCTGTTCTTCTGCCTGCTGATCCAGCTTGCCTGCGGGCTGATCGTGTGGTCCGCCACGTTGCCGTTTAATTTCTACCTGAGCTGGGTGGACTGGACGATGCTGGTGCTGCTGTTCCCGGCGCAGATCGCCATCCTCGCCATCCTGCTGATCAACGGCTTCGAGTTCACCGAAGTGCTGTGGCGGCGGAGGTGGGTGCGTCATGCCGGCATGCTGCGGCCCGATCCGCCCGAGAAGCAGCCTTTCGTGTCGATCCACCTGGCCTGCTACAACGAGCCGCCGGACATGGTGATCGTCACGCTGGACTCGCTGGCCGAACTGGACTACGACAACTACGAAGTCCTGGTGATCGACAACAACACCAAGGACCCCGCGGTTTGGGGGCCGGTGAGGGACTATTGCGAGAAGCTCGGCAAGCGCTTCCGCTTCTTCCATCTGGAGCCATGGCCCGGCTTCAAGGCCGGCGCGCTGAACTTCGGCCTGAAGGAGACCTCGCCGGAAGCCGACGTGGTCGCGGTGATCGACGCCGACTACGTGGTGCGCCACGATTGGCTGGCGACGCTTACCGGCTACTTCCACGACCCCAAGGTGGCGGTGGTGCAGTGCCCGCAGGCGCATCGCGACTTCGAGCACAACCGTTTCCGCCGCATGACCGCCTGGGAGTTCGACGGCTTCTTCCGCATCGGCATGCACCATCGCAACGAGCGCAACGCGATCATTCAGCACGGCACCATGACCATGGTGCGGCGTACCGCACTAGAGGGCACCGGTGGCTGGTCCGAATGGACCATCTGCGAGGACGCGGAACTCGGCCTGCGCCTGATGCACGCCGGCTACGAGCTGGTGTACGTGGACGAGTTGATGGGCAAGGGCCTCACCCCGGCCGACTTCAAGGCGTACAAGAGCCAGCGCTACCGTTGGGCGTTCGGCGCGATGCAGATCCTCAAGGGACGCTGGAGCTGGATGACCAGGAAAGGCCCACTCTCCAGCGGTCAGCGCTTCCACTTCCTCACCGGCTGGTTCAGCTGGTTCGCCGATGCGCTGCACCTGATCTTCACGCTGATGGCGCTGTTCTGGACCGCAGGCATGGTGGCCTTCCCGCATTACTTTAGCCTTCCTATGGAGCTGTTCCTGATCCCGGTGATCGGCTTCTTCTTTGCCAAGGCGATCTTCGGCATTGTGCTGTATCGCGCCCGCGTGCCCTGCAGTTGGTACGACACGCTGATGGCCTCGCTGGCCAGCATGAGCCTTTCGCATGCTATCGCCCGCGGTATCCTGCATGGCCTTACCCGCGAGAAGACCTCGTTCGTGGTGACCGCCAAGAGCCGGCGCATGGGCGGCAACAGCTTCGCCGCGTTCGCGCCGGTGCGCGAGGAGCTGCTGATGGCATTGGCGCTGGTGCTGTGTATCGTCGGCATGGCGCACAACTACGGGACGCTCTACATCGAGAGTACGCTGTGGATGTTCATCCTTGCCGCACAATCGATACCCTATGTCTCGGCCGTGATCGGTGCATGGATCGCGCACAAGGCGGGTGACAAGCCGGGCTGAACGTTGCCGTGCCGCGAGACACCGGGTCTGGTCACGAGGGATGGGTATGACGCGGCTATGCTGGTTCGCGGATAGGGAGAGTTTCGTTGCGGCCGCGTCGAGCCGACAGAACGCGATCGAGCAGTTCGACCGCTCGATGGCCGCGTTGTCCTCTTCGCCGGGGTACTGCACGGCGTGCGCACGCAGCACCACGTTCACGACCGGCTGCTTGCCCGTCGACTATCCCAATTTCCGCGAGGGCCTGCATTGCATACGCTGCGGATTGACCACCAGGCAGCGCTTGGTCCACCTTGCGCTGGGCGAGCAGACAAACCTGCGAAGCGGCAACTTGCGTGGCGCACTGCTCGAACACTCCACGCGCCTGTTCCGGGTGGCCCATGCGCGATGGCCATGGTTGATCGGCTCCGAGTTCCTCGGTCCCGGCTATGCTTCGGGTCGATCCTACTGGTGGTCGACGCATTGGTGGCGCTGGCGTCGGACGCGGCATGAATCGATTACGTCGTTTTCGTACGCGAAAGAATCGTTGGACCTGCTCGTACACAGCGACGTACTTGAGCATGTGTACGACACCGATATGGCGTTGAGCGAATGCGCGCGCGTGCTGTGCAAAGGCGGAACCATGCTGTTCACCGTGCCGTTCGCGATCGATGGCCATGCTTCCGTTCTGCGCGGCCGACCATTGCATGACGGCGGTATCGAACACATTGAACCGCCCGAGTACCATGGCGATGGCGTGCGGCATGGCGGCATCTACACCTTCCATACCTTCGGGTGGGATCTGCTGGACCGTATCCGCGAGGCTGGATTTGCTCGTGTGGAGATCGGTTTTTGCCATCTTCCCCAGGAGGGCTTCACCGCCGCCAATCCGGGCATCGCGGACGCCTGGAAGGGGCTTCCGGTATTGTTTCGCGCCGTTTGCTGATGGGCCGAGACCAAGCCGACGTCGTGCCCGGAAGAAAAGCCTTGCGATTGCATTTGATCCCTGCGGAGGTCACCGCACGGACTTGGAAAACGCCTGTTCCGTTCATATCCGCGCCGGGGGGCAGGTCCTATCATCCTAGCCTCCATTTCCTGGATGTCCCGCGTTGCTGACTCGCATCCGCTCGATTTTCCGCGCTTGCTGGCGCTGGCTGCGCATTCCGTTCTGGGTCTGCCTAGGCCTCTTCGTTGGCTTCGTGCTGCCCTACACGCTGGTGTTGAACAGGCGCGTGCAGGAACGCTTCAACGACCTGGTATTCGCCGTGCCCACCCGCGTCTTCGCGCGCCCGCTCCCGCTGGCGGCAGGCGAGCCGATGACGCCGGCGGCGCTGCAGCTCGAGCTCACCTTTGCCGGCTATGTCAACGATGGCCACGGGCGGGTGCCGGGCAGTTGGGCGGCAAGCGGCTTGCATTACACGATTTCCTCGCGGGGCTACGCCGGTCCGGAAGGCGGCGAGCTGCCCAAGCGCATCGAGGTTGTGCTGGGGCGGGGAACCATCCTGTCGGTGCGCGACCTCGCCAATGGCAGGACCATCGGACTGACCCATCTCGACCCCGCGCGCATCGCCACGGTGTACGGCGTCAAGCAGGTGGACCGGCGCATCGTGCACCTGGCCGACCTGCCGCCGTTGCTGGTGAGCGGGCTGCAGGCGGTCGAAGACCGTGACTTCGAGCACAACATCGGCATCGACTTCACCGCGATCCTGCGTGCCGCGTTTGTCAACCTGCGCGCGGGCCGCACCGTGCAGGGCGCTTCCACGCTTACTCAGCAACTGGTGCGTAACCTGTTTCTGAGCCGCCAGCAGACCTTCAAGCGCAAGATCAACGAGGCCCTGATGTCGATGCTGCTGGAGATGCACTACAGCAAGGATCGCATCCTTGAGGCCTACGTCAACGAGGTCTTCCTCGGCCAGCAGGGCGGGCAGTCGGTGCACGGCTTCGCGGCAGCGGCCCAGTTCTATTACGGCCGTCCACTGCGTGACCTGCGGCCGCAGGAGATCGCAATGCTGGTCGGCCTGGTGAAGGGGCCGAGCTACTACGACCCGCGGCGCTATCCGGATCGTGCGCTGGCACGCCGCAACCTGGTGCTGAAGGAGTTCGCCGACACCGGGCTGCTGTCTGCGGCGCAGGCGAAGGCGGCCCAGGCCTCGCCACTGGGGATCATCCAGGACGGCCAGTTGCCGCACGACCGTTTCCCCGCCTTCATGCAGCTGGTACGTGAGCAGATCACCAACGACTTCGACGAGGAAACGCTGCGCGCCGGCAACCTGTCGATCTTCACCACGCTGGATCCCGCCGCGCAGCTCTTCGCCGAACGGGCCGTGGCGACGACCATGAAGGAGCTGGGCAAGCGGGCCGCCCCGGTGCAGGCGGCCGGCGTGGTCACCGACACGCACGACGGCAGCGTGCTGGCGATCGTGGGCAGCAAGATCCCCGGCGACCAGGGCTTCAACCGGGCGCTGGATTCGCAGCGTCCGATCGGCTCCACCATCAAGCCCTTCGTCTACCTCGTGGCGCTGACCGATCCCTCACGCTGGAACCTGGCTACCGCGCTGGACGACAGCCCGATCAGCATGCGCATGCCCAACGGCACGCTGTGGCAGCCGCACAACGACGATGACCAGAGCCACGGCATGGTGCCGATGGTGGATGCGCTGGCCAATTCGTGGAACCTCGCCAGCATTCGCCTCGGTCTGGCGGTGGGCTTGCCGCGTATTCGCGCATTCCTCGAATCGTTCGGCCTAAAGGACGTCAACAACGGCCCCTCGCTGTTGATCGGCGCGCTGGACCTCTCGCCGCTGCAGGTGGCGCAGATGTACGAATACATCGCCTCCGACGGTCATGCCCTGCCGCTGCTCGCCGTGCGCGGCGTGGTCGACGGCAATGGCCACACCATCAAGCGCTATGAGGTTAAGAGCGGTCCCGGCGAATACCAGCCGGCGGTGCGCTTGGTGACCTGGGCGATGCAACAGGTGGCGCTCTACGGCACGGCGCATTCGCTCGGCGACTCCAGCCTCGCCTCGCTGCATGCCGCCGGCAAGACCGGTACCAGCAACGGCTTGCGCGACAGTTGGTTCGCCGGCTTCACCGGCGACCGCCTTGGCGTGTTCTGGATGGGGCGCGACGACAACAAGCCGGCACACCTGTTCGGCGCCAGCGGTGCGCTGCGCGCGTGGCACAACCTGTTCGCCAAGCTGCCCACCCGGCCACTGTCCGCCGCCCCCGGCGACGGCCTGCAAATGGCGTGGATCAACCCCGCCGACGGCAAACCCACCGAATCGCAGTGCACGGGCGCGATACAGGTGCCGGTGGTTGCCGGCTCGCTGTCGGGCGATGTCGAGGGCTGCGGCTTCTGGCAGACGCTGTTCGGCGGCGGCCCGTCTCCGTCGTCCTCCAGCGCCGCGCCCGTCAATCCCGCCGTCGCGCCCGCGGCGGTGCAATTCCCCTCCAGCGGAAACTGACATGAGTACCGTCCTTCGTCCCCTGCGCACCTGGGCCTTGCCGCTGACGGCGACCTTGCTGGCGGCCTGCGCCAGCCAGGCACCGGTCGGGACGCCTGCGCGTCCGGCGTTGTCCCCCGCCGGCATGGTCGCGACGATCCGTGCCGCGGGCGAGCACGAAAAGTCGGTGATCGCGGTGCGGCCGCTCACCGATCCGGGCATTGCCGCGTGGCAGCAAGCCGCCGATGCCAGCGTGCAGGCCGGCCACTATGGCGCGGCCGCGGCCACGCTCGACCAGGCGCTCAAGCGCAGCCCGGACTCGCCCGACCTGCTGCAGGACCGCGCCGAAGTGGCGGTGTACCAGCACCACTACGCGTTGGCGCAAAAGCTCGCCCAGCGCTCGTGGTCGCTGGGTCCCAAGCTCGGCCCCCTGTGTGCCCGCAACTGGGAAACCATCGCGCAGCTGCGCCTGGAAGCGGGCGACACCAACGGCGCCGATACCGCGCAGAAATGGGTGGCGAAATGCCACGTGCAGGGCATCAATCGCTTCTGACCGCCGCCACGGCGCTGCCATTTCCATTTTTCGCTGCTCAAACGTCTAAGGCATGACAGACCGGTCGTGCGGTGAGGATGCTGCACGTTGCCGGGCTGTCCGATCCCGTGGCGAAAACAGGATCGTGGTTTCCAGGAGTGGTACGCATGCCTGCCCTGTAGGGCATGCGGGTTTGCGCGGGAGGGCGCGAGTGCCTGCAGGATGGCACTGTCCCGGCAACCAGGCAGCACCCCCATGCTGCCGCGGTTGCCGGGACACCTCGCAACGGCCGGCGTCTGCCGCGAGACCGGTTTGCCCGGCGCAAGGGCCGGGCCATACTGCACGGATGATGGATACCGAAGACACGACGCCCGCCCGCGTGGCCTCGCTACTGGGCGACGATGGCCCGTTTGCCCGCGAGCTGCCAAACTTCGTACCGCGCGCGGCGCAACAGGCGATGGCGGCGGCGGTGGCCGAAGCCATCGTCGGGCGCGAGACACTGGTCGCCGAAGCCGGCACCGGCACGGGCAAGACCTACGCCTACTTGGTGCCCGCGTTGCGCTCGGGCGAGCGCGTGATCGTCTCCACGGGCACCAAGGCACTGCAGGACCAGCTCTACTTCCGCGACCTGCCGAAGGTGCGCTCCATACTGGACGCGCGCATCAAGACCGCGTTGCTGAAGGGGCGCGCGAACTACCTCTGCCTGTACCGGCTCGACCAGACGGTGCGGGAGGGCGTGAGTTTCGACAAGATACAGGCCGCGCAGTTGGCGACGATACGCGCGTGGTCGGCACGCACGCGCCGCGGCGACCGCATGGAGCTGGCCGAGGTGCCGGAGGAGTCGCCGCTGTGGCCGCGCGTCACCTCGACGCCGGAGAACTGCCTAGGCGTGGAGTGTCCGTTTCACGACGACTGTTACGTCGTCAAGGCGCGCCGCGAGGCGCAGGAAGCCGACCTCGTGGTGGTCAACCACCACCTGCTGTTCGCCGACCTGGCGCTCAAGCAGGAGGGCTTTGGCGAGATCCTACCGGGCGCGGCGGCCTTTATCCTTGACGAGGCGCACCAGGTACCTGAGCTGGCCGGGCAGTTCTTCTCGCAGAGCGTGAGCGCGCGCCAGCTCGGCGACCTCGCGCAGGACAGCCTGCGCGAATGCAGCGGCGTCACCGGCGCCATCGGCCTTTTGCTGGAGCCCATCGAAGCCCTGCAGGATGCGTTGCGCAAGCTACGCCTGGCAATGGAGCCGCTGCCGCCGCGCGGCGCATTTGCGGCATTGGAAACGTCGGTCGCGGTGCGTGAGGGGCTGCACGAAACGGCCGGACTGCTGGCCACGCTGACCGACCTGCTCGCCTCGCAGGCCGAGCGCTCGCGTGGTTTCGCCAATGCCCATGAGCGTGCCGCGATGCTGGCCGACCGGCTGGAACGCATCCTCGAACAGGCATCTGGGCGCGACGTGCGCTGGTACGAACTCTTCCCGCGCGGCTTTGCCCTGCACGCCACGCCGCTGGATCTGGCCGCGCCGCTGCGCACGATGCGCGAACGCAGCCAGGCGGCATGGATATTCACTTCGGCCACGCTGTCGGTGGCCGGAAAATTCGAGCACTTCGCGCGCCAGCTGGGGCTGGACGAGCCGCGGGCGGTGCTGCTTGAAAGCCCGTTCGACTATGCGGAACAGGCGTTGTGCTACCTGCCGGATGGCCTGCCAGATCCCGCCGCCCGCGACTACACCGAACGCGTGCTCGACGCGGTGCTACCGGTGCTGCAGGCGTCAAATGGACGCGCCTTCCTTCTGTTCACTTCACACCGTGCACTGCGTCGCGCCGCCGAGCTGCTGGCTGAGCGCGTGCCGTGGCCGCTATTCGTGCAGGGCACGGCGCCGCGCCACCAGTTGCTGGAGGAGTTCCGCCATTCCGGCCACGGCGTGCTGCTGGGCGCGGCCAGTTTCTGGGAAGGTGTGGACGTCGCCGGCGACGCGCTCAGCGTGGTGGTGATCGACAAACTGCCGTTCGCCGCGCCGGACGATCCGGTGCTGGTGGCGCGACTGGAGGCGCTGGAGCAGCAGGGCATCAACCCGTTCATGGGCTGGCAGGTGCCTGTCGCGGCGATCGCGTTGAAGCAGGGCGCCGGGCGTCTGATCCGCAGCGTCACCGACCGCGGCGTGCTGATGCTGTGCGATCCGCGCCTGGTCAGCAAGGGCTACGGCAGGCTGTTCCTCGCGAGTCTGCCGCTGATGCCGCGCACGCGCGAGCTGGGGACCGTGCAGGCGTTTTTCGCGCCTGCCGCCGCGCCGCAGGAGACCGCCGCATGAGGCGCGAACCCTAGCTGCGCACCGATCCAGCGCTGCTGCCCGTGCTGCAGGAGCTGCGCCGGCGCGAACCGATCTTCCATCGCCCGCAATTCGGTACCACGCGGGCCGACCATCGCACGATGACGGCGGAGGATTTCTGGGAAGTGGGCGCTTATGGCAAGCGCTACAGCCGTGGACACGAGCTTGACGTGCTCGACGAACGCCAGCGCGACCCGCAACCGGATCCGTGGGAAACGGACGAATCCCATTGCCGCCAGCTCGCCAAGGCGTGCTATCCGCTCACCGCCACCCTGCGCCAGGGCGAGCGCGTGACCCGGCGCGCCACGGGCTGGCGGCGCGATACGGATGGCTGGAGGATCGTGTTCCATCCGGGCCCGCTGGCGGCGGGCACCTGATTGCCCCGCAAGACCATGGGGCTGCTCGCGCAGGGGCCGCTGTCGCCCGCGCCAAGGCATCGCATGCTGCTGTGATGCACGCTCCGAACCACGGGTAGCCTGCGATGGGCCCATGGATGCACACGGCGACAGCCAAAGTGCTGGGCATCGGTGTGTTGGCGCTCACCGACGCGAAGCTCTATGGCCTCGTCGCCGCCGACCCATACGCCCTGCCGGTCGGCGCGCTGGTGCTGCTGACAACTGTGGCGCCGCTGATTTACCTCACCCGCCGCATCGACTGGTACGCCTGCACGCCGGCCTTGGGCGGGCTGCCTGCGGCTATCATGGAGAAACCATGAACCTGCTTGCCATCGAAACCGCCACCGAAGCCTGCTCCGTCGCCCTGATCCACGGCGACGAAGTGATCGCCCGCAGCGAACTCGCGCCGCGTCGACATGCCGAGCGCGTACTGCCAATGGCGGATGAGCTGCTGGCCGAGGCAGGCCTGGCCCGCCGGGCACTGGATGCTATCGCGGTCGGCCGCGGCCCCGGTGCATTCACTGGCGTGCGCCTGGCCGTGTCGCTGGCGCAGGGCATGGCGCTGGCATTGGACCTGCCGGTGGTCACCGTTTCCTCGCTGGCCGCGCTGGCGCTGGAAGCGCCGGACGACGGCGATGACGACACCGTCATCCTCGCCGTGATCGATGCGCGCATGGGCGAGATCTATGCCGCCAGTTACCGACGCGACGGCACGGGCGAACTGGTCGCGTTGGACGACGAGCGCGTCTGTAGCGCCGATGCGCTGCGGCTGCCGGAAGCGGCGGCATGGCAGGTAGTGGGGAGCGGCTGGGCCACCTATGGAACGGTGCTGCGCGAACGGCTCGGCGGCGAGCTGCGCCACGCCGACGGGGCCTGCTACCCGCAGGCCAAGCACGTGGCCGAGCTCGCCGCCCGCGAGTTCAGGGCCGGCCATGCGCATGCACCGGAACAGGCCTTGCCGGTGTACCTGCGCGACAAGGTGGCGTTGACGCTGGCGGAACAGGGCAAGCCGGTTCCGTGATGGTGTTGCGCAAACGCGTACTCAGACGGGGTAATTTCTTGCGATCAGCCGGTGCACCTTCTAGCCCGAGGGCACGCTGAGGTTTCCCTCATCGAAAAGGAGCGAGGCGTCATCGGTTCAGGCGTCGGTCACGGCGGGTCTGTCGAATGCGGAATACAGGTGTCCATGTCCGTCGCGCTGCGATGTGGATTCACCAACGCGCTAACTCATTTAGAGCGCTCCGGCGGCAGGTGCGTCAGGACGGCTTCGCACAGCACGTTCGCGAATCGACCCTTCTCGACGCCGACAAGGTCGGGTAGGGCTGCCTGGGCGAATCGAGGTCTGGGTATCGGGTCCGCGCTTCGCGCAGCAGTGCGGAGGGCGCGTCGAAACCCAAGGTGGGGAAGCCGTTGGCGGCAAGCCATGCGACTTCGCGCCCGGATCCGCACCCTACATCCGCGGTCGGGCCCGGCCGGAAATGGCGCAATAGGACATCATACATGTCATCCGGCGGCTTCTGGGCATGCCATTCCCTTTCGAATCCCGCTGCGTCTGCGTCGTAGGCCTGAAGCGTCCCGGAATCCATGCAATGGTGGCCTCGCTGCCTCAGAGTTGCCCGATCACCAGTTGCACCAGCAGGCTGCTCACCGACACCGCTGCCCACACGCCTAGCCCCAGCAGGATCGGTCGCGGGCCGCTGGCGATCATCTTGCGCAGGTTGGCTGACAGGCCGATCGCGGTAAGCGCCACGATGATCAGGAACTCGGCGGCGACGTGCAGCACGGGCAGGATGACCGCGGGAACCAGACCGGCGGTGCGTAGCGCCGAGGCGACCAGGAACCACAGGATGAACCAGGGGAAGATGCGACGCAGGCTGAAGTAGGTGGTGCCCTTCTTCTTTTCGCGCGCGGCCACTGCGAAGGCCAGGATCAGGCAGATCGGGATGATCAGCGTGGCGCGGGTTAGCTTGACGATGGTGGCGTAGTCGCCCGCCGCATGGCTGTAGCTGTAGCCTGCGGCGACCACCGACGAGGTGTCGTTGATGGCGGTTCCGGCCCACAGGCCGAAGCCCAGGTCGCTGAGGTGCAACAGGTGGCCGAGCAGCGGGAACAACAGCACCGCCACCACGTTGAACAGGAAGATGGTGGAGATTGCGAAGGCGGTGTCGTGCTCGTCAGGCTTGATGATCGGCGTCACCGCGGCGATCGCCGAGCCGCCGCAAATCGCGGTGCCGACGCCGATCAGGATCTTCAGCTTGTCGTGTACACCCAGCCAGTGGCCCAGTGCCCAGGCGCTGAGGAAGGCGGTGGTCAGCGTCACGAGGGTCACCGACAGCGATTCGAGTCCGGTCTTCGCCACCTGGGTGAGGCTGAGGCCGAAGCCCAGCGCAATGATCGACCATTGCAGCACCTGTTTGCCGGCGAACGCTATGCCGTGGCTGAAGCGCGCATCCGGTGGGATGGTGTTGCGTATGGCGATGCCAAGCAGGATGCCGATCACCGGTCCGCCGATCAGCGGCAGTAGCCGCCCCAGCCACCAGGCGAGTAGTGCGATGGCGACGGCGAGCAGCAGCCCGGGCGTGCGATCAAGCAGGGTGGGTTTGGCGCTGGCGGACAAGGCGTTCATGGGGTGGCTCCGGATGGATGGGTTCATTGTCCTCTTCACCTTCAATAAGGAAAACTTTGAATATATTATTGTTGGTATAAGATTTAATGATGAATAACATCAGCCCGCGCCAAATCAGGTTGTTCGTGCAGATCGCGCTGCTAGGGAGCGTGCGTGCCGCCGCCGAACGCCTGCACATGACCCAGCCGGCGGCCAGCATGGCGCTGGCCGAACTGGAGCGGCAACTCGATGCGCCGCTGTTCGCCCGCGAGCGCGGCCGGCTGCGGCTCAACCCGCGCGGCCGCGAATTACTACCGCTGGCGCAGGAGCTGCTGGAGCGCCACGCCGAATTCGCGCGACGCGGCCGCGAGGATGGCGACGCGTTCTCCGGCGAGCTGCGCATCGGCGCCAGCAATACGGTGGGCAATTACCGTGTGGGTGAGTTGCTGGGCGAATTCGTGCGCGCGCACCCTCAGGTAGGGATCCGCCTGCGGGTAGCGAACACCGATGCCATCGCTGCGGCGATGCTGGAGCACAGCCTCGACCTGGGCTGTGTGGAGGGGCCGGTGACGCATCCGCAACTGGAGGTGCGGCCGTGGCGCGACGACCTGCTGGTGGTGTGCGCGCCGCCTGATCACCCGCTTGCGCGCAAGCTTGGCCTGAAGCCGGCCGACTTCGCCGGCGCTCGCTGGGTGATGCGCGAGCCTGGTTCGGCCACCCGCGCCACCAGCGAGCGCGTGCTCGCCCAATTGCCGCCCGGCGAGACGGTGCTGGAACTGGATCAGATCGAAGCGATCAAGCAGGCGGTGATCGCTGGTCTGGGCATTGCCTGCCTGCCGCAGGTGGCGGTGGTCGACGCGCTCGCCACTGGGCGGCTTAAGGCTTTGAGGACGCCGTTCCTCGACCTGCGGCGCAAGCTGTCGATGCTGATGCACCGGCAGAAGTACCGCGGCGCGTTGCTGGAAGCATTCATCGCGCAGGCGGGGTCGGCGGCGTGAGCGCTGTCGGGACCAGTGGCCGGGCGCTCAGTCCTCCAGCTGCGCTAGCAGCTCGGCGACGTGCTCGTGGGTGGTGGCGCGCAACAGGCGTGCGGCATGGTTGCGCAAAATGCCGTGGTCCAGCACGGCGAGGCGGTCGCGTACTTGCAGCAACTGACTGGGGTGCATGCTGAATTCGGTCAGGCCGAGCGCGAGCAGCATCGCGGTGAAGTTCGTGTCGCCGCCGATCTCGCCGCACAGGCTGACCGGCTTCCTGGCACGGCGGCCGGCGCCGATGACGTGCGAAAGCAGGCGCAGCAGGGCAGGCTGCAGCGGTGTGTAGATGTTGTCCAGCGCGTCGTTGCCGCGGTCGGCGGCGAGCACGTACTGGGCAAGGTCGTTGGTGCCGATGGCGAGGAAGTCGGCGTGTTCCAGCAGTGCGCGCACGTTGATCGCGGCGGCGGGCACCTCGATCATTGCGCCCAGCGGCAGCTTCTCCGGCAGATCGATGTTCTCGCGCTTCAGGTCCTGCCGCGCCAGCTTGAACAGCGTGCGTACCGCGATCAGTTCGTCGGGCTGGGTGACCATCGGCACCAGCACGCGCACAGGGCCGTAGCAGGCGGCGCGCAGGATGGCGCGGATCTGCGTGGTGAACACCGCGGGGTAGCGCAGCGACAGGCGCACGCCGCGCACGCCCAGCGCTGGGTTATCCTCGCCGCGCAGCACCAGGCCCGCGGCGTCGGCCTTATCGGCGCCAAGGTCGAGCGTCCGGATCGTTACGGGCAGTCCGCCCATGCCCAGCACGAGGTCGCGGTAGGCGTTGAACTGCTCGTCCTCGGTGGGCAGGCCCTTGTGGCGCAGGAACAGGAATTCGGTGCGGTATAGGCCCACGCCATCGGCGCCGCGGCTGCGCGCCAGCGCCACGTCGGCAGGGGTCTCGGCATTCGCCAACAGGAGGATTGGCGCGCCGTCGCGGGTGCGCGTGGCCGCATTGGCCAGGGTGGCGAGGCGGCGGCCTTCCGCGGCGGCTTCGCGCTGCCACGCGCGGTAGCGGGCGAGATCCTGCGCAGTGGGATGCACGATCGCCTCGCCGCGGTCGGCGTCGATCAGCACCAGGTCTTCGTCGTGCAGCAGCGACAACGCGTCCCGCGCGCCCACCAGCATCGGCAGTCCGAGGCTGCGCGCGAGGATGGCGCTGTGCGAATACGCGCTGCCCGAGCTGGTAATCACGCCGAGCAGCCCGTTGCCGGCGAGATGTGCCATGTCGGCCGGAGCGATCGTGTCGGCGATCAGGACCTCGCCCACCCGTGCGGCGAGTTTGCGTTCCTCCGGCGTGGTGTGGCGTTGCAGTACCGAGACCACGCGGGCGATGACCTGGTCGACGTCCTCCTTGCGGCTGCGCAGGTAGGGATCGTCCATCGCCTCGAACACCGCGGCCAGCCGGTCGCGCTGCTTCTTTAGCGCGGCGCCGGCGCGATAGTGGCCGATCCGTACCAGGTCGTCGAGGCCACGCAGCAATTCGGCGTCGTCCAGCAGCAGGCTGTGCGCGTCGATGAATTCGTTGACCTCGCGTGCCAGCGCGCCGTGCAGTTTACCGCGCAGTTCGCGCAGTTCCTGCCGGGCGGTATCCAGCGCACGGTGCAGCCGCTCCAGCTCGGCCTCGACCTCGTCCTCGGCCAGTGGGCGGTTGTCCACCGCGTAGCGGCTGGGCTGTACCAGGCGCGCGCGGCCCAGCGCCATGCCGCGGGAGGCGAGGGTGCCGGGCAGGACGTACCTCATCGCAATTACGCTCCCTCGTCGAACTTGCGGTCGAACAGGTCGGCCACCGCATCCAGCGCGGCCTGTTCGTCCGGGCCTTCGGTGCGGATTGTCAGCGGCGTGCCGATGCCAGCCGCCAGCATCATTACGCCCATGATGCTCTGTGCGTTGACTTCGCGGCCGCGGCTGAGCAGCAGCACGGTGGACTGGTAGCCCTGCACCAGCTGCACCAGCTTGGCCGAGGCGCGCGCGTGCAGGCCGAGCTTGTTGGAGACGACGATTTCTTTTTCGAGCATGGATGGGAGCCTGTCCGTGATCCTCGGCTGCTATGTGTCAGGTGCGATTCGCGCGCGGGTCAAGGGAGTACGGTGGTGGGGTGGCATGCGCAGGTTCATTGACAAGCCCGGTCGATGAAGATTCCGCCGCGGCCGCCGCTGGCCGCGATCTCGGCCAGTTCGTCCAGCCGCTTTTCGGGATAGTTGAGCACGCGCAGCAGCATCGGCAGGTTGAGCCCGGAGACGCAGCGCAGGCGCACGCCCAGCGAGCTCAGCGACAGCCCGATGTTGCATGGAGTCGCGCCATATAGGTCGGCCAGCACCAGCACGCCTTCGCCCTGGTCGAGCGAGCGTGCGTGGCGTGCGGTGAGCGTGCGCATCACGTCGGGGTCGGCCTCCGGCGGTACTTCCACCGCTTCGAGCTTGAGCGGCAATTTGGGCATGACGTGGTGGGCGGCGGAGATCAGAGCCTGACCGATCGCCTCGTGCGTCATCAGCAGCACGCCTACGCTCATGGCTGAGCTCCGGTCCGCTTGCGTCGCAGCGCCATCGTCTCAGTCCAGTTCACGGTGGAAGGTGAGCACGCTTTCGCGTGTTTCGCGGTAGTGCGCGGCGAGCTGCTCGACCAGGTACACCGAGCGGTGGCGGCCGCCGGTGCAGCCGATCGCGATGGTGACGTAGCTGCGGTCGTCTTGTTCGAAGCGCGGCAGCCAGGTGTCCAGCCAGCGCATGATGTCGGCCAGGTAGTCGGTTACCAATGGCTCGGCGTCGAGGTAATCGCGCACCGGAGCGTCCTTGCCGGACAACGGCCGCAGCTTCGGCTGCCAGTGCGGATTGGGCAAGCAGCGCGCGTCGAACACGAAATCCGAATCCAGCGGCAATCCGCGCTTGAATGCGAAGGACTGGAACATCAGGGTCATGCCCTCGGTGGCCTGCGCATAGCCGGTGGCGACCAGCCGGCGCAACTGGTGCACGTTGAGCTCGCTGGAGTTGATCACCTTCTCGGCGATCGCCATCAGCGGGCGTAGCAGATGGCGTTCTTCGGCGATGGCGCTGGCCAGCGACTTGCCGCGCGAGGCGAGCGGGTGCCGGCGGCGGGTTTCCGAGTAGCGCTTCAGCAGCACGGCATCGCTGCAGTCCAGGAAGATCAGGTGCAGCTGCACGCCACTCGCGGCCAGTGCAGACAGCGCCTCGGGCAGGCGTTCGAGATCGGCACCGCGGTTGCGTACGTCCACGCCCACCGCGATGCGCCGATGGCGCCCCGCACCGCGTCCCGCCGCCTCCACCAGCTGTGGCAGCAGCGAGGGCGGCAGGTTGTCCACGCAGTAGAAGTCCAGGTCTTCCAACGCGCGCAGCGCCACGGTTTTGCCGCCGCCGGACATGCCGGTCAGCACGACCAGATGCGTCTCGTGCGGATTGGAAAACGGGCTGGACGCTGCGATGGAAACGTCGTTCATGGGGTCACCATGGCGGCAGCCGGCGCAACTGGTGCGCCTGGCGGTCGATGAACGTTTGTGCGGGGTCGATGCCCTTGCTCTTCAGCGCATGGCTGCGCACGGCGGCCTCGACCAGCACGGCGATGTTGCGGCCCGGCGCCACCGGGATGGTAATCATCGGCACCTGCACGTCGAATACCTCGCGGTGGCCGGTGTCGCCGGTGAGGCGGGTGAGCGCGTCGATGTCCTCGCCGTCACGCAGCGGCTTGAGATGGATCACTAGGCGCAGGTACTTGGACGGCTTCACCGACATGTGGCCGAACATCTCGCGCACGTTGAGCACGCCGAGGCCGCGCACTTCCAGCAGGTCCTGCAACAGTTCCGGGCAGGTGCCGTCGATCACGTCCGGTGCGATCAGGGTGAACTCGGTAGCGTCGTCGGCGACCAAGCGGTGGCCGCGGCTGATCAGTTCCAGTGCCAGCTCGCTCTTGCCGGAGCCCGCTTCGCCGGTGATCAGTACGCCGATCGAGAACACTTCCAGGAACACGCCGTGCAGGGTGAGCTTAGCCGCCAGCTGGCGCGCGAGGTGGTATTGGAGGAAGGTCAGCAGCTCGTGGCCGCGTTTGGAGCTGACCCACAGCGGCGTGTCGGTTTCCTCGGCCACCTCGCGCAGGTCCGGAGGTACCGCCTGGTCCTTGGTGACGATCAGCGCCACCGGCCGGGTGGCGGCGATCTTGTGGATCGCTTCCCAGCGCTGGCGTGAATCCATGGCATCGAGAAAGTTCAGCTCCTCCGAACCGATGATTTGCACCTTGTTCGGATAGATGACGTTGAGGTAGCCAATCAGCGAAGGCCGGCGCGCATGCGCCGCGCCGGGCTCCAGCATGCGCGATTCGCCGCGCATGCCGGCGATCCAGCGCAGCGCCATGCGCTCGTTGACGCTGTCGAAGAGTTGTCGTGCGGTGAGGCGATCCAAGCTACGGTCCTCTGCGTCGCGCGCCGCGAGTGAGCCTCACGGCGGGGCAGCGGCCATTGTGCCAGCTTGGGCCAGGGCTGTGCTGGGAGGAGAGGCAGGCCGCCCGCCGCGGGCGGCCTGCGGGCGCGCATCAGCCGTACTGGGGTTCGGCGCGCGTGGTGCGGTGGTGCTTGTCGGAAACCTTCTCGTGGTGGCGGCGCAACTGCGAGACGAGCTTTTCGAACAGGCAGTCGATGGACGCGTACATGTCGGTCTCGGCGGCCTCGGCATGCAGCGTGGCACCCTTGACACCCAACGTGGCGTCCGCGCGATGTCGAAGCTTGTCCACCGAAAGGACCACGGCAAGGCTGATCAGTTTGTCGTCGAGGCGGTGGAGGCGGTCGAGCCGGGACTCGACGTGTTGCCGCAGCGCAGGAGTGACTTCGATCTGCTGGCCGCTGAGTTGGAATTGCATGGTACGCCTCCTCTGGTGGTGCCGTGCCGCGTTTCGCGGCGGGATGGACGCGCCTCGGTCGACCCTGACGCGCCTTCTAACATCCTTCGTTACAGACATGGGAGCGATTTTCCGGCAGGCAAGTTCCCCATTCAGTTCTTGCGCTGGCGTTCGCTGGAACTGGGAATGCGCAGGCCTTCGCGGTACTTGGCCACGGTGCGGCGCGCTACCTGGATGCCTTTGCTTTTCAGCTCGGCGGCCAGCGCCTGGTCGGACAGCGGTTTGCGCGGGTCCTCTGCGTCGATCAGCTTGCGCAGCATGGCCTGGATCGCGGTGGCCGAGGCGCTGCCGCCGTCCTCGGTGGAAACGCCGCTGGAGAAGAAATACTTCAGCTCAAAGGTGCCGCGCGGCGTGTGCAGGTACTTGCGCGTGGTGACGCGCGAGATGGTGGATTCGTGCATGCCGACTTCCTCGGCCACCTCGCGCAGAACCAGTGGATGCATCGCCTCGGGGCCGTAGTCGAGGAAGGCGCTCTGCCGCCGCACGATGGCACCGGCCACTTTGAGCAGGGTCTCGGCACGTGATTCCAGGCTCTTCAGCAGCCAGCGCGCCTCCTGCAATTGCCCTTTCATCCAGCTGGCGTCATCGCCGCGAGCACGGGCGATCAGGTTGCAGTAGTGCTGGTTGAGGCCCAGCCGCGGCTGCGCATCGGCATTCAAGCGCACTTGCCAGCGGTTGCCCTCGCGCACGGCGTAGACGTCGGGCGCCACGTATTCCACCGGGGTGGCGTCCAGCGCGGCACCTGGTCGTGGATCCAGGCTGCGGATCCGTGCAGCCGCGGCGGCCACCTCTTCTTCGTCGGCGCGCAGCTTGCGCGCCAGTTTCGCGATGTCGTTGCGCGCCAGCAGCTCCAGCTCGCTCTCCACGATGGCCAGCGCGAGTTCGCGTTGCGGCGTGGCGTCGTCGAACTGCTGCAACTGACTACGCAGGCAGTCGCGCAGGTCGAGGCTGGCGACGCCTAGCGGGTCGAAGCCCTGCAGACGGCGGCGTACCGCCTCGATTTCGCCAAGGCTGGCGTCGAGGCCGGCCGGCAGCGCGGCGAGCACCGCCTCGATGCCGTCGGCGAGGTAGCCGTCGGCATTCAGAGCGTCGATGATCACCGTGGCGATGGCGGTCTGGCGTGGATTGAAGCCGGCTAGGTTCAGCTGCCACAGCAGGTGTTGCTGCAGAGTTTCGGGCGCAGCGTTTTGCGGCTCGAAGTCCTCGTCGCCGCGAGCGTTGCCGCCGCCGCTGCCGGCGGAGAAATCGATGGGTGTCTCGACGCTGCCGCCGCCGTCGTCGCTCCATTCGGCGCTGTCGTCGTTGTCCATGTGGGCATCGGCGGCGGTTTCGGGTGCGCTGGGCGCCTGCACGTATTCGGTTTCGGGAGTGGCTTCGTCGTCAGCGGGGGCGTCGTCGCTTTCGTCGGTGAATTCCAGCAGCGGGTTGCCTTCGGCGATCTGCCGCAATTCCGTCTCCAGCTCCAGTTGCGACAGTTGCAGCAGGCGGATCGCCAGCTGCAGTTGCGGCGTCAGGGTGAGCTGCTGGTGCAGACGGAATTGCAGTGCCGGTTTCATGCTGGCCAGAACGGTGAACTGTCAGCCATCCTACCCGTGTGTGGCGGGCTCGGCCATAGCCGTGCGCGGCGTTGTGAACGTCGCGTCAAAGCTTGAATTCGCGCCCCAGATAGACCTCGCGCACCTTCTCGTCGGCGAGGATGTGCGCCGGCGTGCCGCGCGACAGCACCGCACCGTCGCTGAGGATGTAGGCGCGGTCGCAGATACCCAGCGTTTCGCGCACGTTGTGGTCGGTGATCAGGACGCCGATGCCTCGCTCCTTGAGGTGGCGCACGATGCGCTGGATCTCGCCCACGGAGATCGGGTCGACGCCGGCGAACGGTTCGTCCAGCAGCATGTAGCGCGGGTTCGCTGCCAGCGCGCGGGCGATCTCCACGCGGCGACGCTCGCCGCCGGACAGGCTGATGCCCTTCTGCGTCGCGATGTGGGCGATCTTCAGCTCGTCCAGCAGGCTTTCCAGTTCGGCCTCGCGCTGTCTCGCGCCGAGACCTTCGCGTAGTTCCAACACCGCCATGATGTTGTCCGCCACAGAGAGCCGGCGGAACACCGACGCCTCCTGCGGCAGGTAGCCGATGCCGAGCCGCGCGCGCAGGTGCATCGGCAGGCCGGTGATGTCCTGCTGGTCCAGCTTGATCTTGCCGGCGTCGGCCTCAATCAAGCCGACCACCATGTAGAAGCAGGTGGTCTTACCGGCCCCGTTGGGGCCGAGCAGGCCGACCACTTCACCCTCGCGTATGGAGAAGCCGAAATCGCGCACCACGTGGCGCGCCTTGAAACTCTTCTGCAGACCTTCGGCCGAGAGCATGCTTACTTACCACCGGCGGGCGCGCTTTGCGCGGGGGCGGGGGATGCCGGCTGGCCCGACCTGGGCTTAGGCAGGAAGGTCATGTGTACGAAGCCGTTGCCGCCGCTGCTGCCGGTCATCTCGCTGGTCTGCGTGTTGTAGGTCAGCTTGTCGCCGTGCGCCTCGCCACGGCCCTGCTGTTTGACCACCGCGTTGCCGGTGAGCACCGCGACGCCGTTGACGTTGTCGTAGTCTAGCTGGCTGGCGTCGCCGGTCATCAGGTTGCCGGCGTCGTCCAGCTCCTGAATGTGGGCGGGCGCGCCGGTGACCTGCACGTGGTCGACGTTCTGGTCGGCGTCGAAATGCACCGTAGCCAGGTCGCCGACGATCTTCATCGTGCCTTGGGTGATCACGACATGGCCGCGCAGCTTGACCGTGCTGTTGGGCGCGTAGGTGCCGTCGAACGAATCGGCATGCTCGACGTTCATCGGCTGCTGGCGGTCAGACTTTTTCGCCAGTGCCACTGCAGGCAGCAGGGCCAGCGCGGCCATGGCTAGCAAGCCGGCGGCGGCGTTACGGCTTGCGCTTGCGCGGCGGGAACGTGGCATGGACATTGTCGAGCAACTCCAGGTGGTTGTCGTTGAGGTTGGCACGCATGCCGACTCCGCTCATTCTACTGGCGCCCTGCGTCATCTGCGCCGGGGCCGCGGTCACCATGCGGTTCTCCTTGGGCCATACGGTGACATCCGACGTGACCAGGTCCGTCGCCGCGATATCGGCATAGGGGGGACGGTGCATCGTCACCGGGCCCTGCAGCTTGATCAGGCTGCCGCTCTTGTCCACCCAGCCGAACAGCGACTGGCCGTGCCAGTCCGGCACGCCGGGTTTCTTGGAGGCGAGTTCGAACACCGGCGAGTCGATGTACAGCGATTCGTCGCCCTCGCGGCGTTCCAACTGCGGCGCGTGCATGCGGAAGGCAAGCTGGCCTTGCGGGTCGTAGGACCACATCTTGAAATTGGACAGCGTGTAGCCCGAGCGCGGCGGACCGACGAAGTCGTTCTGTTTCGGCGCCGGCCCCATCCACCACAGCAGTGCCTGGGCGAAGCTGGCCGCCAGCGTGACGAGCACGATGGCGCTGGCCAGCTTGCGGTCACGGAACCAGAGCCGCAGCGCGGCGATCACCGCCAGCGCTCCCGCTCGGCGCCGCTCCTGCCCAGGGCGTGCAGGATCAGGTCGCAGGCCTCACGCACCGCACCCATGCCTCCGCGCAGGCGGGTCTGCCAATGCGCGGCTTCCGCCACCCATGGATGGGCGTTGGCCACTGCGACGGCAAGCCCGGCTATGTCCATGGGCGGCAGGTCGGGCAGGTCGTCACCGACGAAGGCTGCCTGCTCGGGGGTGAGGCCCAGTGCTTCGAGCAGGTCTTCGAGGCAGGCACGTTTGTCGCCCTGGCCCTGATAGACATGGACGATGCCCAGTTCCTCGGCGCGCAGTGCCACAGGATGGCTGATGCGCGCGGTGATGATCGCCACCTGCACGCCGTTCGCCAGCAGGCGTTTCAGCCCCAGGCCGTCGTGCACGTGGAACACCTTGGTCTCGCGGCCGTCCTCGCCGTACCAGAGGCGGCCGTCGGTGAGCGTCCCGTCCACGTCGAACGCGGCGACGCGGATCTTGGCGGCACGAGCGAGGACATCGGGCGGGATCTGGGAGAAGTAGTCGGTGGGCACGGTTCGGTGTTCGGGCGGGGAAAGGTTCACGAGCGAGCTTGTTTGATTTGCTGATTCACCAAGGTGAATCAGCGCCGCGAATCGGCAAATCAGACAACACGTGCCCGGAGCAGATCGTGAATGTTCAGCGCGCCGACCACGTGTTGCGCGTCGTCGACGACCAGCAGGGCGTGGATCTGGTGCTTTTCCATCAATTGCGCCGCTTCGGCCGCCAGCTTGTCGGGGCCGATGGTCTTGGGGCCGCGGGTCATCAACGAGGCCACGGTGGCGCCGCGTAGGTTCACCTCCTCGTCGTCCAGCGCTCGGCGCAGGTCGCCGTCGGTGAACACACCGAGCAGGCGTTGCTGCTCGTCGACGACGGCGGTCATGCCGAGGTGCTTGCGGGTCATCTCCACCAGTGCGGCGGTGAGGCTGGCCTCGGGCGGCACGCGCGGCACGTCGTCGCCCGAGTGCATGACGTCGCTGATCCGCAGCAACAGGCGCCGACCGAGGCTACCCGCCGGGTGTGATCGGGCAAAGTCGTCCGAGGTGAAGCCGCGCGCCTCAAGCAGCGCGATCGCCAGCGCGTCGCCCAGCACCAGCGCCGCCGTGGTACTGGTAGTGGGCGCCAGCCCCAGCGGGCAGGCCTCGGTGCTGATGCTGCCGTCGATATGCACGCTGGCCTGGCTGGCCAGCGAAGATCCGGGCTTCCCGGTGATAGCGATCAGCGGGATGCCCTGGCGCTTGATCATCGGCAGAATGAACAGCAGTTCGTCGGTCTCGCCGGAGTACGAAAGCGCCAGAACCACGTCGTCGGGCTGGATCATGCCGAGGTCGCCGTGGCTGGCCTCGCCCGGATGCACGAAGAAGGCCGGGGTACCGGTGGACGCGAGGGTGGCGGCGATCTTGCGCGCCACGTGGCCGGACTTGCCCATGCCGGTGACCACTACGCGGCCGCGGCAGTCCAGGATCAGCCGACAGGCCTCGACGAACGCGGCATCCATGCGTGACCCCAGTTCGGCGATGGCGGCCGCCTCGGTGGCGATGACCGCGCGGGCGCTTCGCACGATGGCGTCGGGCTGCAGTTCGATGGCGGCGTGCGGAGCGGGGCGTGGGTTCATGAGGGCTCGATGCGGGGGCTTGGGCTGCCGGGGCAGGGGCCGCTGTCGTTTCTGCGACAGGGGATTTCCATTACCATGGCATATTCGTATTTTAACGTCACAAGCCAGCGCGATGCCGCGTTGCGCCCCCCTCTTTCCGTGGAAAGCCGATGGATCCAGCCCGCATCCAGACCCTGATCGAAGCCGGCCTGCCCGGTGCACGGGCCGAGGTCAGCGGCGAAGATGGCGTGCACTTCGAGGCCACCGTGGTCGCCAGCCAGTTCGCCGGCAAGCTGCCGCTGGCGCGGCACCGGCTGGTCTACGCCACGCTGGGTGAGCTGATGGGCGGAGCAATCCATGCGCTGGCATTGAAGACGCTGAGCCCCGAGGAAGCCGCGGCACGCCGAGGCTGATCGGGTGACAATTCCGGCATCCGCGCCGGCTTTTTTGCGCCCCATTGGCTGAGCGCACAAGTTTTTCCAGGAACATCGATGGCAAAGATCCTCATCAACGGCGGCGTGCCGCTCCAGGGCGAGGTGGGTATTTCCGGTGCGAAGAACGCCGTGCTGCCCATCCTTGCCGCCTGCCTGCTGGCCGACGCGCCGGTAAGCATCGGCAACGTGCCGCACCTGCATGACGTCACCACCTTCATCGAGTTGCTCGGACAGATGGGCGTGCAGCTGGTGCTCGACGACCGAATGAAGATCCACGTCGATCCGCGCACCACCAGCACCTGCATCGCCCCCTACGACTTGGTGCGTACCATGCGCGCCTCGATCCTGGTGCTGGGGCCGCTGGTGGCGCGCTTCGGCCAGGCAGAGGTGTCGCTGCCCGGCGGCTGCGCGATCGGCTCGCGTCCGGTCGACCAGCACATCCGCGGCCTGCAGGCGCTGGGCGCCGAGATCACCGTGGAGAACGGCTACATCAAGGCGCGCGCGAAGCGGCTCAAGGGCGTGCGCATCGTGATGGACATGGTCACCGTCACTGGCACCGAGAACATCCTGATGGCCGCCACCTTGGCCGAGGGCACCACGGTGATCGAGAACGCCGCACAGGAACCCGAGGTTGTCGACCTGGCGCACTGCTTGATCTCGATGGGCGCGCGCATCGAGGGGGTGGGCACGTCCACGCTGGTGATCCATGGCATGGAGCGCCTGCACGGCACCGACTACCAGGTGTTGCCCGACCGCATCGAAACCGGCACCTTTCTGGTCGGTGCGGCGATGACCGGAGGCAAGGTGCGCGCCCGTGGCGCCCGTGCCGACACGATGGACGCGGTGCTGGCCAAGCTGGAGGATGCCGGCGCGCACATCTCCAGCGGCGAGGACTGGATCGAACTCGATATGGGCGGTCGCCGGCCAAAGGCGGTCAACATCACCACCGCACCGTATCCGGCGTTCCCCACCGACATGCAGGCCCAGTTCACCGCGCTCAACTGCGTGGCGGAGGGCACCGGTATCATCACCGAGACGGTGTTCGAGAACCGCTTCATGCACGCCCACGAGCTGCAGCGCCTCGGCGCAGACATCCAGCTCGAAGGCAACACCGCCGTCATCAAGGGCGTGGACAAGATGAGCGGCGCGCCGATCATGGCCACCGACCTGCGCGCCTCCGCCTGCCTGGTGCTGGCGGGCCTGGTGGCGCACGGCGACACTACGGTCGATCGCGTCTACCACATCGACCGCGGCTACGAGAACATCGAGGAAAAGCTGGGCGTGCTGGGCGCGCGGATTCGGCGTTTGCCGAACTGAGCGCCTGGCTGCAGGATCGCCTCCCTTGCGCAACGGTGGGCGGGGAATGGCGGACTACTGGCGGGCTGAAAAGATTCCCGAGCTGTCTGACCTGTCACCTGGAGACAGGCAAAGGTGGTGGCGGGAAGCAAGGGTGGAGAGCCGCAGTGTTCGCGCCATGGCGATCACGCTGGGTGCCGTCTTTAGGTGCCGTTTTCGCCGCGGACACGTTGGCATGCTGGTGCGGCGACGGCAGTGGCCCGGTCCACTGGGCTTCCATGAATTGTGCCGCTGGATTGATCCCCTGGATGCTTGACGTCCTGCTCGAGTAGCCGCGACCTTGTCCCTGGCTAACGGTGAACCTTGCCAGGTAATTGGTTCGGGAACAGAGGCCGACTGCGGTCTGACCACTGTTCGCCGGCTACCTACGGTTGCGAGTAGTGCACCAGTTCCAGCATGAAGTTGCCGCCGCCCTTCTGGGCGAGCTTGACCGGTACGGGGTATTTCGCCGGCGCGTACCAGGCGTTGAATGCGCGATTCTGGTCGGTACGGTCCACGCGCACGGCGGTGAACGAACCGGCTGGGACGCTGATCTTCTCGCTGGCGGCCACCTTGAAGGTCTGCATTTCGACGGACTGATTGCCGCCGACACGGAACGTCGCGCTCTTCGCGCCATCGCGCAGCGCAACGCCCAGCGCCAGCGGCAGGGTGTTGCGCTCCACCATGCCCGGCTGCATTGAGTAGCTGTGGTGCTTGCCGTTGTCGTTTACCTGCACGGTGGTGCCGTGTACCGCGAGCGTGCGGTTCCTAGGCTTCAGCGCGGATATGAAGGCATAGGTATACGAGACCGCCTGCGGTGTTTGGCCTACCCAGATGAAACGCGAGTCTTCCGAGGTCCTGGCACCCAGGGCGGCGGCCAGCCCTGCCGTGCCGACGATCTTGTCGGTGTACTCGAACAGTCCGCCACCGGCCGGTCTCAGCGTAAGCGTGGCATCGCCGATCGGCTGGCCGTACTGCAGCACGCGATAGGTGGCGATGAACGACTGCGGCACCGCCGCAGCAACCGCCGGGGCGGCAGGTAGGGCGAGAACCAGGGCGAGGGCGGCACGGCGCAGGGTGCTTTTCATGCTGCCGACTATAGGCCGCATGCCTGAATGCCGCGCGACCTGCCGCCTTATGACAGTTGCGCCAGCGTGAGCGGGCTGGCCAATGGCTGGCCATCCAACAGCGCTGCGCCGTTCCAATGCAGGCGGTCGTGTGCGATGGCACCGACCACGGCGGTCAGCAACTTGTGCTCCTCCGCCAGCAAGCGTTCCGCCAGCGAAGTTTCGGTGTCGCTGCTGCTCACCGAAATGCGCGCCTGCGCCACCACCGGCCCACCGTCCAGTTCGGCGGTGACGTAGTGGACGCTGGCGCCATGCTCGGTGTCCCCGGCTTCGAGGCAGCGGCGGTGCGTGTGCAGGCCAGGATATTTCGGCAGCAGCGAGGGATGGATGTTGATGGCGCGGCCTTCCCAGCCAGCCACCACCTCGGCGTCGATCACGCGCATGAAGCCTGCCAGGACCAGCAATTCGGCGCCGCTGGCAGCGACGCGCGCGAACAGCGCGCGATCGAAGCTGGCGCGATCCGGGTAATCCTTTGGGTTGAGCGCCAGCGCGCGGATTCCCGCGGCCTCGGCCAGCCGCAGTGCGCCGGCGGAGGCCTTGTCGCTGGCCACCAGCACGAACTCCACCGGCAAGGCGCCAGCGTCGCGGGCGGCGATCAGCGCGGCAAGGTTGCTGCCGCGGCCGGAGGCGAGCACGGCGACTTTGAGTGGGGATGGGCGCACCGCAGGCTCAGCCGATGTGGACGCGCTCGTCGCCCGCGGCCTTCACCACTTCGCCGATCACGCGGCTGGCGAGGCTGTGCTTAGCCAGCAGGCCAGAGGCTGCGGATGCCGCCTCGCGCGGCAGGATCACCGTGAAGCCGACGCCGCAGTTGAAGGTGCGCCACATTTCCTCGCGTGCCACCTTACCCTCGCGCTGCAGCCAGTCGAACACCTGTGGCAGCTCGATGCTGGCGGCGTCCAGTGCGAGGCCGAGGCCATCGGGTACTACGCGGATGATGTTTTCCTTTAGGCCGCCGCCGGTGATGTGGGCCATACCGTGCACCGGCTGGGCCTTCAGCAGTTCCAGCATGGGCTTCACGTAGATCACCGTGGGCGCCATCAGTGCGTCGGCCAGCTTCACGCCGCCGAGATCCAGGTCCAGCGGTCGGCCTGCGCGTTCCACGATTTTGCGGACCAGCGAATAGCCGTTGGAGTGCGGGCCGCTGGAGGCCACGCCCAGGACCACGTCGCCCGCCATGATGGCGTCGCCGGAGAGCAGGTCGGCCCTTTCCACCGCACCTACGGTGAAGCCGGCTAGGTCGTATTCACCCGGCGGGTACATGTCCGGCATTTCCGCCGTCTCGCCGCCGATCAGGGCGCAGCCGGCCAGTTCGCAGCCCCTCGCGATACCGCCGACCACCGCCGTGGCGGTGTCAACGTCCAGCTTGCCGGTGGCGAAATAGTCGAGGAAGAACAGCGGCTCGGCGCCTTGCACCAGTACGTCGTTCACACACATGCCCACCAGGTCGATGCCGATGGTGTCGTGGCGGCCCAGCTCCTGCGCCAACTTCAGCTTGGTGCCCACGCCGTCGGTGCCGGAGACCAGCACCGGTTCGCGGTATTTGCCGCCCAGGTTGAACAGGCCGCCGAAGCCGCCCAGACCGCCCATTACCTCGGGGCGGCTGGTGCGCTTGACCAGCGGCTTGATGCGTTCGACCAAGGCATTGCCAGCGTCGATGTCGACTCCGGCGGCACGGTAGGTGAGGGCGTCGGACATGGCGGCAACCGGCGTGGGAAACCCGCGATTCTACCGCATGCGGGGGGGGCGATGCGTTGGCGTGGCCAGCGGCATGGACGCGGCCATGGCGATTGGGCAGACTTCAGAGGTGTTCCTGACAAGTATCCCGCCGATGCGCCAGTCATCCTCGCGTTTGCTGCGCCTGTTTTCTCTCGTCCTGTTGTTCGGGCTGGCCGCCTTGCCGTCAGTGCATGCGCAAAGCGTATCGCCGTATTCGGTGACGGTGCCGGTGACCGACACCAGCGATGCCCAGCGCAGCGACGCTTTCGCCACCGCGCTCGGCCAGGTGCTGGTGCGGGTGGCCGGCGGGCAGGACCTGCGTGGCATGCCGGGTTATGACGACGCGCTGAAGAACGCCGCCGCGCTGGTGCGGCATTTCCAGTACGCACGCACCGCCGGCGGCATGAGCCTGGCGGTGGATTTCGAGCCCGGCGCGGTGCGCCACTTGGTCAACCAGCTCGGCGTCGCGGGCAGCGTGGCCGGCAAGCCGCCGGTGCTGCTAATGGTCCGCGGTAGCGACGGACAGTTGCTCGACAAGGATGCGCTGGCCAGCCTTGCCGGTGCCGCCGCCGCGCACGGCTACAACGTGGCCTACGTCAATCCCGCCAATGCGCCGGACCCCGCCAAGGTGGATGCAGCCAACCCGGATACGCTGGCAGCGATCAACCAGCAGTACCACACGGGCCTGGTGCTGCTGGGCACCCTGCGCGGCGGGGGTGCCGAATGGACGCTGGTTTCCGGCGGCAAGGCGCAGCGCTGGAGTGACCAGGCCGCCACCGAGGACGTGCTGATGGCCAACGCCGGTAACGCCATGGTTGCCCGCATCGGGCAGCAGCTTAACGTGATCGGTTCCACCATCAACGAGGAGAAGCTTTGGGTGGGCGGCCTGGACAGCGCGATGGATTACGCCAACCTGCTCAACCTTTTGCGCAGTGATCCCTCGGTGCACGGTGTCGCCACGCTGGGCGCGGACAACGACGGCATGCTGTTCGAGGTGAAGTCGGCGATGCCGGCCGATGCGCTAGCCGCGAACCTTGCGGCCAGCGGGCGCCTGATCCGCGGCCAGGCGCATCCGGACACCGATGCCAGCCTGCGCTGGCTGCATTGAATCGATGGGTGGTTGAAGCCCTCGCGGGAGCCGCACATACCAGTGCCGTGCTTTCCAGAGGAAGGTTTCTGATCGAGGGAGTGGGCGCGTGATCCAGGAGAACCATCGCCGTTGGCAACTGCTGGCGATCCTCGCGGTCATCGGCTTCCTATTGTGGCGCCTGTCGCCGATGTTGATGCCCTTCGTGGTGGCGGCGATGTTGGCCTACCTCGGCGACCCGCTGGCCGACCGGCTGGAACGCCTGCACATGAACCGCACCTTGGCAGTGAGCATCGTGTTCCTGGTGCTGATGCTAGCGCTGGGCGGTGCCCTGCTGCTGCTGATCCCGCTGATCTCGCGCCAGATCGAGAACCTAATTCAGAACGTGCCGCGCTACGTGGACTGGGCCGAGCACACCGCATGGCCATGGCTGCAGGTGAAGCTTCACCTCGATCCGCGCACCTTCGAGAGCGACCAACTGATCGCCACGATCAAGGAACACATCGGCTCGGTGGGCGGCATCGCCGGCCAGGTGCTGGGCAAGGTTTCGCGCTCGGGCCTGGGCGTGGTGCTGTGGCTCACCAACCTGGTGCTGATCCCGGTGGTGGCGTTCTACTTGCTACGCGACTGGGACCGGCTGGTGGCGGCGATCGATTGCTTGCTGCCGCGCTCGATCCAGCCGACCATCGCCTATCTCGCACGCGAATCCGACGTGGTGCTCGGCGCCTTCGTGCGCGGCCAGCTGCTGGTGATGCTGGCGCTGGGCGTGTACTACGGCGGCACGCTGTCGCTGGTCGCCGGGCTGTCGGTGGGGGCGCTGATCGGTATGGTCGCGGGGCTGCTGAGCTTCGTGCCCTACCTGGGGTTCATCACCGGCTTTGCCGCCGCGATCATCGCCGCGCTGGTGCAGTACGGCGACTGGAAGCACCCGCTGATCGTCTGCGCCGTGTTCATCGTCGGCCAGTTGCTGGAAGGCTACGTGCTGGTACCCAAGCTGGTCGGCGAGAAGATCGGTCTGCATCCGGTGGCGGTGATCTTTGCGGTGCTGGCTGGCGGCGAACTGTTCGGCTTCCTTGGGGTGCTGCTGGCGCTGCCGGCGGCCTCGGTGGCGATGGTGCTGCTGCGCTACCTGATGGAGCGCTATCGACATAGCGAGTTGTACACGGAAGAAGGCGAGGCCGATCCCGTGCTCCACGATGCGGTCGCCGAGGTGGGGATCACGGTGAGCAACGCCGCCAGCGCGGTCGACGTCGAGACCGTGATCGAAATGCCGCGCGAGCCGCCCGCAGCGCCATGATTCCGCAACTGCCGCTGGCCCTGCGCTGGCCACGCCGCCAGCGCTTAGAACATTTCCATGCCGGCACCAACGCTGCTGCACTGGCCGCGGTCGAGGCGCTGGCGCGCGAACCCGGCGCGCCATGGCTGTACCTGCACGGTCCGGCCGGCAGCGGCAAGAGCCACCTGTTGATGGCCGCCTGCCAGGCTGCCGGTGAAGCCGGGCGCAACGTGCAATACCTTCCGCTGGCGCGGATCGCCGACCGCGGCACCGCAATCCGCGGTGTGGCCGGCAGCGCGCTGCTGGCGCTGGACGATCTCGGCGTTATCGCCGGTGAGCGCGAGGCGGAACATGCGCTGTTCGACCTATACAACCGTGCGCGGGCCGAGGGCGCTACCCTTCTGTTCGCCGCTGAATCCGCGCCGGCTCAGCTCGAGCTTGGGCTACCCGACCTGCGTTCCCGCCTGGGCGCCTGCACCCAGTTTGCGCTGAAGCCGCTGGACGACGCCAAGCGTCGCGAGGTGCTCAGGGCGCAGGCCGGCCTGCGCGGCATCGAACTGGACGAAGGCGTGTTGGACTGGCTGTTCGCCCGCCACACGCGTGACCTCGGTGCGCTGCTGGACCTGCTCGACAAGCTCGACCAGGCCTCGCTGGCAGCGCAGCGGCGGGTGACGATTCCTTTCCTGCGTGGGCTACTGAAATAGCGCAAAACCTGGCCGTCGAGCAGGATCCAGCATGCCCGATATCCAGTTCAGCAGTGACGAGAAGGATTTTCTCGCGCGCTCGATCAAACGCCACTTCGCCTAAGAATTGAGGCAGGAGATTGGCGGCTTCGATGCCGAATTCCTGCTGGATTTTTTCGCCGGCAAGGTGGGGGCTATTTCTACAACCGAGGCATGTACGACACCGAGGCCATCCTTTCGGGAAAGCTCGATGGGCTGGGCGAAGCGATCGATCAGTTTGAGCGGCCGACCGAGTTCCGCCGGTAACGCCAAGTGCCACTCAGGGCTTCAGCAACTCCGGCGTCGCATGCGCGCCGATTGCATCGGTCATCGCCTTCGCCACGTTGAGGTTGCCGGCGATGAGGTTGCCGCTCTCGGGGATGCCGTCGCGGCCGGCGAAGTCGCCGTAGCGGCCACCCGCCTCGTGCACAAGCAGCACGCCGGCGGCCAAGTCCCATGGCTTGAGGCCGATTTCGAAGTAACCGTCGTAGCGGCCGGCGGCGGTGTAGGCGAGGTCGAGCGCGGCCGAGCCGGAGCGGCGGATGTCCTCGGCCTGACCGAGCAGGGCGCGGGTCATCGCGAGCTGCGCGTCGAGATGGGCGCGCTGGCGGTAGGGGAAGCCGGTGGCGATCATCGCGCCGCCCAGGTTCTCGCGCTTGCTGACGCGGATGCGGCGATCGTTGAGGTATGCGCCATCGCCCTTGCTGGCGGTGAACAGCTCATTGCGCAACGGATCGAACACCACGCCGTAGACCGGCACGCCCTTGTCGAGCATGGCGATGGAGACGGAAAAGTGCGGGATTCCGCGCAGGTAGTTGTGGGTGCCGTCCAGCGGGTCGATCACCCAGGTCAGCGGGCCCCTGCCGATGGCGCTGCCCTCTTCGCCCACGATGGCGTGGTCGGGGTAGGCGCGGCGCAGTTCCTTGACGATCTCGGCCTCGGCCAGTTTGTCGACCTCGGAGGCGAAGTCCATGCGCTGCTTTTCGACGACGGCGAGGCCGTCGATGCGGTTCATGTAGCGCAATATCACGTTGCCGGCGGCGCGCGCGGCGCGCACCGCGATGGTGATGGCGGGTCGGGTCATGGCTTCGGCTTGGCAAAAGAGCAGGGTCGCGGCCGGCGATTCTAGCAGAGCCGGACCGTTGGCTGGCGTATCCTAGGGGGTCTTCCGTTTTGCCGATCTCGCCCATGAACGCTTCTGACCTCGCCTCGCTGTTCCGCTTCGTGCTGGTGCGCACCTCGCATCCCGGCAACATTGGCAGCGCGGCGCGGGCGATCCGCACGATGGGCTTCACGCGGCTGGAGCTGGTAGCGCCGCAACGCTTTCCCGACCGCGAGGCGGATGCGCTGGCGGCGAATGCGGTGCAAGTGTTGGCCGAGGCCGGCGTGCACGGGACGCTGGTCGATGGCCTGGCCGGAACGAGTTTCGCCCTGGGTCTGTCGGCACGGCGGCGCGGAGTTAACCTGCCGGAGTTGTCGCCGCGCGAGGGGGCCACGCAGGCACTGGCGGCAGCTGCACGCGGCGAGCATGTGGCCCTGCTGTTCGGCAACGAGCGCACCGGGCTGGAGAACGAGGAACTGGCGACCTGCCATGCGATGGTGCGCATTCCGAGCGTGGAGGATTTTAGCTCACTGAACCTCGCCCAGGCGGTGCAGGTGATGGCCTACGAGCTGCGTCTGGCCATGCTGGGCGACGCCTTGCCCGAACCGCCGCCGGAGCGCGACGAGCCGCCCGCCGATGCCGCGCAGATGGAGCGCTTCTACACGCACCTGGGCGAGACCCTGGACGACATCGACTTCCACAAGGGTCGCGAGCCGACGACGATCATGCTCAGACTGCGCAAGCTGTTCCAGCGGGTCCAACCCGACCAGCGCGAGTTGCGCGTGCTGCACGGGATCCTAGCCGACGCGCAGCGCATGGCGATGCTGGCGCGGGCTGCATCCGCATCGCCGCGACCGACGCAGGGAGTCCAGGTCAATCAGGCTGAGCCTGATTGACGGAGTCGCGCTTTTGCGATGGCTTCACGCGCTGCCGTCACCCTTCCGCATCGTCTTCGTCCTCCTGCTTCGGCGCGCGGCTGACCAGCAGCTTGTCGATCCGCGCGCCGTCGAGGTCCATGACCTCGAAGCGGATGCCCTGCCAAGCGAACACCTCGCCGACCTGCGGGATGTGGCCCAGTGCCGCCATCACCATGCCGGCGGCGGTGCGAAACTCATGCTCGGACTCGCCGGGCAGGCGGTCGAGGTGCAGCAGCTCGCGGAGGTCGTCGGTGGCAAGGCTGCCGTCGATCAGCCAGCTGCCGTCGGCGCGCTCGACGATGGGGGCGTTCTCTGCAGCGTCGCCGTGGCCGAGCTGGCTGGCACCGACCACGGCCGCGAGCAGATCGTTGACGGTGACCAGTCCCTCGATGTCGCCGTATTCGTCCACCACCAGCGCCAGTGGGGTCTCCGCATCGCGGAACTCTTCCAGCAGGTCGAGCGCGCGCGCGGTACCGGGCACGTAGAGCGGCTTGGCGAGGTGGTCGAACAGTTGCGGCCGGCCGTCGGCGAAAGACTGCAGCAGGAGCTTCACCTCGACCACGCCCACCACTTCACTCTCGTCGCCACGGTAGACCGGATAGCGCGAGTACGGCGTCTGCCGCATAACTCCGACGTTTTCCTCGCGCGGTGCGGCCATGTCGAGCCAGGCGATGCGCACGCGCGGCGTCATCACGCTGTCCACGCTGCGGTCGCCGAGGCGCAGCACTCGGTTGACCATGTTGTGCTCGTCGGCGTCCAGCACGCCCTGTTCCGCGCTTTCGGCCACCAGCAGGCGGATTTCCTCTTCCGTGGCGGCGGCGTGGTTGTGGCCACGCACGCCCAGTAGGCGCAGCAGTAGGCTGCTGGAAGCGTTAAGCAGCCAGACGAAAGGCGCGGTGGCGCGCGACAGCAGCAGCATCGGGATAGCCGCTAGGGCCGACACCTTCTCCGGCGCCGATAGCGCGAGGCGCTTGGGTACCAGCTCGCCCACCACGATCTGGATGAAGGAGATCAGCGCGAAACCGAACACTACACCGACGATGTGGGCGTAGGGCTCTAGCCATGCCACTCCGTCGCGGTGCAGCAGGTCGGCGATATGCGAACCAAGCGCATCGCCGGCCACCGCGCCGGTGACCAGCATCGTCAGGGTGATGCCGACCTGGATGGTGGAAAGGAAGTATTCCGGCTTCTCGGCGTGCCGCAGCGCCACGCTGGCGCGGCGGCTGTCGCGCGCCATCTGCTTGAGGCGGCTCTTGCGCGAGGCGACCAGCGCCATCTCGGACAGCGCAAAGAAGCCGTTGCAGAGAGCGAGTACGAAGACGAGCGCGATTTCGGTCAACATCGCGTGGTGCATGGGGCGTGGCGCATGGCAGGAGTGTAACGGCTGCCGCAGCCCCGGCTCCATTCGGTAGCCGTGCTGCGATGTAACCGTACTGCAACATTGGACTGGGCACGGACGACGAAGACCCCGCCGGCCGCCGGAGTCGAATCGGAGCTTGCCGCGTGCAGCCACTTCGGCGACCACGCGGAGCGAGGCGTACGTCCGGCGGCGATTGGCCAGTTGTCTCAACCGATGAGCGGCTCGGCTGATACATGGCACCCATGACCGACGCACCCACCCGCGAGCGTGCGTACCGCGTGCGGCTGTCGCCGAAGCCGGCGCAGGCGCGGGTGCTGTCGCGGCTGTTCGGTGTGCGGCGGTGGGTGTGAAACTGGGCGCTGCGGGAGAAGGATACGGCCCGGCGCGCGGACGGCACGAAGCTGTCGGGCATCGACCTGCCGCGCCGGTTCATCGCGCTGCGGCAGGCGCCGGAAACGGCCGGAAACGGTGTGGCAGGCCACGCTGCCGCGCGAACCTTTCAACCAGACGCTGCGGGACGTCGACACGGCCTGGCGCAACTTCTTCGGCGGTCGGGCGAAGCGGCCGCGCCGGCGGAAGTTCGGCAAGGTGCAGTCGGCGCGGTTCACGCTGGATCAGCGCCGCCTAGGGCTCGTGACCCTCCAGGGTAAGCGTGGCAGCGTGCAACTCGACGGCATCGGCCGGGTCCGCTTCCGGATGACCGAGCCGATGCCGGGCCGGTTGCGGGCGGTGACCGGAAGCCGCGACAGCGCGGGATGGTGGCTCGCGTGTTTCACGGCCGATGGGCTGCCGCCCGCTGCCGCGGCGCTGAGCACCGGCGAAATCATCGCCGCGCCGAAGTTCTAGGAACGATTGAACCCGGTAGGCACGCGCCGCACGCGCCGCTAGAACGCGTCGTGGCCGCTGGCGACGAGTTGTTCGAGCTGGTCGCCCAGGCTGCCGAGCTCCACGATCACGCGTTGCAGTTCGTTCTCGTCGAGCAATTCGTAGGGCCTGTTCTCGCACAGGTGCAGGTAGGGTGCGCCGTCTAGGTCGGTCACGGCCAGGAAGCCGCAGCGCTGGGCCCAGTTGAAGCGCAGGCAGCGTTGCGCGTCAGTGCCCGCCAACGGGCCGATCGGCGTGGAGATCCGCAGGTAGCGGTGGCCCGATTCCGTTTCCAGTTCGGCCAGATAGATACCCTGGTGGCGTCCATGCGGCAGGTCCAAGTCGAAGCTGATCAGATAGGGGTCGTTCTGGCGCAGCCCGTGCAGGCTGCCGAGGTGGGAACGCACGGCTTCGAAGTGGTGCATGGTCGCTGTCCGGCTCTGGTCGATGGCCCTGCTACTCTGACATGTCAGCCGCAAGCCTTGGTCAAGGCCTCGTTATCGCCCCATCGGGTCATCGCCATGCAAGACAGCCACGCCCGCGTCTACGCTGCCATTGCCGCAATCCCGCCAGGCCGGGTGGCCAGCTACGGCGCTATCGCCGCCCGCGCCGGCCTGTCCGGTCGGGCGCGGCTGGTCGGCAGGCTGCTGGGCGAGGTGCCGGATGGCATGGAGCTGCCCTGGTTCCGCGTGTTGCGTTCCTCCGGCGAGATCGCCCTGCCCAGGAGCAGCCGCGGCTTCTACGAACAGGTGCGGCGGCTGCGCGCTGAGGGAGTGGAGGTGAAGAACGGGCGCGTGGCGCTGTCCGCGTTCGGACTGGATGCGGACCTGGATCGGGCGTTGTGGGGAATGTAGGGGGAATTGCCGCGATCGCAGGCATCCAGAGCGGTTCCGTGCGCCGTTTGGGCGCCCGAGCTACGGTCTTTTTGCTTGTTCAAGGAGAACGTAGCCAAAGAGAAACGAGATCCCGGTTCGCGCTTTCCGCCCATCCATGGGTGGCAAGTTTGTGAGGCGGTGCCGGGCTTTTTGAGCGGGCATCCTGCCCGCGCGAAAAGACGAGTCCATCCATGGACTCGCCCGCGGCGCGGCCTTTTCGTACGCGCCTCACCGCAGTCCAGTGGCCTCGCAGAAACAGGCGCACATCCTGTGCACCAGAAGCAACAGCAGAGCGCCACGCTAAGCGCGGCGCTCTTGCTTTGGCTTTTCGGGAAGTGCGCTCCGGGAGCGCGCTGCTCTGCACGGGGCCGGTATGGCGCGGCGGGTGGGTGAAGGAAAGTCTGCAGTATGGCCCGCGCGGATGCCGGTCAGCTTTTCGCTGGTAATGGAAGTGCCGTCGAATAACCCCGTAGCCCATTCGCGCACCCGGAAGGCAGGATACCTGGATGGCGCGCCATCGGTCTTTTGGACAAGCAAAAGAGAAGTCACTCTGGCGCCGGCAGGCGCCCGAAACCGCTCTGTCGCTTGCGCAGTCCCAAGCGATGCCCATGACGCGCAAGCGTCGATCATCCCTACGCGTGATCAAACCGCCGGATGAACTCCCGCACCTGCGGATAGACGACCTCGCGCCAGCGACGGCCGCTAAAGATGCCGTAGTGGCCAGCGCCCTCGATCACCCGGTGTGCGCGGCGCTTGGCCGGGATGCTGCTGCACAGGTCGTGCGCCGCCTCGGTCTGGCCGAGGCCGGAGATGTCGTCCAGCTCGCCCTCCACGGTGAGCAGGGCGCTGCTCCGTATGGCCGAGGGAGTCACGCGCTCACCGCCCACGTCCCACAGGCCGCGCGGCAGCAGGAATTGCTGGAACACGGTGGCGATGGTGTCGAGGTAGAACCTTGCCGGCAGGTCGAGCACCGCGTTGTACTCGTCATAGAACCGTCGGTGTGCCTCGGCATCGTCCAGGTCGCCGCGCAACAGGTTCTCGTAGAAGTCCCAGTGCGATTGCAGGTGGCGGCTGGGGTTCATCGCGATGAAGCCTGCGTGCTGCAGGAAGCCTGGGTACACCTCGCGGCCTCGGCCGGGGTAGTTCGGCGGCACGGTGTGGATCACGTTGCCCTTGAACCAGGACAGCGGCTGGGTGGTGGCGAGGTTGTTGACGCTGGTCGGGCTGCGCCGCGGGTCGATCGGGCCGCCCATCATGGTCAGGCTGCGTGGGGTGGCCTCGCCACGAGCAGCCATAAGCGACACCGCGGCCAGCACAGGCACGGTGGGCTGGCACACCGACACCACGTGCAGCGACTCGGCGCCGATGTGGCGGATGAAGCGCTCGATCAGCGCCACGTAGTCGTCCAGCCCGAATGTGCCCGCTTCCCCCGGCACCATGCGCGCGTCCACCCAGTCGGTGATGTACACCTTGTGCTCGCGTAGCAGGGTGCGCACGGTATCGCGCAGCAGCGTGGCATGGTGGCCAGAGAGCGGCGCCACCACCAGCACCACCGGGTCGTTCTTCATCGTCTCGACCGTGGCCGGGTCGTCGCTGAAGCGTTTGAATCGCTTCAGCTGGCAGAACGGCGTGTCCAGCGCCACGCGTTCGATCACCGCGATCTCGTGGCCATGCGCCTCGACCTGGTGGATGCCGAAGGCGGGCTTCTCGTAGTCCTTGCCGAGGCGATGGATTAGTTCGTAGCCGGCGGCCAGCCGTTGCGTGCCAGGCCACGACGCGAACGGGTTGTTCGCATCGTTGAGCATCTTCGCGCTGGCGTCGGCAAAATGGCTGAGCGGGCCGAGGAAGGCGCGTTGCCACTCGTGGATCTGGTAGAGCATGCGGCGACCCGTCTGGCTAAAAGTGCGTCATTTTAGCGCGTACCGCCGCGCGCTGCTGCGCTGCGGCATGGTGGGTGCCGACGACCGATCAGGATGCGCGCTGGCAGCACACTTCGCTGTCCGCGGCGATGTCGTGCAGGGCGCGGCGACGCGGATCGAACAGTGCGGTGGCAAACCACAGCGCCCATCCGGCAAGCACGGCCCAGAGCGTGGCGCGCAGGCCGAGCATCGGCTCCAGCGCCAGCAGCAACATCGGCGCGGCAGCCACCACGACGCGGACCACGGCCTGTGGCAGGCTGATCGTGCCGCCGTCGTCGCGGCTCACCCGGATGCGCCATGGCCGCATGCCCACGGTCTGTCCACCACGGCGCCACGAGCTGATGAAGTAGGCGGCGACCACGGTGCCCTGCAACAGCTGGTACCAGAGCGGGACCACCGCGCGAGCGCCGGTCTCGATCAGGCGGCCGCCAGTGGCGAGCTGGCATAGCAGGCCGACCACCATCACGATCGCCAGCACGATCAGCAGGTCATAGACCAGTGCGGCCAGGCGGCGCCATAGCGGGCAGGGCAGGTTAGCGTTGGTATTCATGGCTTGCGCTCGCGGCGCGCGATGCCCAGCATCGTGCGCATGAAGAAGGAAGAATCTCCAGCCAGTATCGCCGAAGCCGACGCCGCGAGCATCGAGGCATTCATCGAGCGCATCTGGTCAGAGGACGGCCTGGCCGACCGCACGCTGGAGGCCTACCGCCGCGACCTCGAGACGTTGGCGCGCTGGCTGGCCGGCCGCGGTCGCTCGCTGCGTGACGCGCGACGCGAGGAGATCTCCGCCTACCAGGGCGTGCAGTCGGCTGCGGTGCGTTCGATGGCACGGCGGCAGTCGGCGTTTCGCCGCTACTACGCGTTCCGGGCCCGCGAGGTACCGGGCTTCGAGGATCCCACCCTGCTGATCGAGCGTCCGCGCATGCCGCGCAGCTTGCCCAAGGCACTGGCCGAGCGCGAAATCGAGGCACTGCTCAATGCACCGGACACGGAAGCCACCCTGGGTTTGCGCGACCGCGCGATGCTGGAGCTGATGTATGCGTCGGGCCTACGCGTATCCGAGCTGGTGGAGCTGCCGTTGGCCGCGCTGAATCCCCGGCAGGGCGTGCTGCGCGTCACCGGCAAGGGCGGCAAGGATCGCCTGGTGCCGGTGGGCGAAGTGGCGCTGGTCTGGATCGAGGGCTACCTCGCCGCGGCCCGCCCCGTGCTGGCGAAAGGCCGCCAGCCCGCGGCGCTGTTCCTCAGCAGGCGAGGCGAGGCCATGTCCAGGCAGATGTTCTGGACCCTGGTCAAGCGCTACGCGCTCAAGGTCGGCATCCAGGCGAAGCGCATATCGCCGCACGTTCTCAGGCATTCCTTCGCCACCCACTTGCTCAACCATGGTGCCGACCTGCGCGCTCTGCAGATGCTGCTCGGCCACAGTGCGCTCAGCACCACGCAGATCTATACCTTGGTGGCCAAGGAAGGCCTGAAGCGTCTGCACGCGCAGCACCATCCGCGCGGGTGAGGCCGCGCCGCTGTGCGAGAATTGCGGCTTTCGCGCCGCCTTCCCCGCGGCCATCGAGGTGCAAGATGCTGAAGAAGTGGTTACTGGCCGCGTGTATTGGCGGCTTCGCCCTGGTGGCCTGTGCGGCTGACAACCCACCCACGGCCAAGGCGCCAGTCGCGGCGGCCCCGACGCTGGGGGCCGGCGTGGATTCGGCTGCGCTGCAAGTGGTACGGCAGGCGATCGCCAAGCTGGTGCCGGACGTGCAGGTGGACGTGGTGAACCGCGCCCCGCTGCCGGGCTTCTACCAGGTGATCGCCGCGGGCCACCTGGTCTACGTAAGCACCGACGGCAAGTACCTGATGAACGGCGACCTGATTGACCTGGGCACCCGGAGGAACGTCAACGATGCCGCTTGGGCGGCGTTTCGCAAGGCCGAACTGGCCAAGCTGCCGGCGGCCGCACACATCGAATACGCGCCGGCCCACCCGAAGTACCGGATCACCGTGTTCACCGACGTGACCTGCCCCTACTGCCGCGTGCTGCACGAGCACATGGCCGAACTGAACAAGGCCGGCGTGGCGGTGGACTACCTAGCGTGGCCGCGCGCTGGCGTCACCGACGCCGCTGGCCGGCCGACCGAAACGTACAAGGCGATGGTTTCGGCGTGGTGCGCCACCGATCCCAAGGCTGCGCTGGATGGGGCATTCGCGGGCCGTATGCCCAAGCAGGCCAACTGCGCCAATCCGGTGCGGCAGGAGTACGAGCTGGGCGAGAGGCTCGGCGTCAGCGGCACCCCGGCCATCGTCACCGCCAGTGGCCGGATGATCGGCGGCTATCTGGCGCCCGCGCAACTGCTGCAGGTGTTGCGTACCGAGTAGCCGACCGGGTCAGCCTGCCACCGCCAGCTGAAAGCCCATGTCAAGCAGCGGCTGCGCCATCAGGATGCGCGCCAGCAGCAGGGCGACGATCACTAGCGTGGGCGAAAAATCGATCATGCCCACCGTTAGCTTGCCGCGCAGTGGCCGCAGCAGCGGATCGACCAGCGCGCCGAGCAGGCGCTGCAGCGGGTGGTAGGGATCGGGGGCGAACATGCTCATCAGCGACCAGGCGAACACCAGTACCAGGTAGAACAGCAGGACGTAATCCAGCAGTTCAGCCAGCGACAGCACCACAAGGCCGACGATGTGCGGCAGTAGCCCGCCCAGCGCGAACAGCAGCAGGCGCTTCAGCAGCATCGCCAGCCACGCCACCAGCAACGCGGAGAGGTTGATGCGCCGCCAGTTCGGCAGTACGCGCCGCAGCGGCGCCAGCACCGGGTTGGTGGTGCGGTAGACAAACTGGCTAAGCGGGTTGTGGAAGTCCGCGCGGCAGGCCTCGGCGGCGAGGCGCAGCAGGAACAGCGTGGCGACGGCGTCGAACGCCAGCTCGACCAGCAGCGCGATGGCATTGAGCAGGTAGCTCACGGGCGTGTCTCCTTGTCCAGGGCGTCGGCCAGTTCCGCGCCGCGGCGGGTGGCAGCGGCGACGGCACGGGCCGCCATGCGCGGCAAGCCGTCCGCAGCGAAGCTTTCCAGCGCAGCCTGGGTGGTACCGTTGGGTGAGGTGACGCGACGACGCAGTTCGGCTGGATCCTCGCCGCTTTCCACCAGCATGCGACCGGCGCCGAGGCAGGTCTGCGCGGCCAGCGCGCGGGCGGTCTCACGCGGCAGTCCCTGCGCCACGGCCGCATCCTCCAGCGCCTCGACCAAGGCGAAGAAATAGGCCGGGCCGGAGCCGGAAAGCGCGGTCACGGTGTCCATCAGCGACTCGTCGGCGATCCAGCGGGTAAGCCCGGCGGCATCCATGATGTGCTGCGCCAGAGCCTTCTGCACCGGGCTGACGCGGCTGTTGGCGCAAAGTCCGGTGGCGCCGGCACCGATCAGCGCCGGCGTGTTCGGCATGCAGCGCACGATGGGCAGGTTGCCCAGCCAGCGCTCCAACTGCTCCAACCGCACGCCGGCGGCAATCGAGATGAGCAGCGGGCGCCTGCCCTGCATGGCCAGCCGCAGCTCGGCATGCACCTTAGGCATGGCTTGCGGCTTCACCGCCAGCACGACCACGTCGGCGTCAGTCACCGCCAGCCGGTTCTCGGCGAAGGTGACGATACCGAAGTCGTGGCCGAGCCGGTCGCGGGTTTCCGCCAGTGGATCGGCCACGCGGATGTCGGCGTGCGCCATGCCGTTGGCCAGCAGGCCGCCGATTAGGCTGCGTGCCATGTTGCCGCCGCCGATGAAGGCGATGCATGTCATGGGATTCTCTCGGTTGCTTGGGCAGGTCACATACCTTACCCGAGCGGGCGCCGTCCTGCGCAGCAGCGGTTTCGGTGACGTGGTGCGCAAACCATTGCGGAGGCTGGCCGTTCGCCCCGCGTCGCGAGTAGTATCGTGTTGCTGCAGGGGAAACAGGATGGCTGAGCGGGCCGCGTATCGCGCCGTGCGCGGCGTCCGCGCCATGCCCTACCGTTGCGGCCATCGCCATACATCCTGACGACCGGTTGAGGGGAACCACGCATGGACATCGCCGAACTGCTAGCTTTCTCGGTGAAGAACAAAGCCTCGGACTTGCATTTGTCCGCCGGCTTGCCTCCGATGATCCGCGTCGACGGCGATGTGCGCCGGATCAACATTCCCGCGCTGGAGCACAAGCAGGTGCACTCGCTGGTCTACGACATCATGTCGGACAAGCAGCGGCGCGACTACGAGGAATTCCTCGAGACCGACTTTTCGTTCGAGATCCCCGGCCTGGCGCGCTTTCGCGTCAACGCGTTCACCCAGAACCGTGGCTCCGGTGCCGTGTTCCGTACTATTCCCTCCGAAGTGCTCACGCTGGAAGATCTGGCCTGCCCGCGCGTGTTCAAGGAGCTGATCGAGCAGCCGCAGGGACTGATCCTAGTGACTGGTCCCACCGGCTCGGGGAAGTCCACCACGCTGGCGGCGATGGTCGACCACATCAATAAGAACGAATACGGGCACATGCTCACGATCGAGGACCCGATCGAGTTCGTGCACACTTCGCAGAAGTGCTTGGTAAACCAACGCGAAGTCCACCGCGACACGCACGGTTTCAACGAGGCGCTGCGCTCGGCGCTACGCGAAGATCCAGACTTCATCCTGGTCGGCGAGCTGCGCGACCTGGAAACCATCCGCTTGGCGCTAACCGCCGCGGAAACCGGCCACCTGGTGTTCGCCACCGTGCACACCAGCTCTGCGGCCAAGACCATCGACCGTATCATCGACGTGTTCCCGGCAGGCGAAAAGCCGATGGTGCGCTCGATGCTCTCCGAGTCGCTGCGCGCGGTGATCTCGCAGTCGCTGCTGAAGAAGACTGGCGGTGGCCGCATAGCGGCGCACGAAATCATGGTGGCCGTACCGGCCATCCGCAACCTGATCCGCGAGGACAAGGTCGCGCAGATGTACTCAGCGATCCAGACCGGCCAGCAGTTCGGCATGCAGACGCTGGACCAGTGCCTGCAGGACTTGGTGAAGCGCGGCCTGGTGTCGCGCCAGGAGGCGGGCAGCTACGCCAAGAACAAGGAGCTGTTCAGGTGAAACGGCGGGCGCGGGGGCAGGGAACTGAATATCGCTTCCCGGCGCTGCCTCGCCACAGCCACGGGGGACGACGGGTTTCCGATCTGCCGAGTTCCAAGCCCCTCATTTTGATCCGCGGACAAAAGCCATGAGCGACTTCGATTTCACCTCTTTCCTCAAGCTGATGGTGCACAAGCAGGCGTCGGACCTTTTCATCACAGCCGGTGTGGCGCCATCCATGAAGGTGCAGGGCCGCATCCTGCCGATCACCCAGAGCCCGCTGTCCATGCAGCAGTCGCGCGACATGGTGCTCAACGTGATGACGCCCTCGCAGCGCGAGGAGTTCGAAAAGACCCATGAATGCCAGTTCGCGATTTCCGCGCAGGGCGTGGGCCGCTTCCGCGTGTCCTGCTTCTACCAGCGCAACTGCGTGGGCATGGTGCTGCGTCGGATCGAGTCGAAGATCCCGACTATCGAGGAGCTGAGCCTGCCACCGATCATCAAGCAGCTGGCGATGACCAAGCGCGGCATCATTATCTTCGTCGGCGGTACCGGCACCGGCAAGTCCACCTCGCTGGCCTCGATGATCGGCTACCGCAACGCCAACTCCACCGGGCACATCATTACCATCGAGGACCCGATCGAGTACGTGCACAAGCACGAGGGCTGCATCATCACTCAGCGCGAGATCGGTATTGACACCGATAGTTGGGAGAACGCGCTGAAGAACACGCTGCGTCAGGCGCCCGACGTTATCATGATCGGTGAGGTGCGCACCCGCGAGACGATGGAGCACGCGATCAACTTCTCCGAAACCGGCCACTTGTGTCTGTGTACCCTGCACGCCAACAACGCCAACCAGGCGATGGACCGCATCCTGCACTTCTTCCCGGAGGACCGGCGCCAACAGCTGTTCATGGATCTCTCGCTTAACCTCAAGGGTGTGGTGGCGCAGCAGCTGATCCCCACCCCGGACGGTAAGGCGCGCCGCGTCGCGGTGGAGGTTCTGCTGGGTACGCCGCTGGTGCAGGACTACATCCGTCAGGGCGAGATCCACAAGCTCAAGGACGTGATGAAGGAATCCAACCTGCTCGGCATGAAGACCTTCGATCAAGCCTTGGTCGAGCTCTACCAAGCCGGCGAGATCAGCTACGAGGACGCGCTGCGCCACGCCGACAGCGCGAACGAAGTCCGCCTGCGCATCAAGCTGTCGCAGGGCGGCGACGCGCACACCCTGTCGCAGGGGCTGGATGGCGTGGAGGTGGAGCAACCGCGCGGCGGCGACAACTTCGGCGGCGTCTTGTTGAAACGCTGACGATTGAAGCCATGCTGAGACGAAGAAGGCGCCCGAGGGTGCCTTCTTCGTTTCAGTCGTTCGTTTCGGTCACTGCTTCAGTGTGGTGTGGCTGGTGACGACCAGGCCGTCGGCTTCCACGTGAATTTCAGCGTCGATGCTGTCGACACGCTGCGCCTGCGCCTCAAGTGCGACGAACTGGGCCTTGCTATGCGCAGCATCGGCGGCAGCCTGGGCGGCCTCATCGGCTGAAGTGCTATCGCCGTTGAGCGTGGGTTCGGTGGCCTTGCCCGCGTTCATTTCGGCGGCAGCAGCGGCGAAGCTGTCGGCCTTGGCTTCCAGGTACTTCAGCCACTCGAGGTACATGGCGCCCGAGAGGTGTATGCGTGCCACCTGGCCAGGCTCGCCCGTGGCATCGTGCAGTGCGGTGGTGAGCTTGGCGTTCTCGCCGTTGCCTATGCCCAGCGCGAGCGCCTTGTCGCCGGTGGCCACCCAGGCCGGTTGTCCGAACAGGCCGGTCACCTCTTGCGGCAGCGCCACCGGCTCAGCGTTGGCGGCGGGTTTCAGCGTGGCCAGCGCCGGCACCATCATCTGGCCGGTGGCGAACAGGCCAGCGGGGTCGCTGGTGCCCAACACGATACGGCCGGTGAAATTCGGCAAGCTGCTGGTCTTGTCGTTGCCCAGGGAGTCCAGCGCGATGCGCACTCCCAGCAGGTTGCCGAACGGCGGAATCGCGGTCTTCGGCAGCGCTGCGCCGAGCTTGGCGAAGCTGTCGTTGAGGTCGACCAGCATTGGGCAGGTGAATGGCTTGGCCGCCACCGCGTCAGCCTGTGCCGACCAGAACGTGCGCAGTGCAGCCACCGGCACGGCGAAGCTGAGGTCAAGCGGCGCGGCGTTGCCTCTGCTGCCCAACCCCGGCAGCTCCACCGCAAGGCCACTGAAAGCCTTGGTGATGTCGTCGGCGAGCGCGAGGTCGAAACGGGCATCCTGGTGCGTGGCGTCCAGCCGGGTGTAACCGAAGCTCATGGAAGGCGCGCGCGCGGCGATGCGGCTGGCCTCCGGTGCGCAACTGGGCGAGGACTTCAGCAGGTTCGCCAACGGTTCGCCGGTCTTGACGGATTCGGCGCTGGCATGCGCCTTCTCGATTGAGGCGATCAGCGGATCGCTGCCGGAGATCACCAGTGGCAGCACACGGGTGAGGTCGAGCTGGCCCACCAGCCATTTCGCATACCCCTTCTTGCTGGCCAGTTTGGCGAGCCGGCCATCGTCCTGCAGGCTCCTCACCGGGCGGTCCAAGCCCAAGGTCTGACGCAACAGCGGCGCACCCGAATCGGCGGGCAGGATCGCTGCCACCATCTGCTTACCCACCACGGCCAGGATCACCTCGGCGCCGGAGGCGGGCAACGCTTCCCAGCGGTAACTCTGCGTGCCGATGGTGGCGGTGTCGAGCTTCTTGCCGTAAGCGGTTTCCAGGCGGCTCACGAAACCTTCGAAAGCCTTTGGATCGTTGAGCTCGACGCGCAGCACCGGTGACATGCCTTCGCCATAGAGCGCGAAGTGTCCCTTCAGGTCGAGCCCGTTGGCCTGCGCGAAGCCCTCGATGGTCTTGCCCTTGAACTCCGCGGCGAGGGCGCGCATTAGCCGTGCGGCATCGGGATCTTGCGGCTGCTCGCGCGTGGCGAAGGCTTCCATCTGGGCCAGCTGCGACGGCAACTGACGATCGGCTTGGGCCAGCAACGCCTGGCGCGTATCCTTGTCCAGCACTGCAAGGTTGGCGACCACGTACGGCGTGTCAGCGGGCACGAAGGCCAACGGCGCATTCTTGTCCTTGTGCGCGCACGCCGTCAGCATGGCGCCAGCCAGGCACAGCGCGATAAAGCGCGTCCTCGATTGCATGGTGTTCCCCGATTGGTGGATGCGCTGCGAATTATGCCTTTTTCGGCCTTGTTGCGCCGCGGAAAGGATGCCGCTTCTACCGCCCTGGTAGGCAACCGCTCAGGCTATTCGCCCTTGACCATCCGCAGCCGTGCCGCCTGTACGCCCGGCAAGGCGCGTATGGCCCGCAACAGGTCGGGTACCGGCTCCACGCGCCATTCTTCGCCCAGCTCTAGATCGGCCTGGGCGCTGCCGTTTTGGTAGCCGTGCAGGGTGACGGTGGCGCCGCCGCCGCCGCCGAGGAAGCCGGCCAGCGCCTGGCGCAACTGTGCGGCGAAACCGGCATCGATGCGGTTCAATTTCAGCTGCAGCAGGCGCGCGTGCCGACGGCAGGCGTCGGCTAGGGTCATCGCACTGCGGGCGCGGATCTGGAAGCCGCCGCCGGAGAACTCGTCGATGCGCAGCCCGCCCTCGACGATCAGCAGTTCGTCGCGTACCAGCAGCGGCGCCACCTGCTGGTACAGCTCGCCGAAGAAGCTCACCTCGATGGCACCGGTGCCGTCCTCCAGCCGCACGAAAGCATCGCTGTCGCCGCGCTTGCGCACGGCCACCACCATGCCGGCGGCGGTCCACGGGGTATCTGGACCGCGGCGGAAGCGGTTTCCGTCATCGCCATCGTTCTTGCGCGGGCGAGGCGGCTGGTAGCGGTCGACGATTTCGCCCAGCGGGCAGGTGGCAAGCTGGGCCAGTTCCTCGCGCCAGGGATCGACGGGATGGCCAGAGAGGTAGTGGCCCAGCGTGTCGCGCTCGCCCTGCAGCTTCTGCTCCAGCGGCCATTCGGGCGCGGTGGGCAGCTCGATCTGCACGACCGGTGCGGACGCGCCCATCGCGGCGCCGAACATGTCGTTCTGGCCGGACTGGCGATCGCGCAGGTGCTGCTCGGCTGCCTTGATCGCGTCGGGTAGCTGCAGCATGAGGCTGGCGCGGTTGGGCGCTAGCGCGTCGAGCGCGCCGGAGAGGATCAACGCTTCTAGCACGCGCCGGTTGAGTTTGGTGGGATCGACGCGGCGGCAGAAGTCGCCAAGGTCCTTGTAGGTGCCGCCACGCTGGCGTTCGGCGACGATGGACTCGCAGGCGCCCTGGCCCACGCCCTTGATCGCGCCCAAGCCGTAGCGGATGACCTTCGGTTCCACGGCCACGAACATGAAGTCCGAAGCGTTCACGTCCGGCGGCAGCACGGTGAGGCCAATCGCCTTGGACTCGTCGATGAAGGTCACCGCCTTGTCGGTGTTGTCCATGTCAGACGAGATCGTCGCGGCCATGAACTCGGCGGGATAGTGCGCCTTCAGCCAGGCGGTCTGGTAGGAGACCAGCGCGTACGCCGCGGCGTGGGACTTGTTGAAGCCATAGCCTGCGAACTTCTCCATCAGGTCGAAGATTTCGTCGGCCTTACTGCTGCTCAGGCCGTCCTTCGCCGCGCCATCGCGGAATTTGGCGCGTTCCTTTGCCATCTCCTCGACTTTCTTCTTGCCCATCGCGCGGCGCAGCAGATCGGCGCCGCCTAGCGTATAGCCACCGACGATCTGGGCCATCTGCATCACCTGCTCCTGGTAGACCATGATGCCGTAGGTCTCTTTCAGGACAGGCTCTGTGCGCGGGTCGGGGTACACCACCTCCTCGCGGCCATGCTTGCGCGCCACGAAGGTGGGAATCAGGTCCATTGGGCCGGGGCGGTACAGCGCGCCCAGTGCAATGAGGTCGTCGAAGCGGTCGGGCTTGGCGTCCTTCAGCATGCGCTGCATGCCCGAGGATTCGAACTGGAAGATCGCCACCGTCTTCGCCTTGGCGAAGATTTCGGCGTAGGTGGCGGCGTCGTCCAGCGGAAGCTTGGCGATGTCCAGCGGCTCCTCGCCGTTTTGCGCGCGGCGCGCGTTGATCGCCTTGACCGCCCAGTCAATAATGGTGAGGGTACGCAAGCCGAGGAAGTCGAACTTCACCAGGCCGACGGCTTCGACGTCGTCCTTGTCGTACTGGGTGACCACGCCGCCGCCGCCCGCTTCGCAGTAGATCGGGGCGAACTCAGTGAGCGGCTTGGGGCTGATCACCACTCCGCCGGCGTGCTTGCCGACGTTGCGTGTGAGGCTTTCCAGCTTCAGCGCGAGGTCGATCAGCGGGCGCGCCTCGTCCTCGTCCTGCGCGTACAGCTCGCAGAACTCCTTGACGACGCGCTCGGGCTCCTTCTGCGATTTCTCGGTGCGGCCCAGCGCGTCAGACAGCGTAAGGTCGAGCGGGCGTGCGGGGATCAGCTTGGCGATCTTGTCCACTGCGCCGTAGCCCATGCCGAGCACGCGGCCGGAGTCGCGCAGCACAGCCTTGGCCGCCATTGAGCCGTAGGTGATGATCTGGCTGACGTGGTCGCGGCCGTATTTGCCTGCCACGTAGTCGATCACCTCGTCGCGGCGGTCCATGCAGAAGTCGATGTCGAAGTCCGGCATCGACACGCGTTCGGGGTTGAGAAAGCGCTCGAACAGCAGGTTGAACTGCAACGGGTCGAGGTCGGTGATCTTCAGCACCCAGGCCACCAGCGAGCCCGCGCCTGAGCCGCGGCCTGGGCCGACCGGGATGCCGTTGCGCTTACCCCAGTTGATGAAGTCCGACACGATCAGGAAGTAGCCGGGGAAGCCCATCTGGATGATGACCTCCAGCTCGCGTTCCAGCCGCGCCTCATAGTCGGCCAGGCTGTAACCCTGGGCAAGCGGCGTGGTGGCGAGGCGCTCCTTCAGCCCCCGCCGTGCCAGTTCGCGGATGTGGCTGTTGAGGTCGTGGCCCGCGGGTACCGGGAAGTCGGGCAGGTAGTAGGTACCGAACTTCAGTTCGAGGTTGCAGCGTTTGGCCAGCTCGACCGTGTTTTCCAGTGCCTCGGGGAGGTCGGCGAACAGTTCGGCCATTTCCTCAGGTGATTTCAGGTATTGCTGGTCGCTGTAGTCGCGCGGGCGCTTGGGGTCGGCCAGCATGCGGCCTTGGTGGATGCATACGCGGGCCTCGTGTGCCTCGAAATCATCGCGCTTGAGGAAGCGCACGTCGTTGCTCGCGAGTACCGGCAAGCCGAGCTCGGTCGCAAGCGCGAGAGCCGTGGCGTTCCACGCCTCCTCGCCTTCGCGGCCGCAGCGGACGAGTTCGAGGTACAGGCGATCCGGGAACAGGCTGGCCAGCGGCCGCAGCCTTGCGAGCGCGGCATCGTGGCCTTGCGACAAGGCGATACGCGCCGTCTCGCTCTCGCGGCCGAGCAGGGCGATCAGGCCATCCGTCGCCGCAGGGGTGAGCCAGCCGGCCTCGACCAGCGCACGACCGCCGTGCTGGCCCTCCTGCCAGGCGCGCGAGACCAGGCGCGACAGGTTTAGGTAGCCCTCGCGGTGCTGGCACAGCAGGGTGAGTCGCCATGGCCGCGGGTCCTCCGGTGCGGAAATCCACAGGTCACTGCCGCAGATCGGCTTGATGCCCGTCGCGCTGCAGGCCTTGTAGAACTTCACCAGCGCGAACATGTTGCATTCGTCGGTGAGCGCTACCGCTGGCATGCCGGCCTGCACGCACGCGGCCACCATCGACTTGATGCGGATGGTCGAATCGACGAGCGAGTATTCGCTGTGCAGGTGGGTATGGACGAAGCGTGCGGACATGCTGACTCATCTGGTGAGTCCCGGAAGGCTAACCGTGGGGACGTCGGCTCACAAGCTTGACAGCGGCGTGCTTGCGACGCGGCGGCCGCTGGCGCCACAAGCGCATCACAGCGGAGCTGGTCGGGCGGAGGAAGCCGTCGCCGGAGTCAGCGCGGGTTCCGCCATCAGGGTATTGAGCTCGGCGAGGAGATCGTCCAGATCCTTTTCGTCGCAGCCAGCACGGATGTACGCAATGGCGCCGTTCCGGTGCGGAAGCGCCATGATCGGAAGCATGTTGTTGGTGCCGTACGGCTCTCCGATACTTCCGTGCGGATCCCTGGTGATCGACAGCCCCGGCATGCGCCGCCTAAGGGTGCACGAGGCGCGCACGAAAACCTGTCGGTCCTCCTTGCTGTCGACATAGGCAACCTGCAGCAGCAAGTCACGTTGGTGGCCCGGGTCTGCAGGCCGGTCGCCCGGCTTCGCCCCGGCCATGAGGCTGGTACTGGCCAGCAGTCCGCAGAGCAAGTCCATCGCGATGCGCATTCCCTCTCCTCCCGGACGGCTCAACGGGCGGCAGGCGTCGGAGGACGTCACCGCAGGCCATCGCCACGGTCTATGTTCGTACAGGACGACAAGGCAAGATCGCCTCACCAAGAAGCGCTCGCCTTCGCCAGCTTTCAAGCCATGCCTTAGGGCGCGTGCCGGCAGGATCCGGTGGTTGCTGTCGGAGTACGGCAGTTTCGACTGGCGCTGCTGGCCTCGATGACGCGGACTTGCCCGGCGTGGCAACTCGCCGCGGGAAGCCTGCGAGATCGTCAGAACAAGACGCCCTGGTCCAGCCACTGGCGTACCGGAGCGAAGCTGCGTCGGTGCTGCGGGCATGGCCCGAGTTGCTGCAGCGCGGCCAAGTGCGCGGGCGTGGGGTAACCCTTATGTACGGCGAAGCCGTAGCCGGGATGGATGCTCTCCAACGCCACCATCAACCGGTCACGGGTGACCTTGGCTAGGATGGAGGCGGCGCCGATCGCCGGTTCCAGTGCGTCCCCGCCCACGATGGCGCGACCGGGGCATGGCAAATCCCGTGGCAGTTTGTTGCCGTCCACCAGGGCTTCGTGCGCGGCAGGCGTGAGACCGGCGACCGCGCGGCTCATGCCGGCCATGGTGGCCTGAAAGATGTTGAGGCGGTCGATTTCCTCCGCCTCCACCATGACGACGCAATGCGCCAGTGCGCATTCGATGATCTGCGGGTACAGCGCCTCGCGCCTTTTCTCGCTGAGCTTCTTGGAGTCATCCAGACCGGGGATAGGGCGTGCAGGGTCGAGGATCACCGCGGCCACCACCACCGGGCCGGCGAGCGGGCCGCGACCGGCCTCGTCTACCCCTGCGCTCAGAAGGACATTGTTTGGCAAGGTCGCGACACTCATGGATGCAGCGGTATATATGAAGTCAGGGCCGTGCGATTCCGCATTCCCTCCCCTTTCGGGGAGTGGCCAGAGAGAAGCTATGCGTGATCCCGTCCAATCAAATCGGCAATCGCTGCGGCAGCCGCATCGGCCGCATTACCATCCAGATTCGAGCGCAGGGCCCGGTGCAGTTGTTCGAACGCGGCCACAATGGCGCCGCGGCGTTCGCTGTCGTTGAACAGCGCGAGCACGGCGTCGGAGAGCTCGACGGCGGTGCAATCGTCCTGCATCAGCTCCGGCGCGAGCACGACGCGTTCGCCGAGGCCGCAGGCGCGGGCGAGGATGTTGGGCAGGGAGTAGACGTCGGTCTTGAGCATGCGCAGCAGCCTCGCGACGCGATAGCTCGCCGGCGAGACGCGGTAGCCCACCACCATCGGGCGCTTGGCCAGCATGGCTTCCAGCGTGGCGGTGCCGGACGCCAGCAGCACCACGTCGGCGGCCTGCATCGCCTCGTGCGCGTGCCCGTCCAGCAACTGCGGTTTGGTGGCGTTCTGCGGAGGCCTGGCGAGCAGGGAACGCAATGACTCCAGCACGCGCGGGTTGGCGGCGGGTATCACCACCCGCAGGCCGGGTAACGCAGCGGCGACCCGCTGCGCGGCATCCAGGAAGGGTTCCCCCAATCGCGCCAGTTCGCTGCCGCGGCTGCCGGGCAGCACAGCCAGCACCGGTGCATCGTGCGGCAGATGCAGCGCTTCGCGCGCGGCGGCGCGGTCGGATACCAGCGGGAAGCGGTCGGCCAGCGGATGGCCGGTGAAGCGCGCATCGACGCCGTGCTTCGCGTAGATCGCGGGTTCCATCGGGAAAAGGCACAGCACACGGTCGGCCGAACGGCCGATTTTCCCGGCACGCTTTTCGCGCCATGCCCACACCGAAGGGCTGACGTAATGCACTGTGCGCAGACCGGCCTTGCGCAGACGTTGCTCTACGCCAAGGTTGAAGTCCGGCGCGTCGATGCCGACCACCACGGCCGGCTTGACGGCGCGCAGGCGTGCGACCAGTTCCCTGCGCAGCCGAAGCAGGCGCGGCAGGTGCGACACGACCTCGACGAAGCCAAATAGCGACAGTTCGCAGATGTCGTACCAGGGATCGAACCCCTGCGCCTGCATGCGCTTGCCGCCGATGCCGACGAAGCGAGCCTGCGGATAGCGGATGCGCAGCGCGGCGATGAGGTCGGCACCGAGCTGGTCGCCGGAGTCTTCGCCGGCAAGGATGGCGATGAGAGGGGCGCCGGTTGTTTCGACAGTCGGCATGGTTCAGTTGTCAGGGCAAAGGCAGGCACGGGCCTGATTTGCTGATATGCGCTGAGCGCATATCAGCGGGCGAGCGCCCGCTCGCTGCGTTCGATGAAGTCCAGCATCGCGCGCACGTCGGCGCTGTCCTGCGCCTGCAATGCGAGTTGCTCGAGTGCCTCGGTCTGCGACAGGCCGGCCATGTACAGGGTGCGGTACGCGCGCTTGATAGCGCTGACGCGCATGCCATCGAAGCCCCGGCGCTTCAGTCCCTCGCTGTTGATGCCGCGCGGGCGGCCGTGCTGTTCGTTCGCCATCATCAGGAAAGGCGGCACGTCGGAGCCGACCAGGCAGCCCATCGCGATGAAGGCGTGCGCGCCCACCTTGCAGAACTGGTGCACGCCAGCATAGCCCGAGATGATCACCCAGTCGCCGATCTCCACGTGCCCGGCCAGTGCCGAGTAGTTGGAAAACACCACGTGGTTGCCGACCTGGCAATCGTGCGCCACGTGCACGTAGGCCAGCAGCCAGTTGTCGTTGCCGATGCGGGTGACGCCGCCACCGTCGCCGGTACCGCGGTTGACGGTGACGAATTCGCGGATCAGGTTACGGTCGCCTATCACCAGTTCGGTGCGCTCGCCGGCGAACTTCTTGTCCTGCGGGTCACCGCCAAGCGAGGCGAACTGCGCGATGCGGTTGTCGCGGCCGATCTTCGTCGGCCCCTCGATCACCACGTGCGGACCGATAACCGTGCCTTCGCCTATCTCCACCTCGGCGCTGATCACGCTGAAGGCGCCGATGCTGACGTTGGCACCGATCTTCGCGTTAGGGTCGATCTGCGCGGTAGCGTGGATCATTTCTCGGACCTCGCCGCGCACATCAGTTCGCAGCTGGCCACTTCCTTGCCGTCCACCAGCGTGCGTGCGGCGAACAGGCCCATCCCGCGCATCACGCGCTTCACCGACACCTCCAGCCGCAGTTGGTCGCCCGGGACCACCGGCGCACTGAAGCGCGCATTGTCCACCTTGACCAAGTAGAACAGCGGGCTGCCATGGTTGCCCTTCATGCGGTTACTGAGCTGGGTGAGCAGGCCGGCGGCCTGCGCCATCGCTTCCACGATCAGCACGCCCGGCATCACCGGGTGGCCGGGGAAGTGGCCGTTGAAGAACGGTTCGTTGATGGTGACGTTCTTGATTGCCGCGGCACTCTGGTCGGGCACTAGCTCGATCACGCGATCGACCAGCAGGAACGGATAGCGGTGTGGCAGCAGCTGCTGGATTTCTTCCACGTTCACCGGCAGGGTCAGGGTCGCGCTGTTGTCACTCATCGTTCTTGTCCTTTTCCAGCGCCGTGAGTCGGCGCGCGAAATCGTCCAGATGCTTAAAGCGGGCGGCGTTCTTTCGCCAGCTACGGTTGTCCTGCAGTGGCGTGCCGGAGGAGTATTCGCCCGGCTCGCGTATCGCGTGCGTAACCAGGCTCTTGGCGGTAATGGTAACCCGGTCGGCGACTTCCAGATGGCCAAGCACGCCGGCGTTGCCTCCGATCATGCAATAGCGGCCGATCTTCGCGCTGCCGGCAACGGCGGCGCAGCCGGCCAGCGCGCTGTGCGCGCCGATGTGTACGTTGTGGGCGATCTGGATCTGGTTGTCTAGTCGCACGTCCTCTTCCAGCACGGTGTCGTCCAGCGCGCCGCGGTCGATGGTGGTGTTCGAGCCGATCTCGCAGTCGTCGCCGATGCGTACGCCGCCGAGTTGGGGGATCTTCACCCACCGGTCGCAATCGAAGGCCAAACCAAAGCCGTCCGACCCGATCACCGCGCCGGGATGCACCAGCACGCGCCTACCCAGCACTACGCGCGTCACCAGCGTCACGCGTGCCACCAGGCGCGTTTGCGCGCCCACCGTGCAGTCGTCGCCCACGATGCAGTGCGGGCCGAGCACTGCGCCGTCCTCGACCACCGCGCCGCGCCCGATCACGCAGCACGGGCCAACGCTAGCGCTCGCGCTGACCCTGGCGTTTGCATCCACCACAGCGGTGGGATGGATGCCGGGTGCGCTCGCTGGCAGGCGCTCGAACAGCGCGGCAACCCTGGCGTAGGCCACGTAGGGATCGGCGGCGAGTAGGGCGTCGACGGGGCAGTCGGCAAGGTTTTCCTCGCGCAGGATCACCGCGCCGGCGGTCGTGGAGGCCAGTTGCGCGGTGTACTTGCTGTTGGAAAGGAAGCTCAGCTGGCTGGCGTTCGCGTTGGCCAGCGTGGCGATGCCCTCGAGGCGGCGGTTGCCGTCGCCGCGCAGGCGCAGGCCGAAGCGTTCGGCCAGTTCGGCGAGGGTGTGGCTGGATGGCTGGCTCAATGGCGGCTCCTCGGCGGGGCCGCCATTGTATCGGCCGAGTGCGAAAACGCGAAAAGCGCGGCAAGCCGCGCTTTTCGCAATGCGACGCTGCGCCGACGGATCAGAACGTTGAGCCGAAGGTGAACTGGATACGTTCCTCGTAATGGTTGTCGCCCGGCTGGGTGCGGAATGGCATGGCGAAGTTGATGATCATTGGGCCCATCGGCGACTGCCAGTGCAGCGACAGGCCGGTGGACGCGCGCAGCGTGCTGGCGCTGAAGGTGTTCCAGTTGGAGTACGCATTTCCGGTGTCCACGAACCAGGAGACACGCGCAGTGTTGATGTCCTTCAGGAAGGGCAGCGGCAGGTACAACTCGGCCGTGCCCAGCACTTTGAACGCGCCGCCGACCGGCTGGGCGTAGCTGTAGTAGCTGTTGTTGCAGTAGTCGGCTGCATTCTTTATGCCGGTGCCGCCGCAAAGGCGTGGACCCAGCGTGTTGTCTTGGAAGCCGCGCACGTCGTTCACGCCGCCGGCGTAGAAGTTCTCCCAGAACGGGAACTGGTTGCGCATGTCCACCAGAGTCTGGCCATTGGCGGCGTAGGCGGACTTCAGCTGGTTGAACTGTGCGTTGCTGATACCGTTCTGGCCGTAGGTCTTGCCGTAACCGACCTGGCCGTCGAGGTAAAGCACGAAGCCGCCGCCGATGGGCCAGTAATGGTTCGCTTCGCCGGTGAGCTTCCAGTACTTGACGGTGGAGGTGGGCAGCGCGATCTCAGAGTTCAGCGACAACCTGCCGCCCGCGGTGGGTGCCCAGTAGCCGTTTCGGGTGTCGCGGTTCCAGCCCAGCGTGGCGATGGTGGAGTGGACCGTGTAGTGGCCGATCTCGTTTTGGTAGTCGATCAACGACTGCGGCGTGTAGCCGGGCAGCGAGTTGATCTTGTTGCTGCTCAGGCCCAGGCCCGCACGAATGCTCGAGAAGTCGGTGATCGGGAAGCCGAGGAAGGCGGAGAAAGCGGTCTGGCTGGTCGAGTAGTTGGCGAAGGCACCGCTGTTAACGTTGCTGTAGTTGGTCTTGGAGTAGCTGGCGTTATAACCGATACCCACGCCGTTGTTGGTGAGGTAGGGGTTGTAGTAGTCGACGTTGAAGCGGCTGTAGTAGCTGCTGCGCTCGCCGCCGATCGAGACGGAATCACCGCTGCCGAACAGGTTGCGCTCCGACACCGAGGAGGACAGGATGATGCCCGAATACTGCGAGTAGCCGATACCGAACTGCAGGCTGCCGGCGGACTGCTCCTTGACCTTGACAGTGACGTCCACCTGGTCGTTGGAGCCGGGCACCCTCTTCTTGCTGATTTCGACCTTCTTGAAAAAGCCCAGCTGCTGCAGGCGGATCTTGGAGCGGTCGATGGCCACTTGCGAGTACCAGGAGCCTTCGAGCTGGCGCATTTCGCGGCGCAGCACGTTGTCCTCGGTCAGCGTGTTGCCTTCGAAGATCACGCGACGCACGTACACGCGCTGGCCCGGCTCGATGTACAGCGTGAGGTCGACGGTGTGCTTTTCCTTGTCCAGCTTGGGGTACGGCGTCACCTTGGCATAGGCATAGCCGATATCGGCCAGCAGCCCCTTGATCGCCTTGGTGCTGGCCTCGATCGCAGCGCGGTTGAACAACTCGCCCCGCTTGACGAACACCAGCTTGCGCAGCGTGGTCTCCGGCAGCACCAGAGTGCCGAGGAGCTTCACGTCGGCGATTTTGTAGACCTCGCCCTCCTTGATGTCCGCCGCGATGTACATGGACTGCTTGTCCGGCGCGATGGTCACCTGGGTGGAGTCGACGCCGAAGTCGGCGTAGCCGCGGTTCATGTAGTAGGCCTGCAGCTTGTCCAGGTCGCCGGAGAGCTTCTCCTGCGAATACTGGTCGTTCTTGGAGTACCACGACATCCAATTCGGCGTGCCGAGTTCGAAATCGCTGCGGATCGCCTTGTCGGTGAACGCGTGGTTGCCGACGATGTTGATCTCCTTGATCTTCGCTACTTCGCCTTCGCGGATTTCGATGTCGATCGCCACACGGTTGCGATCCAGCCGCACCACGTGGGGGATCACCGAGACGCTGTACTTACCGCGGTTGTAGTACTGGTGGATCAGCTCCTGCTGCACGTTGTCCAGCGCCAGCCGGTCGAAGGTGTCGCCTTCGGCCAGACCAATGGACTTCAGACCTTTCTTCAGGTCGGCGGTCTTGATCGCCTTGTTGCCGCGGATGGTCAGCTTGGCGATGGACGGCCGCTCCACGACCTTGATCACCAGGATGTTGCCGTCGCGCTGCAGTTCCACGTCGCTGAAGAACTTGGTCTGGTACAGCGCGCGGATCGCCCGCTGCGCCATGGCGTCGGTCATCTGGTCGCCGCGACCCATCGGCAGGTAGTTGAACACCGTGCCGGCGGAGATGCGGGTGAGGCCGTCGATGCGGATGTCCGAGATCACGAACGGATCGAAGGCGAGCGCTTTCGCGGAGAGGGAGGCAAGCAACAGCAGGGCGGCGATACGCTTCATCGTCGGTTCCGGTGGAGGGTTTCGATCAGGCCGCCGGCCCGATCAAGGCACGCTGCAGGGGGTGACCTGCCGCGAGAAAATAACTGGCGCCCGCACGGGTTACCGGGCGCGGCGTAGACGAACCGTGGGTGCGGTGCGCTGGCGTCACGACAACAGCATGCGATGGATATCGTTGTAGAACACCAGACCCATCAGGCTGACCAGCAGCGCCAACCCGATGTACTGGCCGATGGCCATGGCCTGCTCGCTGAGCGGGCTGCCCTTGAGCAGCTCGATAAGGTAATACAGCAGGTGCCCGCCATCCAAGACGGGAATGGGCAGCAGGTTCAGTACTGCCAGGCTCAGCGATACCGTGGCGAGGAACTGCAGGAACCACGCCAGGCCCATCTGGGCGCTGGCATTGGCCATCTGCGCGATACCGATCACGCTGGACAGGTTCCTGGTTGAGGCCTCGCCGCCCACCATCTTGCCGACCATGCCGAAGGTCTGCACGACGTTGCGCCAGGTGTCGGTCAGTGCGACGCGCAGCGCGCGCAGCGGGCCGTAACGCAGCGTCGCGGTCTCCTGCGGCCGTGCGCCGATGCCGATCACCCAGTTCGGTGGCTGGCCCCGCAGCGACTCGTGCCTGGCCACGACCTGAAGCGGTATCGTCTTGCCGTTGCGTTCGACCACGATGTTCAGCTTTGGCGAGATAGGCGCGTTCTGCTGCACCAGCTTGGCCACCGCTTCGGAGTCCGGCACCGGCTTGTCGTCGATGCTGACGATGCGATCGCCTACCCGCATGCCGCCCAGCGCGGCGGGCTGGCCGGGCAGCACGGTAGCAGCAATCGCGGGAGTCGGCGCCAATTCCAGGCCCAGGGTCGTGATGTACTGGTCCACGGTCTGGCCCGGCGGCAGCTTGTCCAGCGGCAGCAACAACTGCTTCTGCGTGCCATCGGCGTGGCGCACGGTCAGCGGCAGCGGGTTGCGATCCAGCAGGGCGTTGGCCACCGCATCCAGCGAGTCGCTCCAGGTGGCGACGGCGCGGCCATCGATGCTGACGATGCGGTCGCCGGGCTGGATGCCCGCCACGGCTGCCATGCTTTGCGGCTTGGCGGTGACGACGGGCGCCGCGTCTGGCCGGCCCAGCATGAACATCAGCCACAGCGCGGCCACGGTGAAGATCAGGTTGAAACCCGGTCCTGCCAGAACGATCAAGATGCGTTTCCACACCGGCTGGACGGTGAACTCCTGGTCGCGGTACTGCGGCGGGACAACGCCTTCGCGGGCGTCCAGCATCCTCACGTAGCCGCCCAGCGGGATCGCGGCGATCTGGTATTCGCAGCCGTCGCGGCCGACACGTTTCCACAGCGCCTTGCCGAAGCCCACCGAGAAACGCAGCACCCTGACCCCGCAGCGCCGCGCGACCCAGTAATGGCCGAACTCATGGAAGGTCACCAGCACGCCCAGCGTGACCAGCAACCAGAACACCGGACCGAAAAAGGAAGTCATTAAACGCCGAGGCAGGAATCTATCGGAGAAGGATATCAGCAAGCCCCCAGAGCCTGCTCATGCCTCCCAGGCCGGTTGCTTGGGAATTACGAACAGGCCGCCAGCAGCAGACGTCGGGCCGTGGCCCGCGCCTCGGCGTCGCGCTCGACTAGGGATTCCACATCGACCACGGCCTGCGCCGGCAGTTCCACGAGCACGGCTTCCACCACCTCGGCGATGGCGAGGAAGGGCAGGGTGCCGGCCAGGAAGGCCTCTACCGCCACTTCGTTGGCGGCGTTCAGGACCGCCGGCGCGTCGCCGCCGGCACGCAGCGCCTGGAAGGCGAGGGCGAGGCAACGGAAGGTGTCCAGGTCCGGGGCCTCGAATTGCAGCGCACCGCTGGCGGCCAGGTCCAGCGGCGGTACACCGGTTTCCACCCGTTCGGGCCAGGCCAGCGCATGGGCGATCGCGGTGCGCATGTCGGGGTTGCCGAGCTGGGCCAGTACCGAGCCGTCCACGTATTCCACGAGCGAGTGCACCAGGCTCTGCGGGTGCACCAGTACCTCGATCGCGTCGGCCGGCGCGCCGAACAGGTGGTGCGCCTCGATCACCTCCAGCCCCTTGTTCATCAGGGTTGCGGAATCCACTGAGATTTTGCGGCCCATCGACCACTTCGGGTGCTTGCAGGCTTGGTCGGGCGTCACCGTCGCCAGTTCGGCGCGCGCGCGGCCGCGGAACGGGCCGCCGGAGGCGGTGAGGATCAACCGGCGTACGCCGCTCCTCGCCAGTTTCGGACGGCCGCCGGGCAGGCACTGGAAGATCGCGTTGTGCTCCGAGTCGACAGGGATCAGTTCGCCGCCGCCGGCGTGCAGCGCCTCCAACAACAGTGGGCCGGCCAGCACGATGGACTCCTTGTTCGCCAGTAGCAGGCGCTTGCCGGCGCGTGCGGCGGCGAGCGTCGAATCCAGCCCAGCGGCCCCGACGATGGCCGCCACCACGGTATCGCACAACCCCCCGGATGCGGCGGCGGCAAGTGCATTGTGGCCGCTGGCCACGTCGCAGCGCACGCCCGCAGACGCGAGCTTGCGCGCCAGCTCGCCTTCCAGCGCGGGATCCGCGATCACTGCCAGTTCTGGGTGGAAGCGCTCGCAGAGGCCGGCGAGCGCTTCCACGTTGCCGTGTGCGCTCAATACGCTGGCGCGAAAGCGGTGCGGATGCCGGGCGATCACGTCCAGCGTACTGGTACCGATCGAGCCGGTAGCGCCGAGAACGGCAACGTTCCTCATGTCACAGCCCTAGCAGCAGCAGGCCCAGCGCGAACATCGGCAGTGCAGCAAACACGCTGTCCATACGGTCGAGCAGGCCGCCATGGCCGGGGAATACGGTGCCGGAATCCTTGATGCCGGCATGACGCTTCATCAGGCTTTCCAGCAGGTCGCCCACGATCGAGATAGCCACTGTGAGCGCGGCCAGCACGCCGAGGCCGGGCAGGGCTGTGGCGCGGACGCCGAGCAGCCAACCGCCGCAGAGCGCCACCAGCACGCCGGCGACCATCGCGCCGTACGCGCCGGCCCATGTCTTGCCGGGGCTGATCTGCGGCGCCAGCTTGCGCTTGCCGAAGCGGCGGCCACTGAAATACGCGCCGATGTCGGCCGCCCATACGATCAGCAGCGCCAGCAGCATCCACCATGGGCCGTGCGGTTCGCGGCCGTGGAGGGCCAGCAGCGCGATCCACGCGGGGAAGGTCACGAGGGCGCCGGCGGCCAGCTTCATCGCGCGATTTTCTGGCGTGGATGCGGCACCGAAGGCGAAATGGCGCAGCCACAGGCAGGCCAGCAGCCACCAGGCCACGCCCAGCACCAGCAGCGGGCGCGTGGCCAGGGTATGGGCGCCCCACAAGGCGGCGAACAGTGCGGCGCCGACCACCAGCAAGGCTAGCCGCACGGACGGATTCCCCACGCCGGCGAGGCGCGCCCATTCCTCCTGTGCGCCGAGGAACACGGCGGCGGCCACCAGGGCGAAGCATGGCGTGGGTAGCAGCAGGATGGCCACGATGGTCAGCGGCGCGAGTAGCAAGGCGGTGATGACGCGTTGACGCAGCATGCTTATCCCCGACTCCCCGTGGCGGCGACCTGGTCGCCGGTACGGCCGTAGCGACGCTCGCGCCGGCCGAAGTCTTCGATGGCCCGGCGCAAGCAGGCTTGGTCGAAGTCCGGCCACAGGGTATCGGTGAAATGCAGTTCGGCATAGGCCGCCTGCCACAGCAGGAAGTTGCTGAGCCGGCATTCGCCTCCGGTGCGGATAAAAAGGTCCAGCGGTGGTAGTTCACCCAGGCACATGCGCCTGCCCAGTTCGGCCTCGTCGATGGCTTCGGCGCGCAGTTCGTCACGCAGCACCGCGGCGGCGGCGGCGCGGGCGGCTTGCACGATGTCCCAGCGTCCGCCGTAGTTCACCGCGATGTTGAGGTTAAGCCTGCGGTTGCCCGCCGTGCGCGCCATTGCGGCCAGCATGCGTTCGCGTAGCGGCGCGTCGAACGCGGCGAGATCGCCGACGAAGCGCAGCCGCACGCCCTGGTCGTGCAGTTCGTCGGTCTCCTTGTCCAGCGCGCGCACGAACAGCGCCATCAGGGCACCGACTTCCTCCTCGGGGCGTTGCCAGTTCTCGCTGGAGAAGGCGAACAGGGTGAGTGCCTCGACCCCCTCGCGCAGGCAGCCTTCCACCACCTCGCGCACCGCCTTGCGGCCGGCATTGTGGCCGAAGCTGCGCGGGCGATGGCGCAGCCGTGCCCAGCGACCGTTGCCGTCCATCACGATGGCGATGTGGCGGGGGATGGAGGGTGTGGATGTCATGGCGCCAAGGGGAGTGATCCCCGCACCGGTCGGGGAGAGGGCGTCCCGAGGGGGCGGATGGGGGGCGGGTGCCCGGTTTGCCGCCGGTCGGAGCGCGAATGGTCGCAAGGTTGTCGCAAGATGGGCTCCTTCCTTTGCCCTCTCCCCGGCGGGGAGAGGGGAACGCGCGGTGCCGTTCGGGTCCGTTGCCGCAGGCGTCGAGGTGGCTCGCGCGCCCGGGCTTCGCCGAGGCGCCGGTCACATGGACATCAACTCGTCTTCCTTGGCCTTCACCACGCCATCCACGTCCTTCACGAAGCGGTCGGTGAGCTTCTGGATCTCATCGTCGGCGCGGCGCTCCTCGTCCTCGCTGATCTGCTTATCCTTGAGCAGATCCTTCACCTTCTGCATGGCGTCACGGCGCACATTGCGGATGGCGATCTTGGCGTTCTCGCCCTCGTGCGACACGTGCTTGGCCAGCTCGCGGCGGCGCTCCTCAGTGAGGGGCGGAAGGTTCAGCCGGATCACGGTGCCGGCGGTGGTCGGCGTGATGCCGATGTCCGAACTCAGGATGGCCTTCTCGACGGGGCCGACCAGGCTCTTGTCGAACGGTGTAATGATGATGGAGCGAGCGTCGCCGAGCGCGACCGTGGCCACCTGGTTCAGCGGCATCTCGGAGCCGTAGGCCGGCACGCGGATGCCGTCCACCAGCGCGGTGCTGGCGCGGCCGGTGCGCAGGCGGGTGAGTTCGTGCTTGAGCGCGTCGATGCTCTTGCCCATGCGGGTCTGGGCATCGGTCTTGATGTCATTGATCATGAGCGGTTTTCCACTGAATCCGGTGAATCGGCGAGTATAGCAGCGCGGGCCGAGAGCTCAGTTGTGGACCAGAGTTCCCACCGCTTCGCCGTGCATGATGCGCATGAGGTTGCCCGGCACGGTCATGTCGTAGATGCGCAGCGGCATGCGGTGGTCACGGCACAGCGCAATGGCAGCGGTGTCCATCACCTGCAGGTTGCGCTGGATCACCTCGTCGTAGCTGAGCTGGTCGTAGCGGGTGGCGTCGGCGTGCTTGGCCGGGTCGGCGGTGTAAACGCCATCCACCTTGGTGGCCTTGAGCAGCAGGCTGGCGCCGATCTCCACCGCGCGCAGAGCGGCGGCCGAGTCGGTGGTGAAGAACGGGTTGCCGGTGCCGGCGGCGAACAGGGCGATGCGCCCCTTCTCGATGTGGCGGATCGCCCGGCGGCGGATGAAATCCTCGGCCACATCGTGGATCTGGATCGCGCTCATCACGCGGGCGTAGCCGCCGCGCTTCTCGATCGCGTCGGCCATCGCCAGCGCGTTCATCACGGTGGCCAGCATGCCCATGTGGTCGCCGGTGACCCGGTCCATGCCCGCCGCCGCCAGGCCCTCGCCGCGGAAGATGTTGCCGCCGCCGATTACCACGCCGATTTCCACGCCGGCCTTGACCACCCCAATGATCTCGTCGGCCAGACGCCCGATCACCTTTGGATCGATGCCGTAGTCGGCTTCGCCCATTAGCGCCTCGCCGGAGAGCTTGAGCAGGATGCGGCGGAACTTGGGCTGGGCGCTCATGGGATCTCCGGATTGTGTGGGGCAAACCGCCGCATTGTAGCGATGGTGGCCGATCCCCGCGAGTTCGGGCCGGCGCTACGGGTGCAAAAAAAGGCGGAGCCGCGATGGCTCCGCCTCCGATTGGTGCGAGGGTCGGATCAGGCGAGGTTCTTTGCCGCGAATTCCCAGTTCGCCAGGCTCCAGAACGCCTCCAGGTACTTGGGGCGGGCGTTGCGATAGTCGATGTAGTAGGCGTGTTCCCACACATCCACGGTGAGCAGCGGCTTGTCGCTGCCAGTGATCGGTGTGGCGGCGTTTTGGGTGTTGACGATGCCCAGTGCGCCGTCCGGGCGTTGCACCAACCAAGTCCAGCCCGAGCCGAAATTGCCGGCTGCGGACTTGGCGAATTCCTCCTTGAACTTGTCGAACGAGCCAAACGCCTTGTTGATCGCGTCGGCCAGCTTCCCGGTGGGGGCATTGTTTTCCTGCGGTTTACGCATCGAGTGCCAGTAGAACGTGTGGTTCCAGATCTGTGCGGCGTTGTTGAACACCCCGCCGGAGGACTTCCGGATGATGTCTTCCAGCGCGGCGCCCTCGAATTCGGTGCCCTTGATCAGGTTGTTGAGGTTGGTGACGTAGGCTTGGTGGTGCTTGCCGTGGTGGAACTCCAGCGTCTCGGCGGAGATGTGCGGCTCGAGCGCGTTCTTTTCGTAGGGCAGGGTGGGAAGTTCGATCGCCATGAGTGGCTCCTTGACGTTGGCTGGGGAAGGGATCGGGACGGCCGGCGGCCGTCGATGGACGACTGATACAATACAGGCCTGCCCGGATTGTAAAGACGAACAATCAACCTATGGACGTAAACGAGCGAATCAAGTCGCTGCTCGCTGTGCACCCCATCGTGCTCTTCATGAAGGGCACGCCGGAGTTCCCGATGTGCGAATTTTCCAGCCGTGCCGCGCAGGCGCTGCAGCGGGCCGGCGCGCCGTTCCACGCGGTGAACGTGCTGGCCGACCCGGAAATTCGCGCCGCGCTGCCGCACTACGCGAACTGGCCGACTTTTCCGCAATTGTTCATCGAAGGCGAGCTGATCGGCGGTTGCGACATCGTCGTCGATCTCGAAGCCTCCGGCGAAATGGAACGCATGGCCGGCGACGTTAGCGGGGCGGTGCGCGGATGAGCTCATTGACGTTACGACTTCCCGCGGGTTGGGTGCCCGAGAGCGATGCCTTGGCCGGTCGCGTGGTACTGGTCACCGGAGCCTATGGCGGCCTTGGGGGGGCGGTGTCGCGCGCGGCTGCGCGTGCCGGCGCCACCGTAGTGGTCAGCGGCAAGCGCCAGCGCCAGTTGGAGCAGCTTTACGATGAAATGCTGGCGGAGGGCCTGGCGGAGCCGGTCATCCACCCGCTGGACATGGAAACAGCCACCCCGCGGGACTACGCCGCGCTGGCCGACGGACTGCGCCAGGATTTCGGCCGGCTGGACGGCATTGCGCACTGCGCCGCCAGCTTTGCCGGTCTTACGCCGATTTCCATGCACAAGCCGGACGACTGGCTGCGCACGATGCACGTCAACGTCAACGCCCCGTTCGCGCTCACCCAGGCCTGCATGCCCTTGCTGCAGGAAGCGGCCGACAGCGCGGTGGTGTTCGTGCTGGATGATCCTCAGCGGCTCGCGCGTGCGCACTGGGGCGCCTACGGCGCATCGAAGGCGGCGCTGGAGCGCTTGGCGACGATCCTGCACGAGGAGACCGACGAAACCCCGCTGCGCGTGCACGCGCTGCTGCCCGCGCCAATGCGCAGCAAGCTGCGCCGGCAGGCCTACTTCGGCGAGGACACCATGCGGCATCCCCCGCCGGAGGCCACGGCGGACGCGCTCATCTGGCTGCTGTCCGTGCAGGCTTCACCGGCACGCGGGCATGTGCTCGATCTGCGGGGCGATGGGTGATGGAATCGCAGATGACCACCTTGTCGGCGGGGATCATGCTGTTCCTGATCATGGATCCGCTGGGCAACATCCCGCTGTTCCTCAGCCTGCTCAAGTATGTGCCACCCAAGCGCCGCCGCCTCGTGATGGTGCGCGAGCTGCTGATCGCGCTGGGCGTGCTGCTGGGCTTCCTGGTCGGCGGCCAGCACCTGTTGAGCTTGCTGCAGCTCAAGCCGGACTCGATCAGCATTGCCGGCGGCATCGTGCTGTTCCTGATCGGCATTCGCATGGTGTTCCCGCCAGCCGACGGCGGCGGTATCTTCGGCAAGTCCGGGGAAGGAGAGCCCTTCATCGTGCCGATGGCGATTCCAGGCGTGGCGGGCCCCTCCGCGATGGCGGCGCTGCTGCTACTCGCCAACACCCAGCCTGGGCGCACGGCCGAATGGGCCATCGCGCTGACCGGCGCCTGGTCGGCTACGGCGCTGATCCTGCTGTTCTCTACCTACCTGTTCCGCTGGCTGGGCGAGAGCGTACTGACGGCACTGGAGCGCGTGATGGGCATGCTGCTGATCGCCCTGTCGGTGCAGATGTTCCTGGGCGGACTGGCGTCCTACCTGCACGGCATGGGGATCTGAGCCGGTTCGAAGATCGAGCGACAGTGCCCCGGCAGGGGGCGTGGGATGAGGCGGCCCTACAGCATGCCATGTCCTCAGATAGTTGGTGAACGAAGGGCGCGGCAGCGGCCGGTTGGTGGTACTGCTCGGCGTTATTCCCCTTGAACACAACGAGGCGCGACGCCTAAATCTTTCGTGTCAAAGTTAAAAATCTGTCACAGAATCGTCGTAAAATCTTGGTGAGACCGCTGTGGTGCCGGGTCAAATCAGGGGGATGACCTGTCAGCAAGCTGATACCGCGTGAGCGCGGGGCTGAGCGGTGGTGTCGGGGTTTTCCAAACGTTGCGAATCCAGGATCAAACGAAATGACGAATCAAATCCGAGCCAAAGTACTGCCGATCGCGATTGCCTCGCTGTTGGCCGCCGCGCCGGCGCTGGCGCAGAACGTGACCTCCTCCTCGCTTGGCGGCACGGTGTTGGACGCACAGGGTCAGCCGGTGGCAGGCGCCACGGTTCAGATCGTCCACGTGCCGTCCGGCACAACCAAGATCGTGACGACTGATGTACAGGGCCACTACAGCGCACAGGGTCTGCGTGTGGGTGGCCCGTTCGAGGTGATCGTTTCAAAGTCGGGCATGCAGAAGGCCGAGCGTGACGATGTCTACTTGCAGCTAGGCCAGAAGGGCGACATTAACCTGCAGATGACGCCGGAGGCCGCCGCGGCCAATGCGAAAAACCTGTCGGCGGTGACGGTCTCCGCCAACGCGCTGGCGCAGTACTTCACGCCCGACAATAAGGGCATGTCGACGTACATCTCGCAGGCGCAGATCGAGGCGACGCCGCAAGCCAACCGCTCGATCGATGATATCGCCCGGCTGGATCCGCGCATCAACGTGACCAATCAAGGTGACGGCTCGATCTCGGCGATGGGTTTGCCCAACCGCTACAACAGCATCAATGTCGATGGCCTGTCAGTTGGCGATCCGTTTGGTCTGAACGCTAACGGCCTCCCGTATCAGAATTCGCCGATTTCGATGGATACGATCGCCGGCTACAACGTGTCGACGGCGAATTACGATGTCACCTCCGATACCGTTGGCGCAGACATCAACGCGGTCACTAAGTCAGGTACGAATCAGTTTCATGGTTCGGTGTACTACGTATTCCAGAACGCCTCATCGATGGTCGGCAAGGCGGGATGGCTCAGCTCGAGCGATCCAGGCTATTCCTACAAGGGCTTCAAGAAGAACTGGACCGGCGGTTTCACACTTGGCGGCCCGATCGTCAAGGACAAGCTTTTCTTCTTTGTGGCTGCCGAAAAGCAGGATGTCACCGATATCGGCGCTGATTCGGTGAATGGCCTCGACAGCAGCCTTGGTAATGGCCCATCCACGTCCAATAAGCTTTCTCCTGGAGACTTGCAGCGTGTCCTGAACATCGCCAACGGCTACGGCATTCAGACGGGCGGTTTCGGTGGCAGCTCAGGTGTGACGCTGGAAGACAAGCGCTATTTGGCCAAGTTGGACTGGAACATCTCCGATAATCATCGCGCCACGCTGACCTACAGCCAAACCACCGAGAATCATCCGGTGCTGCTCGGCAACTCATCGACTTCGGTAGGCGTCGCTGACTATCGCTACGTGCAAGCGATCAAAAACAGCAATCTGTCGTTGGAACTATATGATGACTGGAACGACAATTTCTCGACCGAGACTAAAATTGGCTACCAGCATTTCTCGCAGCTCACCAACGTTCCTACGCAGGCACCTCAGATCGCAGTGTCGGTAGCGGGCTACGGTTCGCCGACGGTGTACCTCGGCGAGGAGCAGTATCGCGACTACAACCGCATCGACACCAAGAACCTTAACGTGTTCTTTGCTGGCACTTACTACGCGGGCGACCACACCATCAAGGGGGGTGTCTACGCCGAAAGCACGAAAATTTATAACCTCTTCGGACGCACCGAATTTGGCGCCTACGCTTTCAATACTATTAACGACTTTGCTACCGGCAACTACTACAGCTACAACCTCTTCCAGCCTGCACCGGGTTACACTATCAACGACGTAGCTGCAAAATGGACTTACACGCAGTATAGCCCGTTCATCCAAGACACTTGGCAGGTAAACAACAACCTGTCCCTGCAGTACGGCTTGCGAGTCGACATTCCAGACTCGAACCGCGCACCCTTTTACAATGCTGCATTCCAGCAGGCCTTCGGGTATCCGAATAACACTGCGTTGACGCCGAGCCACAAAGTGGTTGAGCCGCGTTTGTCGTTCAACTATTCCTTCAACACGAAGCGCATGATGCAGCTGCGCGGTGGTGTCGGTCTGTTCCAGACCTCGCCGCCCACCGTATGGATGACCAATCCCTACCAGAACAATGGTCTGACCGTGGCGACTTATCGATCATTTGATCCAAGCACCACGCCGTTCAGTCCGAGTGCCCAGGGTCAGAACGTCCCGCCAGGTGCCGCTAACATCGTCGGCGATGTGGATACCATCTCACCGAACTTCAAGCTGCCGACCTACTGGAAAATGAGCCTCGGTCTAGACCGGGAGCTCCCATGGTGGGGAATGATCGGCACGGTGGAAGCGCAGGAGGTGCGTGCACGCGACGCGATCCTGTATCAGGCTGTCAATATAGGCACGCCGACTGGCGTGCTGCCCGATGGCCGGCTTGAATACTGGACCATTCCAGGTGCGAGCCCTCACGCGAAGGGTCAAAAACCCAATGCCGGAGCGAACCCGAGTTTCTCGACGTACTCCACGCTGCTGACTAATACCAACCGCGGCAAGACAGACGCGCTGACGCTGGCCCTGCGCAAGCCGTTCTCGGACACTTCCGACTGGTCGTTCAGTGCGGCGTTCACCTACTCACACGCTACCGAGGTCAACCCGGGCAACAGCTCGCAGGCGTCCTCAGGCTATGAGTACGTTGCCCGCTTGAATCCGAATGCAAACACGGCGGGCATTGCCGACCGCAACATCCCTCGCTCGCTCAAGCTCTCGGTCGACTGGCGACACCAATTCTTCGGCAACTACTACACCACTGTTTCGGCTTTCTATAACGGCCAGGACGGCTTGCCTTATACCTGGATCTTCACCGGTGATGTGAATGGCGACGGCATCAGCTATGAAGATCCCGCCTATATCCCGACGATAAACGACCCGAAGGTGTTCTTCGCCAACTCGAAGGGCAGTGCGGCCAGTGCGCAGTTGGTGCAGCAGTTCCAGGACTACGTCTCGAGCAATGGCTACCTGAACTCTCATCGTGGTCAGATCGCTGGTCGCAACGCCACGCGTGCGCCCTGGATGAACCTGCTGAATGTCAGTGTCTCGCAGGAGATGCCGGGTCTGTTCAAGGGCAACAAGGGTATCCTGCGCCTGGACGTCTACAACTTCCTGAACCTGCTGGACAACAACTGGGGCCAGGACAAGTATCTGACCTACAACACCCGCAACCTTGCCGGTTACGGTGGCGTCAACAGCAACGGGCAGTACATCTACGAGCTGCTAACCGACCAGAACGGCAACTATCAGCCGGAGCAGTACTCCACGCAGGACGCAGGCAGCAACCCGACTCGCCTGATCTCGCGCTGGTCAGCCATGCTGACCCTGAGGTATACCTTCTGAGCGGGTGGTATTCCTTCGGGTTGTCACGAAACATGCAGCAACGCGACCGGCGCCCCAGGGCGCCGGTTTTTTGCCGGCGCCATTCATGGCGCGGACGCAGTGATTTACGCGTTTCGATCTCTGTCGCTTACAGCCGCCGCGGGTGTCAGGAGGTTGGTCGCTGCGTCCTGTTTCCCTTTGTCGCGAATCAACCTGGGGAGTTTCGGGCAATGGTTCTTGCGTTTCATCTTGACTGGGCCGAGGCCTAGGCGGGAAGCTCCCGGGTTGCCGTATCCGCGCGGGCGTGTGCCTGCGGGACAGTGGCGCGGAGATATCGATGAAAGAGGCAGAAGCCGGGGTCGCCGGCAGCAACGCTACCGTGACTGCGCGCATTTCGCCCGCCGGCGGCCTGGACATTCTCTCCCGTCACGAGGTTGCACACCTGCGTGGCGCCAGTGGTTCCGGGCTGCACGGCCTGCTGCGCCGCTGTGCGCTGGCGGTGCTGACTTCTGGGGCGATCAGCGACGATCCGCGTGCGATCCTCGAGCAGTATCCCGATTTCGACATCCAGGTCCTGCAGCAGGACCGTGGGATCAAGATCGAATTGATTAATGCGCCGGCGCAGGCCTTCGTGGACGGCCAGATCATCCGCGGCATCAACGAACTGCTGGTGGCGGTCGTACGCGACATCGTCTACGTCTCCACCCAACTGGAGGAGATTGGTGGCGACCTGGATCCCTCCGATGCGCTGACCCAGGCGGTGTTCGAAGTGCTGCGCAATGCGCGCATCCTAAAGCCGAACATCGATCCCAGCCTGGTGGTTTGCTGGGGCGGCCACTCGATCTCACGCGAAGAGTACGACTATACCAAGGCGGTTGGCTACCAGCTCGGCCTGCGCGGGCTGGACATCTGCACCGGCTGCGGCCCGGGCGCGATGAAGGGGCCTATGAAGGGCGCGACCATTGCGCACGCCAAGCAGCGACGCCGCAACAACCGTTACATCGGCGTTACCGAGCCGGGCATCATCGCGGCCGAATCGCCGAACCCCATCGTCAACCATCTGGTCATCATGCCGGACATCGAGAAGCGCCTCGAAGCCTTCGTGCGCATCGGTCACGGCATCATCGTGTTCCCTGGCGGCGTGGGGACGGCCGAGGAGATCCTCTACCTGCTCGGCATCCTGCTCCATCCGGACAATATGGGCACCCCGTTCCCGCTGATCCTGACCGGACCGCGGCAGTCGGCAGCGTACTTCGAGCAGATCGACCGGTTCCTGCGTCTCACGCTGGGCGAAGCGGTGGCACAGCACTACCAGATCATCGTCGACGATCCTACCGCGGTGGCGAAGGCGATGGCCCGAGGGGTCGACAAGGTGCGCAACTATCGGCTGGATACCAAGGACGCGTTCTTCTTCAACTGGGCGCTGCGTATTCCTCTGGAATTTCAGATCCCGTTCCGTCCCACCCACGAGGCGATGCGCAGTCTGCAGTTGCACCATGGCCGCCCGCAGCACGAGCTGGCGGCGGATCTTCGCCGCGCCTTCTCCGGCATTGTCGCCGGCAACGTGAAAGAGGAGGGTGTCGAGGCTATCGAGAAGCACGGTCCGTTCGATATCGACGGTGATCGCGACATCATGCAGGCACTGGACAAGCTGCTGCAGGCCTTCGTGGAGCAGCACCGCATGAAGCTTCCGGGCGCCGCGGCCTACGTCCCCTGCTACCGCGTCATCACGGGTTGACGGTAGGGTCGTTCGCCGACTTGACAGCCTGCCGCGTCACCGACAAACTACGTAGCTCCCGCCCGAATAGCTCAGCCGGTTAGAGCACTTGACTGTTAATCAGGGGGTCGTTGGTTCGAGTCCAACTTCGGGCGCCATATAAGCATCCCGCAATATCCCGCAACACCCTAGAAACCGCGCTACGGCGCGGTTTTTTGTTGTCTGAACGTCACGCGGGGTGCCTAGTAGGTCCCTTGTGGTCACCGGGGCTCAGTCGATAGCCGGGGTAGATTTGGATGACGGCTTGAAGGGTCCGACCATGGGCAGCGTACCGTTGCCGCCCACCACTTGCGGCAATACGCCGTTCCATTTCTCCACGGCCTTCAACTGGATGATCTCCGGCGAGATGGTTTGCTGCAGGAGTTTCTGTGCCTGTGCCTGGCCTTGCGCTTTCGCGATTTCCTGTTCGGCCTGGATCTTGGTGCGCTGCAGGTCATAGGTTGCCTGCAGCGCACGCTGCTGGGCGACCTGCTTCTGTTCGATGGCTTCCGTGTAAGCGTGGCTGAACTGGAAGTTGGTGATGTTCACGCCCTGCACCTGCACCTTGTACTGGTTCAGTGCCGTGACGATCTGCTGCTGGATCTGCGCGGCTACCTTGTCGCGGCTTTCGATCAAGTCTTCGGCGTTGTAGCGGGCGGCGACGGCTTTCACTGCGTTCGATACCACCGGGGCGATCACCTTGTTGGTGAGTTCCGATTCGTCGCCGAGCCGCTGGTACACCCATTCCGCGTCGACGGGGTTGATCGCCCAGTTCACGGCAACCTCGGTGGAGACGTTCTGCAGGTCGCGACTCGCTGCTGTTTCGGTGGTCTGCGACTTCTGGATCCGCACGTTCATCTGTTTGACCGACTGCACGAACGGCAGCTTGAAGTGCAGGCCAGGTGTCAGCACGCCTTGGTGTACCGCGCCAAGGGTCATCAGCACGCCACGGTTGCCTGGTCCGATGGTAACGATGCTCGACCACAGCGAGATTAGGGCAGCGAAGAGGATGGCAAGCCAGAGCGTGCGCCTGCTGCCACCCTGGAATACGGCGTAACGTTTGAAGCTGGTTTCCATGTACGGCTCCTTCGGTTGATGCGCCGATTCTTGCAGGGTGCCGGCGCATGCAGAAGCGGCGACTATGCCAGGCAGCTGGTCACTGTGCGGCGGCGCAATGGGCAGCCTCGACGGCGCTGGCCTTGGCGCCACGGATACGGCCCACATTGGAGATCACCACCACTAAGGCCCGCTTCGACTGGCCGCGGCTGCAGAACCGCAAGGTGTCGGTCGTGCCCAGGGCGCTGCTATCGGCGCGGAAGCGCACCAGCGGGCGACCACCGTCGCCGGTAATGGTGATGCCGGCATAGGGGGCGACGCGCAGAGTGGAGTTGGGCTTGCCGTTGCGGTCCGGGTCGGTGCCGATCAGCCAGTCGGATTTCCAGCGCGTAACGCCGCTGCATAGCTTGCCTGCGTCGTGGGTGGGGCAGAAAAGGGTGGGCTCCCCGCTGGTGATGGCGGCATTGCGCGCGTGCTGCATGGCGGCCATGAAGTTCGTCTAGGCGACCCGTACGCGGTTGCGATGGAGAAGGCGCGCTAGCGGTGGCACAGCGATGGCGGCGAGTACGCCCACGATCGCGACTACGATGATCTGCTCGACCACGCTGACGCCGTGTTGTTTGCCAGCTCGCCGGAGCGCAACAACATGCTCCTGCATATGCGGAGAGGCCATGCCAGAACGATGTGTATGCGCAGTCTGCCATCGGTCGAAGAGCGATGGCGTCGGTCGCTGCTGACAGGGATTGTCAGCAGCGACTATTTAGAATGCACGCATTCACCCGCATATTGTCCCTCATGACTGACCGCTTCGAACTCGTCGCGCCCTACCAGCCGTCCGGCGACCAGCCCGAGGCGATCCGCCGCCTGAGCGAGGGCTTCGAGGCAGGCCTGGCTGCGCAGACCCTGCTCGGTGTAACCGGCTCGGGGAAGACCTACACCATCGCCAACGTGATCCAGCAGGTGCAGCGGCCTACCGTCGTAATGGCGCCGAACAAGACGCTGGCGGCGCAGCTCTACGGTGAGTTCAAGGAGTTCTTCCCGCACAATGCGGTGGAGTACTTCGTCAGCTACTACGACTACTACCAGCCGGAAGCCTACGTGGTGGCGTCGGACACCTTTATCGAGAAGGATGCGTCGATCAACGACCACATCGAGCAGATGCGCCTCGCGGCGACCAAGGCGTTGTTGTCGCGGCGCGACTCGATCATCGTGGCCACGGTGTCGGCGATCTACGGCCTGGGCAATCCGGAGGATTACCTCAGCTTGCGCCTGATCCTAGCCAAGGGCGAGCGCATCGAGCAGCGCCAGCTGATCCGCCAGCTCACCGAGCTGCAGTACACGCGCAATGAAATGGAACTGCGCCGCGGCACCTACCGCGTGCGCGGCGAGATCATCGACGTGTTCCCTGCCGAGTCGGAAACCGAAGCGCTGCGCATTGAGCTGTTCGACGGCGAGGTTGAAGGTCTCTCGCTGTTCGATCCGCTCACCGGCGAGACCATCCGCAAGCTGCCGCGTTACACGGTGTATCCGCGCACGCACTACGCCTCCACCCGCGAGAGCGTGCTCAACGCGATCGATACCATCAAGGACGAGTTGAAGGATCGGCTGGAGGTGTTGTACCGCGACAACAAGCTCCTCGAGGCGCAGCGGTTGGACCAGCGCACCCGCTACGACGTGGAGATGATGGCCGAGGTGGGCTATTGCCAAGGTATAGAGAATTACTCGCGCCACCTCTCCCGGCGCGGCCCCGGCGAGCCGCCGCCTACCCTGTTCGATTACCTGCCGCCCGACGGACTGCTGGTGGTTGACGAGTCGCACGTCACCGTGCCGCAGGTCGGCGCGATGTACAAGGGCGATCGGTCGCGCAAGGAGACTCTGGTGGAGTTTGGCTTCCGCCTGCCGTCCGCGCTGGACAATCGTCCGTTGCGCTTCGAGGAATGGGAGGCGCGTGCACCGCGTGCGATCTATGTCTCCGCCACGCCGCGCGAATACGAGTTGCAGAAGTCTGGCGACGCGATCGTCGAGTTGGTGGTGCGCCCCACCGGCCTGGTCGATCCCGAGGTGGAGGTGCGCCCGGTGCGCACCCAGGTCGACGACCTGCTGGGCGAGGCCAACAAGCGCATCGCCATGGGCGACCGCGTGCTGGTCACCACGCTGACCAAGCGCATGGCGGAGAACCTCACCGAATACCTCTCCGAGCACGGCGTAAAGGTGCGCTACCTGCATTCGGACATCGATACGGTGGAGCGCAGCGAGATCATCCGCGACCTGCGCCTGGGCGAGTTCGACGTGCTGGTAGGCATCAACCTGCTACGCGAGGGCCTGGACATGCCCGAGGTTTCGCTAGTGGCGGTGCTCGACGCCGACAAGGAGGGCTTTCTGCGTTCCACCGGCTCGTTGATCCAGACCATCGGCCGAGCCGCCCGCAATGTGCGCGGCAAGGCCATCCTCTACGCCGACGAGGTCACCCGCTCGATGCAGGCGGCGATGGACGAGACGGCCCGTCGCCGCGAGAAGCAGCTGGCCTATAACGAGGTGCACGGCATTACGCCTAGGACGGTGGAGCGGCGCATCGCCGACGTCATGGAGGGCGCGCGCAGCGAGTCGCCGCGTGGCCGTGGCGGCAAGGGGCGACAACGTGCGGCCGCCTTGGCCGATCCGCCGGCAAGCTACGAGGCGATGGACCCGGCCAAGGCCGCCGCCGCGATCAGGAAACTGGAGGCGCAGATGTACAAGCACGCCCAGAACCTGGAGTTCGAGGAAGCGGCGCGACTACGCGACCAGATCCACCAGTTGCGCGAGCAGGCGCTGCGCTGACCCGGTCTGGCCCGGTCGAACTTGTGGATGGACCGGGAGTCACCTATACTAATCGGCTCGCGCGGCCGGTTGCCGTGTGAATCGGGCGGTTAGCTCAGCGGTAGAGCACTACCTTGACATGGTAGGGGTCACAAGTTCGATCCTTGTACCGCCCACCAAATTTGCCTTTAAACCAGGCAATTACAAAAAAGGCTGATCCTCGTGGATCGGCCTTTTTTGTGTTCGTTGCGAACAGCCGTGTACCCAACGTGTACCTGCATTTCTGGGCGTTTCGTCGTGTTTCGGTGGCGCTGTACCTGTGTGCGCACCTACGCCACCCAGATGTAAGGATGCGCGATTCACCATCCCCACGCCGGCGCTGCTGGCCAGGGTGGTGGACATGCTCGACGCCATCCCCGCCCAAGCCGCCACATGCCCCGCTAGCCCCGCCACGAAGCTCCGGAGGTCGGTGGTGTCCGACAGTCTGACGCCAGGTAGCGTCACAATCTTACGTCGGTATGAAGCGCCGCTTGGGTCCGGTGGGGTTGGCTATGCGTATGAATATCAGCTGCAAAACATGCTTGGTAAGCCATTGACGTCATACCTGTATACGCACCCAACATTTGTAACCTGCCGCGCACAGGCTGGACGGAAGGGGCTGGACTCGCCTCTGCGAGGCTCGGCCACTTTTGTTCCAGCCGGGGTGACCTTGCCCCTCGACTGGTAGCTCGGTTGTATCTGGGGTCCACCGTATCAGGCTGAGTTGACATGCCCCGGGGGGAGGTATAAAAGAGTCATAAATGAACCATTAAAGCCTAAATAGATCATATAAGAGCCATGAAGCGGCAAGAATCCAATTTTTCCACCCCTCCCGTCGAGGCCACCGGGCACCACTTGGGTGCCTTGGTGCGACAGGCACGCATCGCGCGCAACTGGACCATGGCCGAACTGGCCGAACGCGCCCGGGTCAGCCTGGCCACGCTCAAGCGCATCGAGGGCGGCTCGTTGTCGACGGCGCTGGGTGCCTGGCTGGCGGTATTCGAGCGCGTCGGGCTGATGTCGCGTCTGGTGGAGCTTCGCGATCCGACTTCCGAGGCTTTGCTCAACGAGACCCGGGCCAAGCGTCCACGTGGCCGATCGATAAAATCCGATCTGGACTTTTGAGACATGCCTGAGCGCATCGTATTCATGCATCTGCCGGGCGAAACCGAGGCAGTGCCTGCGGGTCGACTGACCATGATCGAGCAGGGCTTGCAGGTGCAGGCCTCGCGCTTCGCCTATGGTCGCCGCTACCTGCAACGCGCCAATGCCGTGCCGGTCGATCCCGTTGCGTTGGCGCTTGCCGACGGCGGCGGTGATGCGGAGCTGATGCCACCCGATGGCCTGGTTCTGTTTGGAGCGCTTCGCGATGCCACCCCTGACGCTTGGGGGCGGCGAGTCATCGAGAACCGGCTCAGGGCGCCCCCCAATGGCTTGCCGGAATCGACCTATCTGGATCATGCCGGCCCGCATCGCGCCGGTGCGCTGGACGTACGGCCGACACCGACCAGCCGGCCGGCCGACGGTGCGCTGCCATCCGTGATGGACTTGGGCCACCTGCTCGACGCCTCCGCCCGTATCGAGGAAGGCGAGCCGGTGCCTGCGCATCTGGAGGTGTTTTTTGTGGGTGGCCCGTCGGTCGGTGGTGCACGGCCCAAGGCCGTGGTTCGCATGGATGATGGCGAATGGATTGCCAAGTTTCCCTCCGTGAATGACCGTTTCAATGTGCCGTTGATCGAACGCGCCACCTTGGAGCTAGCTCGCGAAGCGGGGCTCGACGTGCCCCGCACCGGCATCGAGTCGTTGGCCGATGATCGGCAGGTCATGCTGATTGAGCGATTCGATCGCGTGCCGTTGCCGACGGGGATCGGTCGCCGCCACATGGTCAGCGCGCTGACCCTGTTGGCGTTGCACGAACAGGACTCACCTGATTCCAGCTACGCCGCGATCGTCGATGCACTCGGTCGGCATGGCGTGGGCGGGTTCATCGCCCACGATCGCCGCGAGCTTTATGCGCGCATGGTCTTCAATATCCTCGTGACCAACGACGATGACCACCTGCGCAATCACGCGTTCCTCTACGATGAAAAGGCCAAAGGCTGGCGCCTCAGTCCGCTGTACGACGTGGTGCCCAAGCCACAGGTGGCACAAGAACGCGTGCTGCATCTTTCCGTCGGACCGCAGGGCCGGGTCGCACGATTGGACAACGCATTGGCGGGCGCGGGGCGCTTTGGCCTGCTGCCGCCGGATGCGGCCGCGATTGTGGATCGCGTTGTAAGAGCGGTGCGAAGCTGGCGGGACACCTTCGAGCGTGTGGGCGTATCGACACATGATTGTGATCGGGTGGCCAGCGCCTTTAGGCGCGCCGGTGACATCGGTATGCGGGAGGTGGAATGCCACCTATAGGAACCTGTCGACGCGGGTAACTAAGGCGAGGCGCTTCACCTTGATGTGATTTCTGCCATGGAGTCCATCAACGATGACGGCGTAGGCGTCATCGTGCGTAATCGGGCTTGTTTCGGCAGTGGGTTTGCCGGGGTGATCGAAAACAAGGGAAGTCATGCTGCCATCCATCCTTGCTCACGAGATCCGCGAGAGCACGCGTCGCTTTCTGGTCACGGCGTACGAGCCATCCGACATGTTCGAACGGGTACGTCGTCAGCTTCGCTGTTTGCTTTGGCGGCAAGCGAAGACCCGGCAGCAGCGCACCGTATTGTCGCGACAGGGCGGGCTTGAGCCGCTGCACGCGTGGCACTCGGCGCGCAACGGGCAAGGCCCGTGGTGGAACGCTAGGTCAAGGCATATGCCGTGGGCTTTTCCGATCACATTTTTCCAGAGGAAGGGTCTGGTCTGTATGACCGACATGGCCCAATAACTTCAGCGTCCCTCGTGTACCGCCGTATGCGGAGCCGCACGTACGGTGGTGAGGGAGAGGGCCGGGTTATTATCCCGGATCACTACCCGATTCTGGTTGGAGCGTCGCGATGGTCTATCTGTGGGTGAAGAGCTTCCATGTGCTGTTCGTGATCGCCTGGATGGCCACGGTGTTCTACCTGCCACGCATCCTGGTCAACCTTGCCGAGGCCGGCGACGAGCCGGCAGTGAAGGCGCGGCTGCTGCTGATGGGGCGGCGGCTGTACAAGTTCGGCCACAACATGTTCGGCCTCGCCTTCCTGTTCGGCCTGATGCTGTGGCAGGGCTGGCGGTTGTTCCCGTCGAGACTGCCGGACGTGACCGCCGGCATGCACTGGATCGATGCCAAGCTGACCCTCGTGGCCTTGTTGTTGGCCTATTTCGTGTGGGCTGGACGGATGATCAAGCGCTGCGGGAACGGTGGGGCGCTGCCGTCCGCGAGGGCGCTGCGCTGGCTCAACGAATTGCCGGTGCTGCTGCTGTTGGGGGTGATCTTCCTGGTGTTGGCCAGGCCGTTCTGATCGCGCCGGCCCGTCATCGCCGGAAGTAGTCGCGGTACCAGGCCACGAAGCGCGCCACGCCCTCTTCGATCGAGGTGCCCGGCGCGTAGCCGACGTCCCGGCGCAACGCCGACACGTCGGCCCAGGTGTCCGGCACGTCGCCGGGCTGCATCGGCAGCATGTTCTTTTCCACCGTGCGGCCGAGGTGTTGTTCCAGCAGTTCGATAAAGCGCAACAGCTGCACCGGCTGGTCGTTGCCGATGTTGTAGACGCGGTAGGGCGCGCTCGACGTGCCCGGGTTCGGCGACTTCGCGTCGTAGGCCGGGTCGGCCGTGGCCGGGTGGTCGAGCGTACGGATCACGCCTTCCACGATGTCGTCGACGTAGGTGAAGTCACGGCTGTGGTTGCCAAAGTTGAACACGTCGATCGGCTCGCCGCGGCTGATGCAGTCGGCGAACAGCATCGGCGACATGTCCGGCCGGCCCCATGGCCCGTATACGGTGAAGAAGCGCAGGCCTGTGGTGGGCAGGCCGTAGAGGTGGCTGTAGCTGTGCGCCATCAGTTCGTTGGCTTTCTTGGTGGCTGCGTACAGGCTCACCGGGTGGTCCACTGCGTCCTCCACCGCGAAAGGCAGCTTGCGGTTGGCGCCATAGACCGAGCTAGAGGATGCGTAGACCAGATGCTCCACGCCGCCGTGGCGGCAGGCTTCGAGGATGTTGCCGAAGCCGACTAGGTTGCTCTGCACGTAGGCCTGCGGATTCTTCAGCGAATAGCGCACGCCCGCCTGCGCCGCCAGGTTCGCCACGCATTGCGGCTTGAAGCCGGCGAAGGCGTCGTTGATCGCCGCAGCATCGGCTAGGTCGGCCCGGCGATGGGTGTAGCCGGTGTGGTTGGCGAAGCGGGCGAGTCGCGCTTCCTTCAGCGCCGGGTCGTAGTAGTCATTGTGGTTGTCGATGCCCAGCACTTCGTCGCCGCGCGCCAGCAGGCGCTCGGCCAGGGCGGCGCCGATGAAGCCGGCGGTGCCGGTGACGAGGATGCGCATGACTTCGCCCTTGGGGAATGAGACATCATTGTAGCTGGCACGGCCATCGCTCGATTGACGGCGTGGGTGGCGCTGGACTATTTTTCCGGCGTCTTTCCGGAAACGAGGTGGCCCGCGCGCAAGTGCCGGCCGAGCGTGCGACATGTCCACTACCAACCGCCTACGCTGAATTCCCGCCGAGCCCTGACTTTGTCGAAAGGCGCCTCGGCGCCTTTGTTTTTGTCCGCCATCGATGGCCGGGCTCCTCGAAATAAAAGCGGCGACGCATCGGACCGCCGCGGCAGGAACGAATCATGATCGAGATTACGCTACCCGACGGCAGCAAGCGCCCGTTCGACCATCCCGTGTCCGTGCAGGACGTGGCCGCCTCCATCGGCGCCGGCCTGGCGAAGGCTACCCTGGCCGGCAAGGTGGACGGCAGGCTGGTGGATGCCAGCTTCCCCATCGACCACGACGCCAGCCTCGAGATCGTCACCGAGAAGAGCCCCGAGGCACTGGAGATCCTGCGCCATTCAACAGCGCACCTGCTGGCCCAAGCCGTGCAGCGGCTGTATCCGGGCGCCCAGGTCACCATCGGCCCGGTGATCGACAACGGTTTCTACTACGACTTCGCCTACGAACGCCCGTTCACGCCCGACGACCTGGAGAAGATCGAGGCGGAGATGGCCAAGATCGTCAGGGAGGCGCTGCCGGTGACGCGCAGTGTGAAGTCGCGCGACGACGCAGTGGCGTTCTTTCGTGGCATCGGCGAGGCGTACAAGGCCGAAATCATCGAGAGCATCCCGGCGAACGAGGAGCTGTCGCTCTACTCGCAGGGCGAGTTCACCGACCTGTGCCGCGGCCCGCACGTGCCTAACACCGGCAAGCTGCGTGCCTTCAAGCTGATGAAGGTGGCTGGGGCCTACTGGCGAGGCGACAGCAACAACGCGATGCTGACCCGTATCTATGGCACAGCGTGGTTGAACGACAAGGACCTCAAGGCCTACCTGCATCAACTGGAGGAGGCGGAGAAGCGCGACCACCGCAAGATCGGCAAGGCGCTGGACCTGTTCCACCAGCAGGAAGAGGGTCCGGGCATGGTGTTCTGGCACCCGCGCGGCTGGGCGATCTGGCAGCAGGTCGAGCAGTACATGCGCGGCGTGTATAAGAAGAGCGGCTACCAGGAGGTGCGTTGTCCGCAGGTGCTCGACGTGTCGCTCTGGAAGAAGTCCGGCCACTGGGACAACTATCAGGAAAACATGTTCTTCACCGAGTCGGAGAAGCACACTTTCGCGCTGAAGCCCATGAACTGCCCCGGGCACGTGCAGATCTTCAATACCGCCCTGCACAGCTATCGCGACCTGCCGATCCGCTACGGCGAGTTCGGTGGCTGCCACCGCAACGAGCCCTCGGGCGCGCTGCACGGCATCATGCGCGTGCGCGCGTTCACCCAGGACGACGGCCATATTTTCTGCGCGCCGGAGCAGATAGAGCCGGAAGTCACGGCATTCCATCGTCAGGCGATGAAGGTATACACCGACTTCGGCTTTGACAACATCGCGCTGAAGATCGCGCTGCGCCCGGACAAGCGCATCGGTTCCGAAGAGGTATGGGACAAGGCCGAGGACGCGCTGCGTTCTGCGCTGCGCGCTGCCGGCGTGCAGTGGGAGGAGCTGCCGGGCGAGGGCGCCTTCTACGGCCCGAAGATCGAATACCACATGAAGGACTCGATCGGCCGTGCTTGGCAGGTGGGCACCATGCAGGTGGATTTCATGATGCCCGAGCGACTGGGGGCCGAGTACGTGGACGAGCACAGTCAGCGCCGGCACCCGGTGATGCTGCACCGGGCCATCGTCGGGTCGATGGAGCGCTTCATCGGCATCCTCATCGAGCATCATGCCGGCCTGCTGCCGCCGTGGCTGGCGCCGGTGCAGGCGATGGTCTTCAGCATCACCGATGCCCAGGCCGATTACGTCCGCAAAGTGGCGCAAGCCCTTGTCGACAAAGGTTTCCGGGTGGAGGCCGATTTGCGCAATGAGAAGGTCGGCTATAAAATCCGCGAACATACGTTGCAGAAAGTGCCCTACCTGCTTGTCGTCGGAGATCGCGAGAAGGAGTCTGGGGCGGTTTCTGTGCGTACCCGTTCGGGTGAGGATCTGGGCAGCATGCCGCTGGCCGACTTCATCGGGCGGTTGCAGGCCGAGACGCAACGCTGAAGGCGTTGCACGGCCTAACCGAAACTTCTTCTGGAGGATAGTGGTATCGCTACCACCGACAACAAGGGTAATCGCCGTAACCTGGAAATCCGCGTTCCACGCGTACGCGTGATCGGCGCCGATGCCGAGCAGCTCGGCATCCTCACCCGCGACGAGGCGCTGGCTCTGGCGCAGGATGCGGGGTTGGATCTGGTCGAAATCCAGCCGAATGGCGACCCACCGGTCTGCCGCATCATGGATTACGGCAAGTTCAAGTTCGAAGCCCAGAAGAAGGCGCAGGCCGCCAAGAAGAAGCAGAAGCAGGTCGAGATCAAGGAAGTGAAGTTTCGTCCGGTCACAGACGTCGGCGACTACGAGATCAAGCTGCGCAACATGCTTCGCTTCCTCGAGGAAGGCGACAAGGTCAAGGTCACCATCCGCTTCCGCGGCCGTGAGATGTCGCACCAGGACTTGGGCCAGGAGATGGCCAAGCGCATCCAGGTCGATATCGGCGAAAACGGTCAGGTAGAGTCGTTTCCGCGACTGGAAGGGCGCCAAATGGTTATGATGATCGGCCCCAAGAAGAAGCAGTAAGTCAAACGGCGGCCGGCGGGCTGCCGTTTTGCATGGAGCCTGCCGGATTTGAAAGCGGCTCTGTTGGCTGGCGCGAGCCCTCATTTTCCCGTACCATTATCAGTTCGATCCGCCAGGAAGGATCGTGAACCGATGTCGGCAGGACGGAAAGCGCGGCCTTGCGGTCGCCGCCGAATCAGTCAGAAACCGGCTGCCCTCACTCACGGAGGGTCGCCCCATCAAGGAGCATTTCAATGCCCAAGATCAAGACCAACCGGGCGGCGGCGAAGCGTTTTCGCAAAACTGCTTCCGGCAAGTTCAAGGCCGGTCACGCCTTCAAGTCGCACATTTTGACCAAGAAGTCGACCAAGCGTAAGCGCAACCTTCGCGCCACCAATCACGTCAAGGCGTGCGACACCAAGGGTGTGGCTCGCATGTTGCCGTATCTCTGAACCGGGAGGACTAGACCATGGCTCGTGTAAAGCGTGGCGTTACCGCCCGTCGTCGTCACAAGAAGATCATTGGCCGTGCGAAGGGCTATTACAACGCCCGCCGCAAGGTATTTCGCGTCGCCAACCAGGCCGTCATCAAGGCCGGCCAGTATGCGTACATCGGTCGCAAGCAGAAGAAGCGTCAGTTCCGCGCCCTTTGGATCGTGCGTATCAACGCTGCGGCCCGCCAGTTCGGCCTGTCCTACAGTCGCCTCATCAATGGCCTGCTGAAGGCAGGCATCACGGTCGACCGCAAGGTGTTGGCCGACATCGCCGTGCATGACATCAAGGCGTTTGGGGCCATCGCGGAAAAGGCGAAGGCCGCACTGGCAGCGTAATTTGTGCGCTCATCCTTGATCGCTGAGATCGGGAAGCGGCCAGCCATGGCCGCACTCTTCAGGGGATGCACGTAACGTCTGCGGGGAGGAGGCCTGAAGCCTCCTCCCCGTTTTTATTTGTGACTTCCAAACCGGGATCGGATTGATGGACGACTTGGAAAGCCGCGCCGTTCAAGCGGAGGCTGATATCAACAAAGCCGATACGCTGGAGGCGCTCGATGCCCTGCGCGTCGGCTTACTGGGCAAGAGCGGCATCGTCACTGCCGCGCTGAAGACGTTGGGCTCGTTGCCGCCGGAAGAGAAGAAGGTGCGCGGCGCCGAGGTGAACCGCGTCAAGGAGCGCATCGCCGACGCGCTGGCGGCACGCAAGCTCGTGCTTGAGCAGGCCGAGCTGGATCGCCGCCTCGCCTCCGAGACCATTGACGTCTCGCTGCCGGGCCGCGACGGCGAGCGCGGCGGCATCCACCCGATCACCCGTGCGCTAGAACGCATCGCCGCAATCTTCGCGCGGCTGGGCTACCAGCGCGCCGACGGTCCGGAGATCGAGGACGACTGGCACAATTTCGAGGCGCTGAACTTCCCGCCGCACCACCCGGCGCGGGCCATGCACGACACCTTCTACTTTGCCGACGGGCGGCTGCTGCGCACGCACACTTCGCCGGTGCAGGTACGCTCGATGAAGGGGCGCCAGCCGCCGATCCGCATCATCGCGCCGGGCAAGGTCTACCGCAGCGACTCGGACCAGACCCACTCCCCGATGTTCCACCAGATCGAGGGCCTGCTGGTCGACGAGACCTCCAGCTTCGCCGACCTCAAGGGCACGCTGGCCGAGTTCATCCGCGCATTCTTCGAGCGCGATTTCGAGATGCGCTTCCGTCCCAGCTACTTCCCCTTCACTGAGCCCTCGGCCGAGGTGGACATCCGCTGGGAGACTGCCGATGGCCAGTCGCGCTGGCTGGAAGTGCTCGGCTGCGGCATGGTGCATCCGAACGTGCTGGCAAACTGCGGCATCGACCCCGAGCGCTACACCGGTTTCGCCTTCGGCCTCGGCGTGGAGCGCTTCGCGATGCTGCGCTACGGCGTGACCGATCTGCGCGCGTTCTTCGAGAACGACCTGCGCTTCCTCAAGCAGTTCGCGTAAACCGGGCAGGGAACACACGATGAAATTCTCCGAGAACTGGCTGCGCGAGCTAGTCGACGTGCAGGCCGACCGCGACCAACTGGCCCATGCTCTGACTATGGCCGGCCTGGAAGTGGAAGAGCTCACCCCGCTGGGCGAGGGCCTGGGCGGCGTGGTGGTGGCCGAGATCATCGGCGCCGAAAAGCACCCCGAGGCCGATCGCCTGCAGGTTTGCAGGGTCGATGCGGGAGAAGGCAAGCCGCTGCAGATCGTCTGCGGTGCCCCGAATGCGCGCGTCGGCATCAAGGTGCCGCTGGCGACCGTGGGCGCGAGCTTGCCGGGCGGCATCCAGATCAAGGCAGCCAGGCTGCGTGGCGTCGAGTCGTTTGGCATGCTGTGTTCGGCGAAAGAGCTGGGCGTCGACAACGATGCTTCGGGCTTGATGGAGCTGCCTTCCGATGCGCCGGTTGGCATGATGCTGGTCGATTACCTTGGTCTGCCGGATGCGAGCATCGAGCTGAAGCTCACCCCGAACCGCCCCGACTGCCTGGGGCTCTACGGCCTTGCCCATGATGTAGCCGCGCTGTTCGGCAGCCGCGTGAAGACCGGCGAGCAGGCCGCTGCCCGGGTGACCGGTGATGCGCGTCGCGCCATCCGCCTCGAAGCCGGCAAGGATGCGCCGCGCTACCTCGGCCGTATTGTCGAAGGCATCGACCCGGCCGCGCGCACGCCGCTATGGCTGGCCGAACGCCTGCGCCGCGCCGGCCTGCGCCCGATCAGCGCCGTGGTCGACATCACCAACTACGTGATGCTGGAGCTGGGCCAGCCCATGCACGCGTTCGACAACGACCGGCTCGAAGGCGATGTCGTGGTGCGCCATGCACGTGCCGGCGAGACGCTGAAGCTGCTCGACGGCAGCGAGGCGACGCTGGACGCCGGCTTCGTGCTGATCGCCGACGACAAAAAGGCGCTGGCGGTGGCCGGCGTGATGGGCGGCTTCGATTCGCGCGTCACCGATGCCACGCGCAACATCTTCCTGGAGTCGGCGCACTTCGCGCCGGCCGCGATCATGGGGCGTGCGCGCAAGCTCGGTCTGCACACCGACGCGTCGCATCGCTTCGAGCGCGGAGTCGATCCCGAGTTGCCGCGCCGTGCGCTGGAGCGCGCAACCGAACTGTTGCTGGCGATCGCCGGCGGTAAGGCCGGGCCGGTTCTGGATGCGGAGAATCTTGCCGACCTGCCGCGGCCGGCGACGGTGACGCTGCGCCGCGCGCGACTTCGGCGCGTGCTGGGCGTGGAGGTGGCCGACGCCGAAGTGGCACGCATCTTCACTGCACTGGGCATGCAGGTGGAGCCGCAGGCCGACGGCTGGCGCATCATTGCGCCCAGCAGCCGCTTCGACATCGAGCGCGAGGAAGACCTGGTCGAGGAGGTCGCCCGCATCTTCGGCTACGACAACATCCCCACCGCCACGCCGGCTGGTGCGCTGGCATTGGCAGCCGAGCCGGAGGCGCGCATCGGCGAGCTGGCGTTGCGCGAGCAACTCGCCGCGCGCGGCTACCATGAGGCGGTCAACCTGTCCTTCGTCTCCGCCGAACTGCTGTCGCGTTGGGGCTTTGCCGGTCAGGGCGTACCCTTGGCCAATCCGCTGTCGGCTGACCTAGCGGTGATGCGCCCCTCGCTGCTGCCGGGTTTGGTCGAAGCGTTGCGCCACAACCGTGCACGCCAGCAGGAGCGCGTGCGCCTGTTCGAAGTCGCCCGCGTGTTCGCGGAAGGCAACCCGCCGGCCGAGACACCGACCCTGGCCATCGCCGCCTGCGGCAGTGCCCGCGCCGAGCAATGGGGCGAGCCGTCGCGTGCGCTGGATTTCTTCGATCTCAAGGGCGATCTGGACGTGTTGCTGGCGTGGGGCGGCGAAGCCCACCGCTGGGCGGTGCATGCTGACGGCCTCCCGGCCTGGCTGCATCCGGGGCGGGGCGCCCGTGTCTCGCGGGACGGCGAGACCATGGGCTGGCTGGGCGCCCTGCATCCGCAACTGGCCAAGGCGCTGGATCTGGGTCCGGACGTGCACGTGCTGGAGATGGCGTTAGAGCCGCTGCTGACCCGACGCCTGCCCAAAGCCCAGCCGGTGGCGCGGTTCCCCTCGGTGCGCCGTGACATCGCCATCGAGGTCCCGGAGGACGTGGCTTGGTCGCGGATTGGCGAGGTCGTCCGTGGCAGCTTGGGCGGCGCGCTGAAAGAGTTGCGCCTGTTTGACCGCTACAGCGGCAAGGGGATCGAAGCGGGCCGAAAAAGTCTCGCTATGGGCTTGATTTTACAAGATGCTTCCCGCACCCTTACCGACGAAGACGCAGATCGTTGTGTGCGGCAAACGCTTGCCGCGCTCGAACAAACGTGCAAGGCCAAATTGCGAGGGTGAGATGGCTCTGACCAAGGCGGATATGGCCGAGCGGCTTTTCCTTGACGTTGGCCTCAACAAGCGGGAAGCCAAGGAATTCGTGGACGCCTGTTTCGAAGTCGTTCGCGAGGCTCTGGAAAGGGGGGAGCAGGTGAAGCTGTCCGGTTTCGGCAACTTTGACCTGCGCGAGAAGAACCAGCGGCCCGGGCGCAACCCGAAAACCGGCGAGGAGATCCCGATCTCCGCGCGCCGGGTGGTGACGTTCCGGCCGGGTCAGAAACTCAAGGTGCGAGTCGAGGGCTATGCTGGACCAAGGGAATAACACCGAACTGCCGCCCATCCCGGCCAAGCGCTATTTCACCATCGGTGAAGTCGGCGAACTGTGCGGCGTGAAACCGCACGTGCTGCGCTACTGGGAGCAGGAGTTTCCGGCGCTGAACCCGGTGAAGCGCCGCGGAAACCGCCGCTACTACCAGCGCCACGACGTGTTGATGATCCGCCAGATCCGTGCGCTGCTCTACGACGAGGGCTTCACCATCACCGGTGCGCGTGCACGGCTGGAAGGTCCGCAGGCGCGCGTCGAAGCGAGCATGTCGCACCAGATCGTTCACCAGGTGCGCCTGGAATTGGAAGAAGTTCTGGCCCTGCTGCGCCGCTGAGCGCAATCCTCTGGTATAGTTCGCGCTTTACGATCGCATGATCGCGAAGCGCATAAGGCGGCCATAGTGCCGCCTTTCAAGTCCAAGTCGGGGCGTAGCGCAGCCTGGTAGCGCATTTGCCTGGGGGGCAAAGGGTCGTCGGTTCGAATCCGGCCGCCCCGACCAATTGGACTAGCCTAAAAATCGCTGGTAGTCCCCGAAGCCGTGCCCAAGCGCGGTTTTTCGTTATCGCCGCATGATGGATGCGACAGCTGCACGAGACTGCGGCCGCTTCAGGCAGATTCCGCCAGTTCCCCGTCCTCGTCCATCTTGAAGAACGCCACGCTGCGGACCAGCGATCCGGCACGCGATTGCGCGGCTTCGGCCGCATCGGCCGCCTGCTCCACTAGCGCGGCGTTGCTTTGGGTGATCTCGTCCATCTGGCGCATGGCTTGGTTGACCTGCTGTATGCCGGTCGCCTGCTTCTGGCTCTGCTGGGCGATGGCGCTGATCGTGTCGAATACGTTCTCTACGCTTCCGACCAGCCTGCCGACCATGGCCTCGGCGTGGCCTATCCTCTCGGTGCTGCCGTTGATGATGGATGCCTGCATTGCCAATATCCGAGCGGATTTCACCCACAAGCTCACAACTCGGCTTTGCCGCGAAAACCAAGCGGTGGTGATCGAGGATTTGCACGTCAACGGAATGCTTGCGAACGAAAAACTCGCTCGCGCCATCAGTGACGTGG
>DAIDKO010000017.1 GCA_027450005.1 Rhodanobacter sp. | reverse complement strand
CCGGTTCATGCCGCACACCGAAGTGCGGCGGATTCTGCTGGCGCGTTCCTCCGGCGCAACTGAGCGTCAAGAGGCTTCAGTTGGGCGGCGAAAGCCGCGTCAACGAAGTGCGGATAAATCCTATGAGCAATTTTGCTCAAGGGTATAGGAACAGCTCCTTCATGAATCCGTTTCGCCCCGAGCGTGTCCGCATACGGCACGAGATCGGCGCCACCGTGCGCCTCGCCATTCCGCTGATCCTGGCCCAGTTGGCCGCGGTCGGCAGCAACGTGATCGATGCGGTGCTTTCTGGCCACGTCAGCGCGCATGTGCTCGGCGCGGTGGCGGTCGGCGCCAGCATCTGGTCGCTGGCGATCGTCTGCGGCATCGGCGTGATGATGGCGTTACCGCCATCGGTGGCGCAGCTGGATGGTGCGGGACGCCGCGGCGAGGTGGGTGCGGTCTTCCGCCAGGCGCTCTGGCTGGCACTGGTGCTGGGTGTGCTGCTGTGGTCCGCGGTGCGTCACGCGGGGCCGTTGATCGACCTGATCGGTGTGACACCCAGCCTGCGCCATGACGTGCAGCGCTTCCTGTTCGCGATCAGCTGGGGCGCGCCCGCGCTGACCCTGTACTTTTCCCTGCGTGGCTTGTCCGAAGGGCTGTCGTTGACGCGACCCTCGATGTATTTCAGCTTCGGTGGCCTGTTGCTGCTGGTGCCGCTCGGCTACGTGCTGATGTTCGGCAAGCTGGGTATCCCGCCGCAGGGCGCGCACGGCTGCGGCATCGCCACCGCAACGGCGCTGTGGCTGGAGCTGGCCGGCTTCGCGATCTACGTGCTGAAGCATCGCAACTACCGCGGGCTCAACCTGCTGCAGCATTTCGAATGGCCGGATTGGCGCCGCATCGGCGCGCTGTTGCACGTGGGTGCGCCGATGGCGGTGACCTTGCTGGCCGAGGGCGGCCTGTTCGTGGCTACCGCGCTGATCATAAGCACGCTCGGCGAGGACGTGATCGCCAGCCATCAGGTGGCGCTCAACGTCGCCACGCTCTTCTTCATGGTGCCGCTGGGCTTGGCGATGGCGATCACCGTGCGCGTGGGCAACGCGGTGGGCCGCGGTGATGCCAACGGCGTGCGCTATGCGGGGTTCTGCGGCATCGGCCTGACCCTGGCGACACAGTTGGTGTCCGCCACGCTGATGCTGGCGCTGCCGCATTTCATCGCCGCGCTTTACACGCACGACACCCGGGTGATTGCTTTGGCATCGCGGCTGATCGTGCTGGCGGGACTGTTCCAGTTCTCCGACGGCATCCAGGTCGCCGCGAATGGCGCGCTGCGCGGGCTCAAGGACACCCGCGTGCCGATGGCGATTACCCTGTTCGCCTACTGGGGCGTAGGCATGCCCACCGGATGGTGGCTGGCCTTCCACCATGGCCTCGGTGCACGCGGCATGTGGATGGGCTTGATCGCCGGCCTGACCGTGGCCGCGATCATGCTGTTCGTGCGCTTCTGGCGCAGCGCACGACGCGAACGTTGGCGGCGACATATGGCGGCAGCGATCCCCGCGCAAGCCTGACGTTGCGACGCACGAAAGGCTACGCTAGTGGCACCTGCACGGAGCCCCGATCATGCCGCCACCGCCGATACCATCCCGCCCTTCGCCGCTGCCGCCCGGGCGCAATCGACTCTGGGCCGCGCTGCGCGGCATCGGCCGTGGCATCAACGTTGCACGCCTGCTGATCGTCAACGCGGTGTTTTTCACGCTGCTGTTCGTTGTGGTGTTGGCGATCTTCGGCGGCATGGCCGTCAACCGCGCGAAAGCGGTGGTTCAGGATGGCAGCGTGCTGGTGCTGCAGCCGGAAGGCCAACTGGTCGAGCAGTACAGCGTCGATCCGCTGCAACGTGCGCTGGCCAGGCTCTCCGGCGACAAGATGCAACAGGTGCGGCTGCGCGACCTCGTCGGCGCGATCGACGCCGCGGCGAAGGACAAGCGCATCAGCCGGATCCTGCTGCTGCCGGGCGAGCTGCATGCAGGTGGCTTCGCGGCGCTGCGCGAAGTGGGCGCGGCGCTGGATCGCTTTCGCGACACCGGCAAGCCGGTGATCGCCTGGGCGGCGAGCCTCGACCAGGGCCAGTATTACTTGGCCGCCCACGCCGACCGCGTACTGCTCGACCCGCAGGGCAGCCTGATGCTGACCGGCCTGGCGAACTACCGGCTTTTCTACAAGGACCTGCTCGACAAGCTGGGTGTGGACGTGCACCTGTTCCGCGTGGGCCAGTTCAAGAGCGCGGCTGAACCCTACATCCTCGAGCATGCCTCGTCCGCCTCGAAGGAGGCCGACAGCTACTGGATGGGTGGCCTGTGGGACGAGTACTTGGCCGAGGTGGCGAAGCTGCGCAAGCTTGATCCGGCGACCCTGCGTGCCGATGTCGACGATCTGCCGCGGGACATCGCCAGCACGCAGGGTGACCTGGCCCGGCTTGCGCTCAACGAGCATCTGATCGACGGCATGGCGACGCGGGCGGAACTGATCGCCGACCTGCGCAGACAGGGTGTCCCGGCCGCCAACAACGGCCACGGTTTGCGTTCGGTGGGTCTGGCGCGTTACGTCGCCGATGAGCGTAGCAGCAGGGGCCAACGCACCGGTGCGGGCGTGACCGTGGTGGTGGCCGAAGGCGACATTGCCGGCGGCAAGCAGCCGGCCGGTAGCATCGGCGGCGAGTCCACCGCGGCACTGATCCGCGCTGCCCGCGAGGACCGGCGCACCAAGGCGCTGGTGTTGCGCGTGGACTCGCCCGGCGGCGAGGTGTACGCCGCGGAGCAGATCCGCCGCGAAGTGGTGCTAACCCGCGAGGCCGGCATCCCGGTGGTAGTGTCGATGGGCGACGTGGCCGCCAGCGGTGGCTACTGGATCTCGATGAACGCCAACCGGATTTTCGCCGAGCCCAACACCATCACCGGTTCGATCGGCATCTTCGGCATGTATTACTCGGTGCCGAACACCCTGGCCAAGTTCGGCATCCGCAGCGACGGCGTGGCCACCGGGCCGATGGCCGGCGCGTTCGATATCACGCGCCCGCTCGATCCGAAGGTGGGTGCGGTGATCCAGGCCATCATCGACAAGGGCTATCGCGACTTCGTGGGTGGCGTGGCTAGGGCGCGCGGCAAGAGTTTCGACGCGATCGACGCGATCGCGCAGGGGCGCGTATGGACGGGCAAGCAGGCGCTGGACCGCGGTCTGGTCGATCGGCTTGGCGGTTTGGGCGACGCGGTGGCTGAGGCCGCCAGGCTGGCGAAGCTGGGCAGGAATTATCCCGTGCGCTACGCGCAGGCGCCGATGGGCGCCTTCGAGAGCTTCCTGGTCGGCTTCAGCCAGAATGCCAGCGTAGAGCTGCTGCGCAGCTGGGGCTTGCGCCTGCCGCCTTGGTTCGCACAGGTCCAGGCGCTGGCGCCGGAGTTGTCGCTGCTGCGCGAAGCGAAGGCCGGCACGCCGAACGTCTACGCCTACTGCCTGTGCTCGCCGCACTGAGCCATCGGCGGCTCATGCCACGGCGGCGTGATACCAGTCGCCGTGTCGGGTCACGCGAATCGGCATGTCGAAGGCCTCGCCCAGCGCGGCATCGGTGAGCGTCGCCACCTTGTCGCCCTGCCGCAGGACGCGCCCTTGCTTGAGCAGCAGCACCTGGCCGATCTCAGGGACGATTTCCTCGATGTGGTGGGTCACCAGCAACAAGGTGGTGCCGCCGCGCGCCAGTGCGCTCAGGACTTCCAGGAACCTGCGGCGGCTGGCGAGGTCCAGCCCCGCGCAGGGCTCGTCCAGCAGCAACGCGCGCGGACGGTGCACCAGCGCGCGGGCGATTAGTACGCGGCGGGCTTCGCCGGTGGACAGGCTGGCCATTGCGCGACCCGCCAAGTGGCCGGCTTCCAGCTGCGCCAGAGCGGCGTTCGCCCGTTGACGCATGGCGTCAGTGACCGGGTGATCCAGCCACAGCCCACGCGCGGCGAAGAAGCCTGAAACAACGGCGTCGAACGCTTCCAGCGGCGTGTCGGTGGTGTATTCGTGCTGCAAGGCCGGCGAGACGATGCCGAGCAGGCCACGCAGTTCGGCCACGTTCCAGCGATCGCGGCCGAAAACGCGCACCGGGCTGCGCCCCTCGCCTGGCGCTAGCGGGTAGAGCTGGCGTGCCACCAACTGCACCAGGGTGGATTTGCCTGAACCGTTGGCGCCGAGGATCGCGGTGTGTTGGCCGGCCGCGATGTGCAGGCTCAGCCGGTCGAGCGCCGGGTGGCCGTCGCGCGACACGGTGGCTTCGTCGATCTCGAGCAACGGCGGCATGGCAAGGGTGGCATCCATGCACGGAACGATGCCGGCAAATGGCGGGCGGTGCAAGGCATTTGGCCGTCAAGACGGCCAAATGCTGGTCACTGCGTCTGTGCCTCGATCTGCTTGTTCTGGTCCGCCGCCTGCTTATTCACCAGCTTCTGCACGTCCTTAGCGCGCTTTTCGTCGGCTTTTATCCCGTCCCACGGGGTCGCGACGTGGCTGCTGGCCGCGGCGGCGGGTTGCGCGATGGGCTCGGGCGGCTTGCCGGAGCAGGCGGCGAGAGCTGACATGCACAACAGCGGCAGCAGGATTTTCATCGCGAAGGCCTCCCCATGGCAGGCTGCGAGTGTCCCGCTGGAGCGTCCGGCGAGCAAGCTTCCGGTAAGCTCGGTGCATGAACACCCGCATCGACGCTTGGCAATTGCAAGGCCACACGGCCCTGGTCACCGGTGCCAGCAAGGGCATCGGCTACGCCACCGCGCGCGAGCTGGCCGGGCTGGGCGCGAACCTGCTGCTGGTGGCGCGTGACGAGGACTACCTTGAGCAGGTACGCGTGGAGCTGGCCGACGAGCACGAAGGTATCGCGGTCTATGCGATGGGCGCCGACCTCGCCGAGGCGGAGGAGCGGCTGGCGGTGTTCGACTGGATCGCCGACCTCGGCGTGCCACTTTCGCTGCTGGTCAATAACGCCGGCGGCAATGTGCCGAGGCCGGCGTTGGACTACGGCGACGACTACCGCTCGATCTTCGAGCTGAACCTGTTCGCCGCGTTCGAGATGTGCAGGCTGGCACACCCGCAGCTGGTGCAGCACGCGAACGCGGCGATCGTGAACGTCGGTTCGGTGTCCGGTGTCACCCACGTACGCACAGGCACGCCTTACGGCATGAGCAAGGCGGCACTGCACCAGCTCACCCGAAACCTCGCGGCGGAGTGGGCGGTGGACGGCATTCGGGTTAACGCTGTGGCGCCGTGGTACATCCGAACCCAGCGTACCGATCCCGCGCTGGCCGACGGGGATTACCTGGAGGAAGTGCTGGACCGCACGCCGTTGCGCCGCATCGGCGAGCCGGAGGAAGTGGCCGCGGCGATCGCCTTCCTCTGCCTGCCTGCCGCCAGCTATATCACCGGCCAGGTGCTCGGCGTGGACGGCGGCTTCCTCAACTATGGGTTCTGATTTCTCAGGGCCCGCGGCAGCCCTGCAGTTGCCGGCGTAGTTCGGCTTCGCGGGCGAACAGCGGTGGCTGGTCGCTCTTGAAGGCGCGGCTCAGTTTGTGTTCGTTCTCCGCCCAGTCCTTGCGCAGGGCGGCGCAGGTTTCCTCCGTGCTCATGGCGCGGCATCGGTCCTGCACGAAGGTGTAGTAGCCGGAAACCATCGCGGCATCCGGCGT
>DAIDKO010000016.1 GCA_027450005.1 Rhodanobacter sp. | reverse complement strand
GTAGACAACCCCAACGACCGCGTGGTGAACGACACCCGGACGCGCCGGCTGGTGCGCTGCGAACTGGGCGTCGACGGGCATCTGGCGGAATTCGCGACGCCACCGGCGGATTTGCGGGCGAAAACGCCTGCCGCGCCTGATTCCAGGCGGGTGTCATCCTTGGGCTGCCTTCACGCGTTGTGAACGGGTCGACATAAATGACACCGATACGGATGACCAAGTAGAGATCATGAGGCAGTGATTCAAGGTGGCTCCGATAAAATACGGGGCCATACCCTCTTCAGCTGGATGTCCCCCATGCCTCGCCAGCCGAAGACCCCGACCAAGACGGCCCCACTAGGATGAACGCAGCTCTCCCCCGCATGCGTGCAAAGTTGCTTGTCGCCGGGCAGTGGTGCGCCGTGGCGAGCCTGTTCGTGGTTCCGCTGAACAAGCCGGCCACCAACGTGGCGGTGGTGCTTGCCGCGCTGTTCTCGATGCTGGGCAGCGATACGCGCGTCCGTTGGCTGGCTGCATCGCGCAACCCAATCGCGCGCGGCGCGTTGCTGTGGTGGGCCATGCTGATGCTGAGCTGGTTCCATGCATGGTTCGCGACAGGGACGCCGCCCCCCGACGGCAGCGTGATCTGGGCCGCCTGGTATCCGCTGGTATTCGCTTCGCTGCTGCCGACCGCGCAGTGGAGGCGGCGCGCGCTGCTGGCGTTGGCGATCTCGGTGGCCCTGGTGATGTTGGCGTCCTACGGGATGGACATGGGTCTGATCCCGCAGCGCGCCGTGGCACACCAGATGCCGGCGATGCGTAATACCGTGTTCAAGGAGTACACCCAGCAGGGCCTTTCGACGCTGCTGCTGGGGGCGATGGCGCTGTCCACCGCCCTGGTTGCATCGAACCGGTGGCGTCGCATCGCCCTGGCCGCGCTTGCGGTGCTGGTGCTGGTGAACGTGCTGCTGGTGATCGAGAGCCGTACCGCTTACCTGGTGCTGGTGCCGCTGGCGATGTACTGGGCCTGGCGCGGGATCCGCCGCGAGCGCTGGGGCGTGGTCGCGCTGTTCGCACTGGTCGCCGCCGCCCCCGCGGTGGCTTGGTACACGCCGGTGATCCACCAGCGGCTGCTCAGTTCGATGGAAGAAGGTATCCATGCCTATGTCAGCGAGCGCGAGCCCTCCTCGGTCGGCATCCGCCTCGAACTGTGGCGCCGCACGATTCCCATCATCGAATCCGCGCCGTTGTTTGGACACGGCTACCGGCAATGGGAGCCGCTGTACCGGAAGTCCATCGAGGCCCTGCCGGATTTTGACAGTTTCATGATGGGCCACCCGCATCAGGAGATGTTGTGGATCTTGTCGGAACAGGGATTGGTCGGCCTGCTGGTCTGGCTGGGCCTGCTAATCGCCCTGGCGCGTTACATCGCGCGGCTGGAGTCGCCGGAGCGAGGCATCTACGCCAGCGCGCTGCTGATCTACTTCGTCGCGGGCTTGGGCAATTGCCTGTGGCTGGACTTCTCGCATCGGCACCTTTTCATCCTGCTGCTAGCCTGTATCCCGCCGCCGGCGGAACGCTTGCCGGCCAGTCGCGTCGTGCATGGATAAGACCCTCATGGATCAGAACGTTTTCGAACAGGTAACCGTGGTCTGCGTGACGTACCAGAGCCGTGCGCTGCTGGATGCGATGGCGCAGACCCTGCTCCCCTTGCCCAGGGTAATCGTGATCGACAACGCCAGCAGCGATGGCACGGCGGCGGCGCTGCGCCAGCGGGTTCCCCACGCCACTGTTATCGAGCGCACCAGCAACAGCGGCTTCGGCAGCGCCAACAACGAGGCGATGGCGCAGGTTCGCACGCCCTACGCCCTGCTGCTCAATCCCGATTGCACGTTGCGGCCGGACGACCTGCACATTCTGCTTGCAACGCTGCAACGCTATCCGACCGCCGCGATGGTGGCGCCGCAGAGCGTGGACGCCGAGGGGCGTCCGCAGAAGAGCTACCGCCAGGCGTTCTACAAGAAATTGCCGAGGACGCCCTATCGCGTGCCGGATGCTACCTGCAGCACGGCGTGGCTCCGCGCTTGCTGCCTGCTGGTGCGTACCGAGGCATTCGCGGCCTTGGGCGGCTTCGACCCGAATTTCTTCCTTTACTACGAAGACGACGACTTGTGCCTGCGCGCACGCACAGCCGGCTACGAATGCCTGCTCGAACCGGCCGCGGTGGTGCCACACGCGGGCGGGATGTCCACGGCACCCGGCCTGAAGATCAGCTTCTGCAAGCATTTCCACTATGCGCGGTCCCGCCATTGGGCGATCCGACGCTATAAGGGCAGCCGGGCTGCCGGGCTCTATCTGGCCAAGACCGCGTTGTGCGCCGCCCCGGTGGCGTTGCTGTATCTGCTGCTGTTGAGGGGCAAGCTTGCGGTCCGCTGGCTGGCCTGGGGCGCCTCGGCGCTAGCTTCGGCGTTTAACCCTATCGCGGAGCAACCGGGGCATGCCCCGGGCGCCGGGCCGGCTGTTACTGGACAGCCTGCATTTCCGGCTCCGGGTCGCCGTCCGGCAATGGATCTCACTGCGCACGCGGCAGGCAGCCCGGCACGAGCGCATTTGCCCTGAACATCCACCAGTCGCGCTGGTTGGCGTGCCCCAGGTAGATCGCCTTGGACCGCTCCACGCAGTTGGCCATAGCCGGCTGCTGCACGAACAGCCAGCGCGTCGCCGGCGCCCTTGCCTGCCACTGCACGGCCTGCGCGAACTGCTTGTGCCACGGCTGCTTGAAACCGAAGTCGACGGCGGGACGGTCGAGCATCAGCAGGTCCTGCTCGACCCATCCCACCAGGCCGATTTCGTTGCCGGGTCCGAGGTGGCTGCGCACCTTCGCCATCAGGGCGGAGGCCGAGCTGGATGGATTGAGCAGCGGCACCCCCCAGTACCCCCATGCCAACCACATTGCGGCCATGCCGCCGCACACGGCCCACATGGCGCGCCGTACGCGCAGCGTGGCGACCAGGGCCAGCTGCGCCACGCCCAGCGTCACGCACATCCACCACAGCGCGTCACCGCCATCGGCGAGCTCGCGTTGTGCGACGAACCGCGCCACCCTGGGCGAGTGCGACAGCATCGCGTAGCCGCCCAGTCCCAGCATCGCGGTACCGAGCAGGGCGATGAAGGCGAGTCCCGCCAAGCGCAGCCAGCGCTTCGGCAGCAGCTCGTCGACGAACGGCGCGCAGGCCAGCGCCAGCATCGGCAACGCAGGCAGGATGTAGACATCGCGCTTGCCCGGCGAGGCGCTGAAGAACAGCAACACCAGCAGCACCCAGGCCAGCGGCAGCAGCACGCGCGCCTCGCCCTGTTGCAGCGCCTTGCGCCACCGCGGCAGACAACCCGGGTAAAGCAGTGAGAACGGCAACCAGCTGAACAGCAGGATCGGAATGTACGACCACCACGGGTGGATATGGTGCCAAGCTTCCGCGTAGCGCTTAGCTGTTTGGTGGAACAGGATGTCTTTGACGTAGGCCGCATAGGCCGGGTTGTCGTCGCGTGCATGCGCGGCGAACAGCATTGGCAACAACCACAGCGCGATGGCGGTCAGCGCCGCCGCCAGGCCGAGCAGCCAGCGCCACCATGCACCGCGCCCTGGCCGCGCCACACCGTTCCAGCCGCGCCAGGCGGCCCAGGCGTAGGGAACCGTCATGAGCAGGGCGAGAAAGCCCACGCCCTTGGTGATCACGCCCAGTCCCGCACAGAAACAGCCGATCCAGTACATCGGCCAGTTGGCGCTTGCACCGCTGTCAGGAGGCGCCAGCAGGTGTCGCAATAATCCCCAGTTCGCCGCGGTGATGAAGAACACCACCAAGGGGTCGATCTGCGCGCGCTGGCCCTGGTAGGCAAACTGGAACGCCAGCAGCACGCCTCCCGCGGCAAACAGGCCGGTGCGTCGATCCCACAGGCGGCGGCCGATGTCGTACAGCAGCACCAGCGTGCCCAGCCCGGCCAGTAGCGAGGGCAGCATGAAAGCCAGGCGCCACCAGTGCACCAGTTCGAAGCTGGCGGCCTCCGCCCACATCAGCATCGGCGGCTTGTCCGCATACAGCTCGCTGCCGCGGTGCGGGAACAGCCAGTCGCCGCTTTCCACCATCTGCTTCGCGGCCAGTGTGAAGCGCGGCTCGTCGGACGGCCACGGATCGCGCAGGCCGATGCCGGCGCCGAGGATGACGAGTGCGATCAGCAGCAACAGCCAGAAGTTGCGGCGTTCCTGCGGCGTGGCCTGGGAGAAAGCGGACATGGGGCCTTACCTGCGCGAAAAAGGATCGTCATTCCTGCATCAGCAGGAATCCAGCGAGTTCGAGCATGCGGGGGCCAGCATGCTGGATCCCGGCCTGCGTTGGGATGACGGGCGAGGCCTGGGATGGTCCGCAGCGTCAATCAGCGCTTTTCGAGCACCGCATAGTACATGCCGTCGAGATCGCCATCGCCGGGCAGGACCTGCCAGCCGATGGCGGCGGCCTGCCCCGCGGGCAGCGTGAACGGAACGGCCTGCGCATCGGCATGCGTGGCGAGGAAGCGCGCCACCACGGCTTCGTTTTCCGCTCGCAGCAGCGAGCAGGTGATGTAGATCAGCCGCCCGCCCAGTGCCAGCAATGGCCACAACGCTTCGAGGATGCGCCGCTGCTGGCCCGCCAGCGCGGGAATGTCGTCCGCGCGACGGTGCAGGCGTACGTCCGGGCGGCGGCGCAGAACGCCAGTGGCCGAGCACGGCGCGTCGAGCAGGACGCGCTGGTAGGGCTTGCCGTCCCACCACTTGGAAGGATCGCTGGCATCGCCCACCACCACGTCGGCCTCGAGGTGCAGGCGAGCGAGGTTTTCGCGGATCCGCCCGGCGCGCTTGGCGTCGAATTCCAGCGCAGTCAGCGCAACGTTGGCGCGTTCCAGCAGGTGGCAAGCCTTGCCGCCGGGCGCAGCGCACGCGTCCAGCGCGCGCTGGCCGTCGCACATGTCGGCGAGGTCGGCAGCGATCTGCGCCGCGCCGTCCTGCACCGCGAATAGCCCCTCCGCGAAACCGGGCAAACGGGTCACGTCGGTACTGTGCGGCAGCACGATGGCATCGGCCAGCCATGCATGCGCTTCAGCCATCTGGCCGTCCGCGCGCAGGCGCTCGATCAAGGCGTCGCGACCGGTGCGGCGGCGGTTGGCGCGCAACATCAGTGGCGGTTCGCGGTTGTCCGCCGTCATCACCGCCTCGGCCTGCGTCGGCCAGTCGCGGGCGATGGCTTCGGCCAGCCAGCGCGGATGTGCGTGGCGGGTTTCGGGCCGGGCATCGAGCGCGGCAAGGTGCGTGGCGCGCTCGCGCTGCCAGCGGCGCAGCACTGCGTTGACCAAGCCCGCCAGCTGCGGCCGCTTCAGCGCACGCACCGCCTGCACCGTGGCCGCCACCGCGGCGTAGTCGGCCAGCTCCAGCACCTCCAACTGCACCAGCCCCAGCACCAGCAGCGCGTGCACCGCGGGCTCCTTCCGGCGCAGCGGACGGTCGAGCAGGCGATCCAGCGAGGCGTCGAAACGCGGCCACCAACGCGCGCCGTCGCTGACCAGCGCCATCAGCAGGGCGCGGTCGCGCGGATCGGGGAGCTTGGGCGCATGGCGCTCCATCGCTTCGCGGAGGGAGGCGCCGCGGAGGGCGATGTCGGCGAGGGCGCGGGCGGCTTCGGCGCGGGTATCGGTCATGGGCGGGCTGCCTGCGGCGAGCCTTGCCGCCGACCTGGTGGCTCGCGGTGGAGCGGCTTCGGGCGCCGGCAGGCGCTCGAAGCCGCTTTGTCGTTTGCATGGCCAGCAAGAAAAATCGAAACAACCCAGCCCATCGCGAGCTTCCTCACACTGCCGGGAGACGCACGCGCAACTCCGGTCGCGCATTGAGGTAATCGGTGGCGCTAATGCGCTTGCCGCCCGCCCGCTGCAGCGCGGTGATGCGCAGTGCGCCCTCGCCGCAGGCGACGTCGATGCCTTCGCGGCCGGCGCCGAGCACCTTGCCCGGCGTTGCGGCATGGGCAAGTTCGAGCGCGCGGGCGGCCCAGATGCGCAATGTCTCGCCGGCGATTTCGCCGTCGCTGCCGGGCCAGGGGTCGAAGGCGCGAACCTGGCGCTCCAGTTCGATCGCCGGGCGGTCGAAGTCGAGGCGGGCATCGGCCTTGTCCAGCTTGTGCGCGTAGGTAACACCTTCGGCGGCTTGCGGCGTGGCGGTCAGTGCCTCGCCGGCCAGCACGCGGGCCAGACCTTCGGCCAGCGCCTCGGCGCCAAGCGCGGCGAGGCGGTCGTGCAGCGAACCGCCGGTGTCCTCGCGGGCGATCGGCGTGCGCTTCTCCAGAAGCACGGGGCCCGTGTCCAGCCCGGCCTCCATCTGCATCAGGTCGACGCCGGTCTCGGCGTCGCCGGCGAGGATGGCGCGCTGGATCGGGGCGGCACCGCGCCAGCGCGGCAGCAGGCTGCCGTGCACGTTCCAGCAGCCCAGGCGCGGGATCGCCAGCACCTTGCGCGGCAGGATCAGGCCGTAGGCCACCACCACCATCAGGTCGGGCCGGTAGCTGGCCAGCGTGGCCTGCGCCCCGGCGGGCTTCAGCGACTCGGGCTGCTCGACCGCGATGCCGGCGGCCAATGCGGCCTGTTTCACCGGGCTGGGGGCGAGCTTGCGCCCGCGGCCGGCGGGGCGGTCGGGCTGGGTGTAGACGGCCACCACCTCGGCGCCGCTGGCGCGGCAGGCTTCGAGACAGGGGACGGCGAAGTCGGGGGTCCCGGCGAATAGCAGCCGTAACGGAGCGCTCAAGCGCTGGCCGCCTGCTTGCGTTGCTTCTCCAGCCGCTTGAGCAGCATCGAGCGCTTCAGCGGCGAGAGGTAATCCACGAACACCTTGCCGGCGAGATGATCCATCTCGTGCTGCACGGCCACGGCCTGCGGGCCTTCGGCCTCGTACAGGAATGCCTTACCGTCGACATCCTGCGCCTTCACCTTCACCTTCAGCGCACGGGTGACGTCGGCATAGATGCCGGGAAAGGACAGGCAGCCCTCTTGGTACACCTGGGCGCCGTCCTTTTCAACGATCTCGGCGTTGACCAGCACCAGCGGCTGGTCGCGCTCGTCGCTCATGTCGATCACCAGCACCTGCTGGTGGACGTCCACCTGGCTGGCGGCCAGCCCTACGCCGTTGGCGGCGTACATGGTCTCGAGCATGTCGGCGACGAGCTGCTTGAGCCTGGCGTCGAACACGGTGACCGGCGCGGCCTTGGTGCGCAGGCGGGGATCGGGGAATTCGAGGATGGCGAGCGTGGACATTGGTCCATTGTAGTACGCCGCCTGCCGCGGCGAAGGCCGCGGATTCTGCGAACCGTTGCCGATTGCACGGCTTAATGCTTAGGTTACACTCGCTGGCATTGCTGGGGAGAGGGGATCCCGCCCATGTTCAAGAAAGCATTCACGGTGCTCGCTGGCACCATGGTCGCGGCCGCCGTGTGTGCCGCTGGCGCTTCGCAGCTGCGCAGCACTCACCCCGACAACTATACCGTGCGCCGCGGCGACACGCTTTGGGGCATCTCCGCCAAGTTCCTGGTCAAGCCGTGGCTGTGGCCGGAGATCTGGCAGGCCAACCCGCAGGTGCACAATCCGCACCTGATCTACCCGGGCGACGTGCTCAACCTGTCTCTCATCAACGGCGAACCAAGCCTGAAGCTGGAGCCCGGCGTGCATCGCGAGGCTTCCGCCGTACCGGCCATCCCGCTGGATGCCGTGCAGACCTTCCTGAAGGATCTACGCGTGATGGATTCCAGCGTGGTCAGCAAGGCGCCCTACGTGGTCGGTCTGGAAGAGGACCAGCTGCGCGGCACCTCGGGCCAGAACATCTACGTGCGCGGCCTGGATAGCCAGCCCGGCCAGCGCTGGGCCATCGTCCGGCCCGAGCATATGTTCCGTGGCTACGACAACGGCAGCGGTGGTACCGCGGAATACGGCGACGAGCTCTGGGCCAACGCGGCCATGGTGAAGTCGCCATGGGAGGAGGACTTCAACAACGGTTCCGGCCACTACAGCCGCGGCAAGGACATGGGTGTCGAGGTTAAGGTCATCGGCACCGCCGAGGTGCTGCGCACCGGCGACCCCTCCACCCTGCTGGTGCTGGATTCCACCGCGGAGATCCGCAGTGGCGACCGCCTGATGCCGGTGGACAACCACCCCTACGACCCGTACTTCTACCCGCACGCGCCGAAGAGCCTGCCCAAGGACGGTCGCGTGATCGCGTTCACCGATGCCATGGATGCCGTCGGCCCGAACCAGATCGTGGCGTTGTCGGCGGGTTCGGCCGACGGCGTGGACAACGGCACGACCTTCTCGGTCTGGCAGCCCGGCGATAACATCCACGATGACGTGGCCAGCGACAGCTGGGACCGCGGCGTGGGCAAACGCGTGACCCTGCCGGACGAGTACATCGGCCACGTGATGGTGTTCCGCACCTTCGAGCATGTCAGCTACGGCCTGGTGATGGATGGCCTGCGCCCGGTCAAGATGGGCGACAGGCTGAAGATGCCGGAGTGACGCCTGCCATCCTCTTTCCACCGGGAAGATCTGCCGACACGGCCTTTAGCCACACGACGGCGCGGGAATCCCGCGCCGTTGGCGTCTGTGGCGACCGCTAGACTTGCCGCATGGACGAATCCGGCCAATTGCGAGCTTGGCTGGTCGCCCTGCGCACGCCCGGCTTGGAACCAGGCGGCTTGCGCGAGGTGCTCGCGGCAGGGAATAACTGAATCGATACCGCGCTCGCGCTGCTGCGCCGGCACGCCCGCTCGCTTCACAAGTTCGACGTGCCGTCGACGTCGCGTGACGATGGCTGTCGCGAGGACCCCGACTGCCTGCGCCTGTTCGCCGCCTTGGGCCGCGACCCGGCCACGCTGGATGAGCTGGTCGAACGGAGCGGGCTGGCCGCGGCGGTGCTGTCCTCGATGCCGCTGATGCTGGAGCTGGCGGGGCGCGTGGCTGGCCTGCCGGGCAACCGCGACCAGTGGTCTGCCCGGGTAGGCCAGCGGCCGGGAACCCGCATCGCGACGCGCTTTCACGCATTCCGGCTTGACAGTCTGCCGGCCGGCGTGGTCTCACTAGATATATAGCCATGTCGCACTGCGACATGAATTTGCCACGCCCACAACAAGAGATTCATGGCCAAGAACCTGCTCATCGTCGAGTCGCCCGCCAAGGCCAAGACGATTAACAAATACCTCGGCAAGGACTTCCAGGTCCTCGCCTCCTATGGCCATGTGCGCGACCTCAAGCCCAAGGAGGGCGCCGTCGACCCGGATCACGGTTTCGCGATGAAGTACGAGGTGATCGAACGCAACGAGAAGCACGTCGACGCGATCGCCAAGGCGGCCAAGGCCGCCGACGACATCTACCTCGCCACCGACTTGGACCGCGAAGGTGAGGCGATCAGCTGGCACATCAGCGAGATCCTCAAGGATCGCGGCCTCACCGACGGCAAGCAGTTGCACCGCGTGGTGTTCTCCGAGATCACGCCGAAGGCGATCAAGGCCGCGGTGGCATCGCCGCGCGAACTGTCGCTGGACATGGTCGATGCCCAGCAGGCGCGCCGCGCGCTGGATTACCTGGTGGGTTTCAACCTCTCGCCGGTGCTGTGGCGCAAGGTGCAGCGCGGCCTGTCCGCCGGCCGCGTGCAGAGCCCGGCGCTGCGCATGATCGTGGAGCGCGAGGAAGAGATCGAGGCGTTCAAGGCGCGCGAATACTGGACGGTGGAGGCGCAGCTGCGCCTCGCCGAGGGCGAGTTCGCTGCCAAGCTAACCCGGCTCAACGGCAAGAAGTTCGAGCAGTTCGACCTCACCAACGAGGCCGACGCGATGGCCGCGCGCGCCGCGCTGAAGGAGGCGGCGCACGGCCGCCTCACCGTCAGCGAGGTAGGCAGCAAGGAGCGCAAGCGCCGCCCGGCGCCGCCGTTCACCACGTCCACGCTGCAGCAGGAGGCCGCACGCAAGCTCGGCTTCACCACCAGCCGCACGATGAAGGTGGCGCAGGGCCTGTATGAAGGCGTCAGTCTCGGCAGCGAAGGCAACGTCGGCCTGATCACCTACATGCGTACCGACTCGGTCGCGCTGTCCGACGACGCGCTGGGCGAGCTGCGCGCACTGATCGCGCGCGACTACGGCCACAAGGCGCTGCCCGACGGCCCCCAGTTCTACAAGGCCAAGAGCAAGAACGCGCAGGAGGCGCACGAGGCGATTCGTCCCACCTCGGCGATGCGCACCCCGCGTGAAGTGGCCGCATTCCTCAATGACGAGCAGCGCAAGCTGTACGAGTTGATCTGGAAGCGTACCGTGGCCTGCCAGATGATCCACGCCACGCTCAATACCGTGTCGGTCGATTTCGATTTGCCGCACGTTGCCGGCGGTCCCGCTGCGTTCCGCGCCACCGGCACCACCGTGGTCGA
>DAIDKO010000015.1 GCA_027450005.1 Rhodanobacter sp. | reverse complement strand
CCGGTTCATGCCGCACACCGAAGTGCGGCGGATTCTGCTGGCGCGTTCCTCCGGCGCAACTGAGCGTCAAGAGGCTTCAGTTGGGCGGCGAAAGCCGCGTCAACGAAGTGCGGATAAATCCTATGAGCAATTTTGCTCAAGTGTATAGGAACAGAACTGAGGTACTTGCGTGCCGCGGTCCCGTATTCAGGCTCAGCGCTGGAGCAGCTTGATCTTGTCCGGTTTGCCTTCCCAATCCCTCGCGTCGGGCAGGCCATCCTTGCGCTCGGTGATGACCGGCCAGGCTTTCGCCAGCTCGGCATTCAACGCTATGAACGCTTCTTGCCCGCCGGGTACATCGTCCTCCGGATAGATCGCGTTGATCGGGCATTCCGGCTCGCACAACGTGCAGTCGATGCACTCGTCCGGATCGATCACCAGGAAGTTCGGGCCTTCGTGGAAGGCATCGACCGGGCAGACTTCCACGCAGTCGGTGTACTTGCACTTGATGCAGTTGTCGGTGACGACAAAGGTCATGGGATGGGGCTCTTGCGTTCGGTCGTTGGAAAGTATGACTGCAATGCGCGGTGAGTGAAAAGTCGCTGGCGCGACTGGCGAGACGGTGCGGCAACGGCGCCGTATCTGGCAACCGGGATTGGAGGTTTGCTGCCGGGCGTCCACCTCAAAAGCGAACGCCACGATCGCTGGATCGTGACGTCTGTTCCTGAGGAGCGCGACCATGGTTGGCCACGGTCGATCCGAGGGTAGGGCAGGCACTTGAACCTTGCCGCTACCTGCCGCGCGGCGGCGATTCCGGAGGAATCGCACAAGTAAATGGCGCTCCCAACGAGGTTCGAACTCGTGTTCCCGCCTTGAGAGGGCGGTGTCCTAGACCGCTAGACGATGGGAGCGAAGTCTTGCAGAGCGCGGTAGTATAACGGAATTGTTTCGTTCGGCAATGCCGTTGCGTCGTCGCGCGGCCACGGCTGGACAAGATAACCGCAAGGATCCCAGCCGCTTGAATCCCGAAGCCAGGAACGACGCCAGGCCCGCGCTGCGCATCATCCCGCGCGAGCAGCACACGATTTCCCGCAAGAACATCAGCAAGGCTGCACTGCGTGTGCTCTACCGCCTCAACGAGGCGGGCTACGACGCCTATCTGGTCGGTGGCGCAGTGCGCGACCTGTTGCTGGGCGGCCGGCCGAAGGATTTCGACGTTGCCACCAACGCCACTCCGGACGAAGTGAAGAAGTTGTTCCGCAACTGCCGTCTGATCGGCCGCCGGTTTCGGCTGGCCCACGTGGTGTTCGGGCCGGAAATCATCGAAGTGGCCACCTTCCGTGGCACCGGCGAGGAAGAGGGCGCGGAAGGCGAGCGGCACATCGTGGATGGCCGCATCGTGCGCGACAACGTGTGGGGCACGATCGAGGAGGACGCGTTGCGTCGCGACTTCCGCGTCAACGCGATGTATTACGACATCAGCGACTTTTCGGTGCGCGACTACGTGGGTGGCATGGGGGACCTGGAGGATCACGTGCTGCGCCTGATCGGCGAGCCGGCCACGCGCTACCGCGAGGACCCGGTGCGCATGCTGCGCGCGGCGCGGCTCGGGGCCAAGCTGGGCTTCACCATCGACGCGGCCGCGACCGCGCCTTTCGCGGAGCTGGGGTCGCTGCTGCTTGAAGCCTCGCCGGCGCGGCTGTTCGACGAGTCGCTGAAGATGTTCCTCGCCGGGCACGGCCTGAAGAGCTTCCGCATGCTCGAACAATGCGGCCTGCTGCAGTTCCTTTTTCCCGCGACAGCGCGCGCGCTGAAGCGCGGCGACGAAGCGTTGCGGGCCTTGATCGAGCAGGGCCTGGCGAACACCGACGAACGTGTGGCCGAGGGCAAATCGGTGACGCCGGCCTTCCTGTTCGCCGTGCTGCTCTGGGGCGAGGTGCGCGATGTGGCGCACCAACAGATCGCCCGCGGCAAGGACGCGAACGAGGCGTGGGCGCGCGCCGCGATACAGGTGGTGGCCGAGCAGTGCCAGCGCGTGGCGATCCCGCGGCGATTCACCTTCACCATGGAGGAGATCTGGTCGCTGCAGCCGCGCTTTGAACAGATCCAGCGGAAGAAGGTATTGCGCCTGCTGGCGCACCCGCGCTTCCGCGCCGCGTTCGATTTCCTGCTGCTGCGGGCGCACGAATCGCCGGCGATCCGCGAGCTCGGCCAATGGTGGGATCACGCCCAGCAGTTGCCGCACGACACGCTTGCGGCGGCGTTGCCGACGCACGGTGGCAGTGGCGGCGATTCCGAATGGGTCGCAGCAGCCGTCGCGCCCGCGCGCAAACGGCGTCGACGCAAGCCGGCGGCCAAGCCGAAGCCGGCGTGAGCATCGCCGCCTACGTCGCGCTGGGCGGAAACCTGGGCGAGCCGCAGCGGCAGGTAGTGGATGCGATGGAGGCGCTGGCGCGGTTGTCTTCCACGCGACTACTGCGTCGCTCGCGCTTGTACCGCACGCCGCCGTGGGGCGTGCTGGAGCAGCCGCCGTTCGTCAATGCCGCCGTGCTGCTGCAAACCGCCCTCGAGCCACACGCGCTTCTTGACGCCTTGCTGGCGATCGAACAGCGGGCTGGCCGCGTTCGCGCCGAGCGCAATGGGCCGCGCACGCTGGATCTCGACCTACTGCACATGGATGGTGTGCAACTGACTGATGCCCGACTCACCTTGCCGCATCCGCGCATCGGCGAGCGCGCCTTCGTGCTGCTGCCGCTGGCCGATCTGGCGCCCGATCTCGTCTTACCCGGGCAGGGGCGCGTGGCCGATCTGCTTGCTGAAGCGGATAGGCGAGGCTGTGAATGCCTGGGCGAAGCCCGGCTGGCCGAATGATGCGGCGCAGCGGATAATCGACCACTCCCGATCCGAGGCATCACCGTGTACGTGGATTCCGCTAACGTTCCCGCGCGCAAGCCGGTCACCGTGCCAAGCCTGCATGCAATGAAGGCCGAAGGCCGCCGCATAACGGTTCTCACCGCGTACGACTACAGCCTTGCCGCGCAGCTGGAGCTGGCCGGTATCGACGTGGCGCTGGTGGGTGATTCGCTGGGCATGGTGATTCAAGGCCACAAGAGCACCCTGCCAGTGACGCTGGATCACATGGTGTATCACACGCAGGCCGCGGCGCGCGGCCTGTCGGCTACACTGCTGGTGGCCGATCTGCCGTTCATGGCTGATCGCGACGTGCCGCATGCTTTGGAAGCCGGCGCACGCCTGGTCGGCGAGGCAGGGGCTGCGATGGTGAAGATCGAGGGCGCCGCCCCGCATATCCTGGACGCGATTTCAGCGCTGGTGGCACGGGCGATTCCGGTCTGCGCGCACCTGGGCCTCACCCCGCAGTCGGTGCACAAGTTCGGCGGGTTTCGCATTCAGGGCCGCGAGCAGGACACCGCCGATCGCATCTTCGCCGAGGCGCAGGCCGTGCAGGCGGCGGGCGCGGATCTGCTGGTGCTGGAAGGCGTGCCCAGTATGCTGGGCGAGCGGGTGACTCGCGAGCTGAAAATCCCGGTGATCGGTATCGGCGCCGGTCCGCATTGCGACGGCCAGGTGCTGGTGATCCAGGACATGCTTGGCATCACTCCCGGCAAGCGGCCCAAGTTCAGCAAGGATTTCCTCGCCGGCCGCGATTCAGTGGCGGCCGCGCTCGCCGCCTACGCGGCCGACGTGCGCAGCGGCGCCTTCCCTGCGCCCGAGCACTGCTTCAACTGAGCTTCCACTGGACGAGGACACGCCATGCAAACCGTGCAAGACGCACCGGCACTGCGCGCTGTCGTCCGCGGCTGGCGTTCCCAGGGGCAGACCGTCGGGCTGGTGCCCACCATGGGCAACCTGCATGCCGGGCACCACTCCCTGCTGAAGCTGGCGCGCGCGCGCGCCGATCGCGTGGTGGCAACGGTCTTCGTCAATCCCACCCAGTTCGGGCCAAACGAGGATTTCGAACGCTACCCGCGCACACTGGTGCAGGATCAGGCGGGCCTTGCCGAGCATGGCTGCGACCTGCTGTTTGCGCCCGAGGTGGCGACGATGTACCCGTTTGGCGCCGAACAGAGCGTGAGTATCCATGTGCCCGGAATCACCGACACACTAGAGGGGGCGCACCGCCCTGGCCACTTCGACGGCGTCGCGACGGTGGTGTGCAAACTGTTCAATCTGGTGCAGCCGGATCTGGCGGTGTTCGGCCAGAAGGATTTCCAGCAGCTCAAGGTGATCGAACGGATGGTGCGCGACCTGGCCTTGCCGGTGAAGGTGATAGGGGCGCCCACACTGCGTGCCGAGGACGGCCTGGCGCTCAGCTCGCGCAACCAATACCTCTCCGAGGCGGAGCGTAAGCAGGCCCCCCTGATCAAGCAAACCCTGGAGCAGATGCGTGACCTGCTGGGCCGGGGACATGCGCGGCACGTCATCGAGAAGGTGGCGCATTCCAAGCTGGAGCGCGCAGGCTTTGTGCCCGACTACGCGGCGATACGCCGTGCCGATGACCTGTCGGAGCCGGCCGATGGCGCACGCGAGGGGCTGGTGGCACTGATCGCCGCACGCCTGGGCACGACGCGGTTGATCGACAACCTTCCCTTCGACTGAAATGTCCCCATCTTCTTGGCTGACCGGCCGATGTTGCGACGCAATGCCACCGGTTCGATAATGACCGGCCACGTGGGCCGTCCCCGCAGGAATCCGTAGTCATGCACCTGAACATGTTCAAGGCGAAGATCCATCGCGCCACCGTCAGCCACGCCGAGCTGCACTACGAAGGCTCGATCGCCGTCGACGGCAACCTGCTCGACGCCGCGGGCATCCGCGAGTACGAGCAGATCCACGCCTGGGACATCGACAACGGCGAGCGCTTCGTCACCTACGCACTGCGCGCGGAGGAGGGCTCGGGCATCATCTCGGTGAACGGTAGCGCCGCCCGCAGCGTGCAGGTGGGCGACCTCATCATCATCGCCGCGTTTGCGCAGATCGACGAAAAGGAGCTGGCGCAGTTCCAGCCTACCTGCGTCTACGTGGACGAGAAGAATCGCATCACCCATACCAACCGCTCGATCCCGAAGCAGATGGCCGCTGCCTGAGCATCCTCCGGGGCGATTGCGGGTCACGCGGGGCGCGCTGGTAGCGCCCCCACATCCTGTTCAGAACGCCGGCAAGACCGCGCCGCGGTACTTTCGCTCGATAAACGCCTTGACCGCCGGACTGGTCAGCGCCTTCGCCAGCTTCTGCACGCGCGGATCGTTGCGGTTGTCGGGTCGACCCACCAGGTAATTCACGTAAGGCGAATCGCTGCTTTCGATCAGCAGAGCATCCTTGGTGGGGTTGAGGCCTGCCGCCAGCGCGTAGTTGGTGTTGATCAGCGCCAGATCCACTTCGTCCAGCGTGCGCGGCAGCATCGCCGCTTCGAGCTCCTTGAACCGCAGGTGCTTCGGATTGGCCGTGATGTCCTTGAGCGAGGCCAGCGCGTTGGCGGGATCCTTGAGCGTGATCAGTTTGTTCTTGGCGAGTAGCAACAACGCGCGACCTTCGTCGCTGGGGTCGTTCGGCAGCGCCACGGTGGCGCCGTCCGGCAATTGGTCGATGTTCCTGATCCGGCGCGAGTAGGCGCCGAACGGCTCAATGTGTACGCCGACGATGGGCACCAGATCGGTGCCGTGTTCCTGATTGAACGCGTCGAGGTAGGGCTTGGTCTGGAAGTAGTTGAGGTCGATGTTCTTCTCGGCTACCTGCATGTTCGGCTGCACGTAGTCGGCGAATACCTTGATCCGCAACTTCACGCCTTCCTTCGCGAGGATGGGCTGCACTTGCTTCAGGATCTCCGCATGCGGCACTGCGGTGGCGGCCACGGTAAGCGTGTTGGCGCCCTCCTTCGGCGCCGCGCACGCTGCGAGCAGCAAGGCGAAGGCCGCGCAGACTGTGGCGCGTACCATCCGCGTCACGACGGTTTGCGGGCCACGCCTGCCAGCAGCAGGAGCGAGAGGACGGCCGAGAGGGCGGCGAGCAGCAGCATGGTTCATGGCGGTTTCCGGGGGACTTGCAGACTAGACGTACGAACGTTGGCGGGGAAATAACCGGATCAGTGGCGCTTATAACGCGCAACGATGCGGTCGCCCAGCATCTGCAGCAGCTGTACCAGTACTACCAGCAACGCCACGGTCACGACCATGTAGTCGGACTCGTAGCTGAGGTAGCCGTAGCGATAGGCGAGGTCGCCCAGGCCGCCGGAGCCGATGGCGCCGCCCATCGCCGTGTAGCCCACCAGTGCAATGGCGGTCACCGTGATCCCGGCGGCGATGCCGGCCCGTGCCTCGGGCAGCAGCACGTGGCGCACGATCTGCCAGGTGCTGGCACCCATCGCCTGCGCAGCCTCGATGACGCCTTTCTGCACCTCGCGCAGCGCGGTTTCCACCAGCCGCGCGAAGAACGGTGCGGCGCCGATCACCAGTGGCGGGATCGCGCCGCGCACGCCCAGCTTGGTGCCCACCAGCGCATAAGTGACCGGCATCAGCACGATCATAAGGATGATGAAGGGCACCGAGCGCAGCACGTTCACCAGCAGCGAGATGGAGCCGTAGAGCCGAGGCATAGCCCGTAGCTGCCCCTTGCCGGTGAGGTAGAGCAGCACACCAAGTGGCAGGCCGATCAGGACGGTGAGCGTCAGCGAGCCGCCCAGCATCAGCAGAGTGTCGATGCAGGCGCGCCCCAGCTCGCCCCAGTCGTCAATGTTGGGGAAAAGGCTCTGCAGTGGCGAGAGCGTCATGCGGCCACCTCCTCGATTTCAATACCGGCCTGGCGCAGCGCCGCCAACGCGGCGTCGCTGCGCGCGCCGTCCAGCGTCAGGGTGAGCTGGCCGTAGGGCAGGTCTTTGATGCGGTCGATGCGGCCGGCGAGCAGGTTGAAATCCACGCCGTGCTCGCGCATCACGCGGCTGAGCACAGGCTGCAGCGTGGTGGCACCGCGGAAGGTCAGGCGAAGCACGCGGCCGGCCGCGGCCGGCACCTGAGCGGTAGAGGCTTCCTCCGGCAGCGCCTCGGCCACGAAGCGCCGCGTTGTGGCATGCCTGGGATGCAGGAAGACATCGGCCACCGTGCCGCTCTCCACGATGCGGCCGGCGTCGAGCACGGCCACGCGGTCGCAGATGCGGCGTACCACGTCCATCTCGTGGGTGATCAGTACGATGGTGAGCTTGAGTTCGCGGTTGATCGCGGCGAGCAGATCAAGCACCGAGGCGGTGGTCTGCGGGTCGAGTGCGCTGGTGGCCTCGTCGCACAGCAGGATCTCCGGCCGGTTGGCCAAGGCGCGGGCGATGCCCACGCGCTGCTTCTGACCGCCGGACAGCTGCGAAGGGTACTTGCCCGCGTGTTCGTCGAGGCCGACCCGCGCGAGCAGTTCGGCGACGCGTGCACGGATTTTCGTCGCGTCGCGCTCTCCGGCCAGGCGCAGCGGAAACGCCACGTTGTCCGCCACCGTCTGCGAGGTGAGCAGGTTGAAGTGCTGGAAGATCATGCCGATGCGCCGGCGCTGCGCGCGCAGCGCCGGTTCGGGCAAGGCGGTCATCTCGGTGTCGCCGATCAGGATGCTTCCGCCACTGGGCCGCTCCAGCAGGTTGATCAGGCGGATCAGAGTGGACTTGCCGGCGCCGGAATGGCCGATGATGCCGAACACCTCGCCATCCACGATGTCGAGGCTGAACGGTTGCAGCGCGGGAATGTCCTTGCCGTCCACGCGGTAGGACTTGTGTACGTCGAGGAAACGGATCACGGGCATTCGGCGTCGAGGTGGGCGGACATTCTAGCCTCTGGCGTAGACTTCCATACGTCCATCCACGGAACCCTGGCCATGAGCAGCATCTACGACTTCAACGCGCGCGACATCGACGGCAACGAGCGATCGTTATCCGAATGGCAGGGCAAGACCTTGCTGATCGTCAACGTGGCCTCCAAATGCGGCTTCACCCCGCAGTACGCCGGGCTGGAAAAGCTCTGGCGCGAATGGCGCGAGCGCGGCCTGGCGGTGCTGGGCTTCCCCTGTGACCAGTTCGGCCACCAGGAGCCGGGCGATGAGGCGGAGATCCGCAACTTCTGCAGCACCAGCTACGAAGTCAGTTTCCCGCTGTTCGCCAAGATCGAGGTGAATGGCGACCGTGCGCATCCGCTCTACCAGTGGCTGAAGCACGAGGGCAAGGGCATCCTCGGCAGCGAGGTGATCAAGTGGAACTTCACCAAGTTCCTGGTCGATGCGGACGGCAAGGTGGTGAAGCGCTATGCGCCCACCGACACGCCGGAAAAGATTGGCCAGGAGCTGGCCCGCCTGCTGAGCGCATGAGCCGGCTTACTCGCTGCCGTGCCAGCCGGCCAGCAACTGCACGATGGCATCGATGTCGTGGTCGGCGCCCGGCTCGCCTTCGCCGCGGTCGTAGTTGTTGAGCATGATCACGAACGCTAGCCTCTGGCCGTCGGCGGTGGTGGCATAGCCGGCCAGGCTGTGTACGTAGGTCATGCTGCCGGTCTTGGCGTGCACCTTGTCGGTGGCTGGGCCGTCGCGCATGCGCCATTCCAGCGTACCGTCAACGCCGGCCAACGGCAGCATGCCGCGCAGCATGGATGACCACGGTTGCGCGGCGATGTATTGCAGCAGCTGCGCCATGGCGGCGGGCGTGACCAGGTCGCCGCGCGACAGGCCGCTACCTTCCTCCATCAGCACCGACGACGGCGCGATGCCGATGCGCTCCAACAACGCGTGCAACGCGCGCAGTCCCCAGGCTTCGCTGCTCAGGAAGCCGCTGGGCGCAACGGTCTGGTTCACCGCCGCGGCCTTCGCGCTGACGCCGTCGAGTTGCAGCAGGTTCTGCAGGTAGAGGTTCTGCGAGCGCTTGAGGCCCTGGGTGAGGATGTCGCTCACGGGTGGCGACAGCACCTCGGCCAGCGCCCGTGCGTTGGTCCGCAGTGCGTCGTCGCGCTCCGGCCAGGCAAGCACGCGCAGTTTGCCGGCCAGCCGGATGCCGTGGCGTCGCATCGCCGCGCGCAATTCCTCGCCCGCCTGGCGGGCCGGGTCGGGAATGGCCAGGCGGTAGGTCCGCGCCGGCGTGCCGACGGCGATGCTGCCGAAGGCGTGCAGCATCGTTTGGCCGGGCAGGCGATAGAGGTTGATGTCGTCGGGCGTGTGCGCCGGCACCGTGGTGAGCGTGCCCACCAGCGGCGGCGTCGCCACCTCCGGCGTGAAATCCAGGCGTACCGGTCGGCCGGCGGTACGGCCGGGTACCAGCGTCAGTGCCACGGTGTTTTCGTGCACGGTCAGTGCGCAGGCGGGCGCGGCGAACCAGCCCAGTAGGTCGCTTGCCTCCCAGCCGTTGCCCAGCGAAGGGCCAGAGAAATACGTGGTGTCGGCAATCAGGTCGCCGCGCACGACATGGATGCCGCGCGCAGCCAGTTGCGCCGCGAGGGCGTCAGCCCAGTCGGGATTGGCGCCGGGCGTGCCCAGCGTAGGATCGCCCATGCCGTAAAGCAGCAGCGGGCCGACGAGCGCGCCGTCGCGAATGGGCGCAGCCGAGAGCAGGCGCGTGGGGATGCGCGCCTGTGGGTCGAGCGTGTCCAGCGTCAATGCCGCAGTGAACAGCTTGGCGGTGGAGGCAGGTTCGAACAGCTTGCCGGATCGGTGTGCGTACACGGTGCGACCGCTGTCCAGCGACACGACCGCGATGCCCCAGTCGGCGGCGGCGTAGCGTGGCTGGTCGATGATCGCGTCGATCTGCGCCGCCAGCGAATGCGGCTCCCGGGGCGCGGGAAGTGTGGCTGCATGCACCGTCATGGGCGGCGTGGCGCAGAGCAGGATCAGCGGGCAGAGCAGTGCGGCGACGCGGAGGGAAGGTTTCATCCGCGGAGTATCGCAAACTCGCCATCTGCTAGGCTTATTGGTTAGC
>DAIDKO010000014.1 GCA_027450005.1 Rhodanobacter sp. | reverse complement strand
GGTCGCGCGCACGGCAGCGCGCGCTGCCCGGTGCTGGTGGCCCCGGCGATCACCGTGCACGAATCGGTCAAGGCGGCGTCCGCGCCGGAGCGGGCCAGCATCGCGGCACGGCGGCGCTGGCGGCTTCGCGCCGCCGGCGGCTGGCGCTGGTTCAAGCTCGCCGCCGTGTCCTCGTTCACCTTCGTCGAATCGTTGGGATGGCTGTTCGCCGGCAAGCTGGTCGCCGACAGCCTGGGCTTCACGCGGCCCGAGTCGAATCCGGTGAAACGCGGCATCGACCCCGCGGTGGCAGCACGCCTCACACCCAACATCGCGCCGTCGCAGGCCAGCGGACAAGCCAGCGGCATGACACTGGAGGCCCGCGTCAGACTCGCCGAGGGCGCCCTGCGGGGCATGTCGCTGCACCCGCATGTCGCGCGCCTGGTGCTGTTCGCCGGGCATGGCGCGACTTCCGTCAACAACCCGCATGCCAGTGGCCTGGACTGCGGCGCCTGTGGGGGACATTCGGGTGAGGCCAACGCGCGGGTCGCAGCCGCCGTGCTCAATGACCCGCAGGTGCGCAAGGCGTTGAACGCACGTGGCATCGGCATTCCGGGCGACACCTGGTTCCTCGGTGCGCTGCACGACACCACCACGGACCACGTCACGCTGTTCGACCAGGATGAAGTTCCCGCGACTCATGCCGGGGACCTGGCGCGACTACGGGCCGCGCTGGCCGAGGCCGGCCGGCTCGCCCGGCAAGAGCGGGCGGTCACCCTCACGCTGCATGATGAACGGCCACTCGACGCCCAGATCATGGCGCGCAGCAAGGATTGGAGCGAGGTGCGTCCGGAGTGGGGCTTGGCCGGTTGCGCGGCATACATCATCGCGCCGCGACGCCGCACGGCAGGGCTGGATCTCGGCGGGCGCGCGTTCCTCAACTCGTACGACTGGAAGCACGACGCCGACTTCGCGATGCTCGAGTCCATCATGACCGGGCCGATGATCGTGGGCACCTGGATCAACCTGCAGTACTACGGCTCCGCGGTGGACAACCGGACGTTCGGCAGCGGCAACAAGACGCTGCACAACGTCGTCGGCAGGCTCGGCGTGCTCGAGGGCAGTGGCGGCGATCTGCGCACGGGGCTGCCGTGGCAATCCGTCCACGACGGCGTACGCCTGATCCACGAGCCGCTGCGGCTGTCGGTCTTCATCGCGGCGCCCGTCGATGCCATCGACGCGATTCTTGCCAGGCATGAGTCAGTGCGCCAGCTGTTCGATCATGGCTGGGCGCACCTTTTCGCCATGGGCACTGCAGCTGATTCCTTCCAACGCTACGCCGGCAACCTGAAGTGGGAGCAGACGACATGAATGCGATCAACAGCAACGCCAACTCCGCGGCCACGGTATCGCAACGCGACGACGTGCTTGCGGCGGTCGATGCGTTACGCCGCGGCGGGCTCATCGGTCTGCCGACCGAAACTGTCTACGGACTAGGCGCCGACGCCAGCAATCCCGAGGCTGTCGCACGGATCTTCTCCGCCAAGAGGCGCCCGACCAACCATCCGCTGATCGTGCACCTGCATCGGAAAGAGCAGCTGACGCAATGGGCGCACGCCGTCCCTGCGGCGGCGTGGCGCCTGGCCGAGGCCTTTTGGCCGGGGCCGCTGACGCTGGTCCTGCAACGTGCGCCCGGCGTGCTCGATGCGGTGACCGGCGGCCTCGATACGGTGGCGCTTCGCGTGCCGGCGCATCCGCTGGCGCTGGAGGTGCTGGCGGCCTTTGGCGGAGGTATCGCCGCCCCCTCCGCGAACCGGCACAAGAAGATCAGCCCCACTTCGGCTCGGCATGTGCGGCAGGAACTGGGCGACGCGGTCGACGTGGTGCTGGACGGCGGCGACTGCCGTGTAGGCATCGAGTCGACCATCGTCGACCTGTCGACCGGGACCATGCGTTTGCTCCGCCCCGGCGCCATCACGACGCGGGACCTGGAGCAGACGGTCGCCGAGCCGGTCGATCCGGCCATCAGCCCGGTCATTCGCAGTCCTGGCCGCATGCCATTGCACTATGCACCCGACGCGAGCGTCGTACTGGCCTCGATGGAGGATGTTCCCGCGAAGATTGCCGAGTACACCGCCCTTGGCGTGCGCATGGGCGTGTTGTCCGAAGCGCGGGCGTCGGCATGGCCGGACCACATCCCCTGGTTGCCCATGGGCAACACCGCCAGTGAGCAGGCACACCAGTTGTACCGGCGCCTGCGCGAGGCGGACGAGATGGGTCTGGCCGCGCTGATCGTGGTGCCGCCCAGCGACCGCGGGCTGGGTTATGCCCTGTGCGACCGTCTCTGTCGGGCCGCCGGCCTGGGGGCCTTGTTGGCGTGACCGGCGTGTCTGCACAGGTGGGCATGCTCGATCCCCACCTCGCATGGCTCGAGAACGAGGCGATCTTCATTCTCCGCGAGGCCATGGCGCAGGCGCAGCGACCGGTGCTGCTGTTTTCCGGCGGAAAGGACTCCACCGTCCTGGCGCATCTTGCGGTGCGTGCCTTCCATCCGGCGCCGCCTCCGGTACCGCTCTTGCACGTGGATTCGACCTGGGAGTTCAACGACCTGCTGGCTTTCCGCGATCGCTTCGCCCGCGAACATCGCTTCGAGCTCCTCGTCCACGTCAACGAGCAGGGGCGTGCGCATGGTATGAACCCCTTCGACCATGGCGACGACTACACCACGACCATGCGCACCGATGCCCTCAAGCAGGCGCTGGACGCTGGAAGCTACGACGTGATCTTCGGCGGCGCGCGCCGCGACGAGGAGAAGTCGCGCGCCAAGGAGCGCGTGTTTTCGCTGCGCGAGCGTGGCCATGCGTGGAATCCACGCCAGCAGCGGCCCGAGTTTTGGAGCGTGTACAACACCCGCCTGTGCAGGGGGCAATCCCTGCGGGTCTATCCATTGTCCAACTGGACGGAGCTTGATATCTGGCGCTATGCACTTCTCAGGAACATCGCGTTGGCGCCGCTGTATTTCGCGGCATCGAGACCGGTGGTCGAGCGAGATGGTGCCTTGCTGGTGGTGGACGATCCTGAGCGGATGCGCTTCCTGCGCGGCGAGGTGCCCACCAACCGCCATGTACGTTTCAGGACGCTGGGCTGCTGGCCGGTGACTGGCGCTGTGGAGTCCAACGCGGCCGATCTCGCGGCTGTAACCGCCGAGACCATGACTTCGCGCTTGTCGGAGCGCGAGGGCAGGTTGGGCGACCGCGACTCGGGCGGCGGCCTTGAGCGACAAAAGCGGGAGGGGTATTTCTGATGCCGTCCGATTGTGCCGTGATCGCCACCATGCATGGTAAGGAGAGCGTCATTGCTCCCCTGTTGCGTGGTGCCTTGGGTTTACGTACCGAGCTCCCGGCCGACTTCGACACGGATCGCTTCGGAACCTTCAGCCGCGACGTGTCGCGGACGGATACGCCGCTGGCGACGGCAAGGGCTAAGATCGCCGCAGCGTTTGAACACGTCCCTAACGCGCTGATCGGCATTGCCAGCGAAGGAAGCTTCGGACCCCATCCACAGGTACCGTTCGTCCCCTGCGACAGCGAACTGGTGCTGTTGATAGATCGTCGCAACGGTGTCGAGGTCGTCGGGCACCATGTCACGTCACGGACCAACTACGCACACTGCGTGGTGACGGAGAGCGAGGCCGCTGCGGCTTTTGCGCAAGGAGTGGGCTTTCCGTCCCACGGCGTCATCGTGATCGGCACTGAGGACGGCAAGGCGGCGCCGCTCAAGCTGTTGCGCAAGAACGCCATGACCATGACCGGGCTCCTCGCTGCGGTAGCCGAGTGCGTTGCGCTCTGTGGTGCGGCCTATCTTGAAACGGATATGCGTGCGCATCGCAATCCGACCCGCATGCGTGCCATTCGGCGTGCGACCATCGATCTGCTGCGGCGCCACCGGTCACGCTGCCCGGACTGCGGCCGGGAGGGGTTCGTGGTAACCGAGTGGCTCACCGGCCTGCCATGCGCGGCCTGCCATGCGCCTACCGATAGGATCCGAGCTGCAGTCTCGGTGTGCGCCGGATGTGGTTACCGCTGCGAACGGACATCCGAAGCCGCGTGGGCCGATCCAGGACGCTGCGACCATTGCAACCCATGAGCGGGCGTCGGCCAACGCATCCGGACGGCGCGACATTTCAAAATCAACCGGATCAGGTTGCAGGCTGAAGACTCCCTGGTCATCCAGCCGCGCATTGTGCCAATGCCCTCCACGCGCGGCTTGCGCAGCCCGCCGATAGCCTGGATCCAGCCAAAACCTCTGCGATCCGTTTGCATCGCCGCATACGCAAGGGCCGCCCGGCAAGGCGGCCCTTTGGCCCGTTGGGAGGGGGCGGATGCGCTATGGCTGGTCCGCATCCACATCGCTGTTCGGTGCCGGTTGCTTCATTGCCGCCAGCGTCGCGGCGGGAAGGTGCGCTGCCTGCAACTGCTGGTCGAGCTGCGGCAGGTCGGTGTTGCGGATCGACGTCCACAGCGCCAGCGCCTTGCCGAGGTTGGCCTCGTATTCGGCCAGCGCCTGCTGCTGGCCTTGGGTGGGCGCGCGGTCGGCACCTTCGACGTCGGTGGCGATGGCGGTGAGCGCGTCGCTCATCGCGTGCAGGTTCGAGGCGTATTCGCCGTCGCCGCTGACCAGCGGCTTGGTCTTTGCGTCCAGCGCGTCCACGGCGCCGAGCAGGGATTTGTTCGCCGCGTCGCCGGCCAGTCTGGCGTGCAGTACATCGAGCTGTTTGCGCAGCGACTGCACTTCGCCGTAGTGGCTCCAGACCTGCTGTAGCGTTCCGCCGATGCGCCGCGAGAAGGCGAGGCCGGCGGCGAGGTCGGCGGTGGCTACGTGTTCGCGCGGATCCATCGTCACGGTGAGCGGCGCGCGGTAGTCCTTGCCGTTCGCATGCAGCACCACCTGGTAGCTGCCGGGCAGCACCAGCGGGCCTTCCGGCGTGAGCGGGGTGTCGCTGTCCCAAGTGGCCGCGATGCTGTAGCCGTATTCGATGGCGTGCGGGCGCGGGTAGCGCAGGTCCCATACGAAGCGGTGCATGCCGGCGGCGGCCGAGAGCCGCTGCGGCGTGCCGAGCCAGCCTCTCTCGAAGTAGCGGTCGGCATCGCGATGCACGGGTTGCTCGTCGCTGCTGTAGCGGCGCACCAGCTGGCCTTTGGCGTCGTAGATGCTGAGCGTGACCGGGCCGTGGGCCGCCTGCGCGAGGCGGTAGTCGATGATGGCGCCGGTGGGCGGGTTGGTGCCCAGCGGCGTGCCTGGCGGCAGCGGCGTGTCCTTGTTCTCGTTGGCGCGCACGCGGACCGCCGGCGCCGGCGCGTACAGCTGCACGGCCGCCGAGGTGCTGGCCTGGCGCAGCGGGCTGACGTCGTCGAGGATCCAGATCGCGCGGCCCTGGGTGGCGGCGATCAGGTCGTCGCCGTGCACCAGCAGGTCGCGCACCCAGGCGGTGGGCAGGTTGCGCTGCAGCGACCACCAGTGCGCGCCGTCATCGGTGGAGACGTACACGCCGCGGTCGGTGCCGGCATAGAGCAACCCGGCCTTCTTCGGATCGGCGCGCAGCACGCTGACGAAGTCGTGTGCGGGCAGGCCGGCGGCGATGCTCGTCCAGCGTGCGCCGTAGTCGCTGGTACGCCACGCGTGCGGCGTGTGGTCGTCCTGGCGGCGGTTGTCCACTGCGACGTAGGCGGTGCCGGGCTGCAATGCGGAGACGTCGATCGAGCTGACCTTGCCCCACGCCGGTAAGCCCTTGGGCGTGACGTTGTGCCAGCTCTTGCCACCGTCGCGGGTGAGCTGCACCAGGCCGTCGTCGGTGCCGACCCAGATTTCGTCGTTGTCGCGCGGCGAGGGCGCGATGCTGTAGATCACGCCGTAGCCGCAGTCGCGTGCCTGTTGCGGCGTGGGATTGCCCTTGCAGTTCCGCGCGCCGGCCGTCTTGCCGTTGAGTTCGGGACTGATCACGCTCCAGTGCTGGCCCTGGTCGGTGCTGCGGAACAGCACCTGCGCGCCCATGTACAGCGCATACGGAGGCTTGGCCGAGAATGCGATGGGGGTGATCCAGGTGTAGTGGTACTTGAAGTCGGTGGCGCGCTGGCCGTAGCTGCTCACCGGCCACGGCGCGACGTTCTGCACCACGCCGGTGCTGCGGTTCCAGCGCGACACGCGGCCGCCGAGCCCGGAGCCGAACACGATGCCAGGGTCGCCCGGGTAGGGCAGGTCGTAGTCACGCTCGTCGCCGCCGACCGGGTTCCAGTCGCGGAAGGAGATCGAGCCGTAGTCGCTGCGGCTGGCGATGCCCACCGTGCCGGAGTCCTGCTGGCCGGCGTAGATCCAGTATGGGAACTGGTTGTCCGCGCCCAGGTGGTAGAGCTGGGCGGTGGGCTGGTTGTACCAACTGCTCCAGCTCTTGCCGCCGTTGACGGTGACCACCGCGCCCTGGTCGCTGGCGGTGATCATGCGCTGCGTGTCGGTCGGGTCGATCCACAGGTAGTGGTAGTCGTCGCCGCCGGGCGCGCCCTTGAAGATGTGCCAGGTCTTGCCGCCGTCGTCGGAGCGGCGGATCGACTGCCCGGCCGAGTAGACGCGATCCGGGTCGTTGGGGTCGACGGTGATGCGGCTGAAGTAGTCGTTCGGCAGCCAACTGGCGTGGCTCTCCGCCTGCCAGGTCGCGCCACCGTCGTCGGAGCGGTAGAGGCCGCTCTGCCCGGGATGCGTGGCGTCGTTCACCACGGCATAGACGCGGTTGCCGCGGGCGGCGGCGATGCCGATCCGCGCGAGGTCGCCGGTGGGCCAGCCGTGGCCGCCCAGGCGCTTCCAGGTCACGCCGCCGTCGGTGGACTTGTACACGCCGCTGCCCGGCCCCGCGTTGGGCTGGTAGTACGACAGCCACGGCCAGTTGCGCACCTGCCAGGTCGCCGCGTAGACCACCCGGGGGTTGGCGGGATCGGCGGCCATGTCCACCACGCCGGTGTCGTCGTCCACGTGCAGCGTCTGCTGCCAGGTCTTGCCGCCATCGGTGGAACGGAACACGCCGCGATCGTGGTTCGGCCCGAAGTAGTGGCCGAGCGCGCCGACCAGCACGGTGTCCGGGTGCTGCGGATCGACCAGGATCTTGCCGATGTGCCGGCTATCGACCAGGCCCGCATGGTGCCAGGTCTTGCCGCCGTCGTCGGAGCGGTAGACGCCGTTGCCCCCGCCTATGTCGTAGCGCGCGGCCACCTGGCCGGTGCCGGCGTAGATCACGTCCGGGTTCGACGGTGCCACGGCGATCGCGCCGATCGCGGCGGCCGGCACGTGGTTCATCAGCGGCTGCCAGGTGCGGCCCGCGTCAATGGTCTTCCAGACGCCGCCGCCCGCGGTGCCGATGTAGAACGTATCCGGCTGTGAAGGCACGCCTTCGGCCATGGTGGCCCAGCCGCCACGGAACGGGCCGACCAGCCGCCATTCCAGCGCACTGGCGGCCGCTGCCGGCGGTGGCGCATGGCTTGCCGCGAGCGCGGGCAGGGCCGGCGACAGCAGGCAGGCAACGACGAGTAGCGGACCCACGGCGCGGCGCAGCGGCATGGCAAGACCTCGATTGGATGGCAGGAGATGACGGCAGTCGCCGAAGATAGCGCCAGCGCTGCGGGAATGCAGGTGCCGGGAGGCATGGAGCGTGCGAGAAATCTTGCGCTGTGCAGCCGGTCTGCCGATGGCTTTCAGCCCGTCGCCAGCTGTGCACAGGCAGTTGCACGGGCCTGCATGAGCTGGCGTTCGCGCAGGTTGCGGGTGAGCGAAGCGGCACGCTCGAACTCCACGCGGGCCTCGGCATGGCGCCCGAGCTTTTCCAGCAGGTCGCCGCGCACGGCGGGCAGCAGGTGGTAGTTCGCCAGCGCTGGTTCGTCGCGCAATGCGTCGACCAGCCCTAGGCCGGCGGCCGGCCCGCTGGCCATCGCTACCGCCACCGCGCGATTGAGCTCCACCACGGGCGAGGGCGCGACGGTGGCGAGCGTGGCGTACAGCGCGGCAATGCGGCCCCAGTCGGTTTGCTCCGCGGTGTTCGCGCGGGCGTGGCAGGCGGCTATGGCGGCCTGCAGGGTGTAGGGCTCCGCGTCGCCGCCCAGCTGGCGCGCGCGATCCAGCGCGGCGAGGCCGCGCTAGATCAGCAGCCGGTCCCAGCGTGCGCGGTTCTGCTCCAGCAGGCGGATCGTTTCGCCGTCCGGGCCGCTCCGCGCATGCGTGCGCGAGGCCTGCAGCTCCATCAGCGCGAGCAGGCCAAAGACCGCGGCCTGCCGCGGCATCAGCCCGGCCAGGATGCGGCCCAGCTGCAATGCCTCCTCGCACAGCGCGGGGCGCATCCAGTCGTCGCCGGCGGTGGCGGTATAACCCTCGTTGAAGACCAGGTAGATCACACCGAGCACGGCATCCAGCCGTTCAGCCAGTTCCTCGCCGCGCGGCACCTCGAACGGCACCTGCTTCTCGGCCAGCGTGCGCTTGGCGCGCACGATGCGCTGGGCGATGGTCGGTTCCGGCTGCAGGAAGGCGCGCGCGATTTCCGCGGTGCTGAGTCCGCCCAGCAGGCGCAGGGTCAGCGCCACCCGCGACTCGGCGGGCAGCGCCGGATGGCAGGCGGTGAAGATCAGTCGCAGCAGGTCGTCGCCGATGTCGTCGTCAAGCATGGCGTCGAAATGGGGCATGGCATCGGCCTGCTCGGACTCCAGCTCGCGGGCGATCTCCTCGTGCTTGCGCTCCCTCAGCTGGCGGCGGCGCAGGCGGTCGATCGCGCGGTGTTTCGCGGTGGTCATCAGCCAGGCGCCGGGGTTGTCCGGCACGCCGGTCTGCGGCCATTGCTCCAGCGCGGTCACCAGCGCGTCCTGCGCCAGCTCCTCGGCCAGGCCCACGTCGCGCAGCATGCGCGCCAGGCCGGCGATGATCTGCGCCGATTCGATCCGCCAGATGGCCTCGATGCTGCGATGGGTGTCGGTCGCCGTCATGGCGACCCATCAGACCATCATCGTTCCGCGGCGGCAAGGCGTCATGCGGCAGGCGGGCAGTTGACCATCCACGGCACGCCGTAGCGGTCCACCAGCGAACCGAAGCGCGCGGCCCAGAACGTCGGCTGGATCGGCATCTGCACCGAGCCGCCCTCGGCCAGCGCGTGGAAGATGCGCTCGGCCTCCTCCGGCGAATCGAACTGGATCGACACCGAGCAACCCTTGATCGGCGCGTAGGGGCATTGCGGCGCCATCGCGTCGGAGGCCATCAGCACCTGGTCGCCGACTTCAGTCGCACGCGCATCATCTTGTCGCGCATTTCCGGCGGTGAGGGCATGTCCCGCGGCGCATCGCCGTAGCGTGCGCGCATGGTGACCCGGCCGTCGAAGCAGCGGGCGTAGAAATCGAAGGCGGCCTCGGCGTTGCCGTCGTAGGTGAGATAGGCGACGAATTGCATGGCGGTTCTCCCCGATGGGCGGGACTTACTGGCGGCTGCCGATCTGCTCACGCAGGTTGGCTTCCTGTGCGCGCAGGGCGTCGGTGAACTTGTCGCCGAAGTCTTCGGCCTCGAATACCGGGCGAATCTCCACCTCGGCGCCATCGTCGAACGGGGCACGCTTCAGCCATTCGATCGCTTCGGCCATCGACTTCACCTGCCATAGCCAGAAAACGGCGATCAGCTCCTTGCTTTCGGCAAACGGGCCGTCGATCACGTTGCGCTGGGCGCCGTCGAAACGCACGCGAACGCCGCGCGAGCTGGGGTGCAGCCCTTCGCCGGCCAGCATCACGCCGGCCTTGACGAGCGCCTCGTTGAACCGGCCCATCGCGGCGAGCCGCTCGGTGCTTGGCGTCACACCGGCCTCGGTGTCGCGGTTTGCTTTCACGATCACTATGCAGCGCATCGGTTTGCCTCCTGTCGTTGGTATCGATGGGCTTTCACGGCAACGACGAACGACGCCGTGTCGAATCGACACGACGCAAGGAGATTCTTCCGGTGGGCGAAAGCGGGTGATGCGAATCAGAGCTTCAGCTGCACCCCGGTGTACCAGGCGCGCCCGTAAGCCGGTTCCAGCCCGGTTTGCCACACGCGGTCGTAGTAGCGACGGTCGGCCAGGTTGCTGACGCCGGCCAACAGCTTCACGTGCCGATCCAGTTGCCAGTCGCCGGCCAGGTCGAGCACGGTGTAGGCGGGAATGCGCGCGGGCAGGTAACTGGCGCCGCTGCCGAATGCCTGGTCGGAATCCTGCCAATACTGCGCCGCCGACGAGACCGCGGTGAGGCTGAGCTTGACGCGCTGCTCCACGCGCTAGGTGAGACCGGCCTTGGCGAGGTAGCGTGGCGCGTGGGCCGGTACCTTGCCGACCTGGCCGGGGATCGCACTGGCGGTGAAGCGGGCGTCGAGCAGGCTGACGCTGGCGAATGCCTCCAGGTGCTCGCCGCGTGCGGCCCGCGCGTTAGGTGCGAGGAAGTCGTAGTCGAGTTGGCCTTCGAAACCGCGGTTGCGCGTGTCGCCGGTGTTCACCTCGACCACATCGGTGGCGTTGATGTGCCGTGCCTCGATGCGGTTCCTGAAATCGATCCAGAACAGGCTGGCGTCGTAATACAGGCCGGTGACCGGCACGCCGTGCACGCCGGCTTCCCACGACAGCGATTTCGACGGGTCGGGCGCGTGGCCGGGCACGATGTTGGCGAACGGCGAGGCCATGTCGAAGTAGCGCAGTGGTCGCCAGCCCTGCGAGACGTTGAAGTAGGTCTCGTTGCCGTGGCCGAAGTCGTTGCCGATGCCGAGGCCGAACAGCGGTACGGTGCGCGCGTCGGCCTCGTGGATCAGCGGGCGGCTGAGGAAGGGCGGTCGCACTGTTTCGTCGATGGCCACGCGCTCGTGCTCCAGGCGCACCGAAGGCACGATATGGATCTCGTGTGGCAGCCGGAACACGCTCTCGGCGAATACCGCGGTGTAATCCGAACTGCGCGCCTGGCGCAGGCGCGGGGTACCGTTGCAGTCGTAGCGGTCGACGTAGAGGTCGGGGCTGCTCCACTGGCGGAACGGGTCGTCGCCGTGGAACAACACCGTGCCCGCGGTGAACGCGTTGCCGTGCCCCCAGGCCTTGCGCACGCGCAGGTCCAGCCCCCGGGTGCGGAACTGCTCGTCCTGCAGCGTGGTGGCGGCGGGGGGCGGTTGCGGTGCCAACGCGCCGTTCGCCGCGCGGCTGGCCAGATCCTGGTAGGCGACCCACAGCTTGCCGGTCAGCCGCCAGCCATCGCCGAAATCGCGTGTATGGCCCAGCACCAGCTGGTCGCGATGGACCCAGTCGCGATTCCACGGCGTGGGGGTGGCGCGTGCATCGGCTTGCCATTTTGGCTGGCTCAGCCGGCCCGGGTCGCCGGAATCGGCGGTGGTCGCGTGCAGGTCCAGCCACCAGACGTTCCTGCTGTCGGGGCGATACTCCAGGTAAAAGTCGGCCTGGCGCATCTGCGATTGCGCGTTCGGCCGCGTGCCGTCGCTGCGCACATAGGCCGCGTCCGCGCGGAAGGTCCACGCGCCGCGGCTGCCTTCAAGCGTGTTGTAGGAGGAGTACAAGCCGCGGTTGCCCACCACCTGCCCGGTGCTGGCCGAGAACGGCGCGCCTGGCTTGGGTCGCTTCGTGACCAGGTTGATCACCGGCGCGGGCTCCGGCCCGTACAGCAGGCTGGAGCCGCCCCGGAACAGCTGTACCTCAGCCAGGCTTTGCGCCAGCGGCATCGCATACAGCGTGGGAAAGCCGATCCAGTCGCTTTCCAACGGGATGCCGTCCTGCATCACCAGCACGTATTCCGATTCCTGCGGATTGCCTAGGCCGCGATAGCTCAGGTTGAACCGGGTGGGCGTGGGCTGCTGCGAGACCAACACGCCCGGCGAGCGCGCCAGCAACTGCTCCAGCAACTGCTCCAGGTTGTTGCCGATCACGGTGGGCTGCAGGTCGAGATGGGTGACCGTGGTCTTCCCGGTCACGGTGATCTTGGTGCCGGCCACTTCCGCCATCTGGTGCACGAGCTTGGCCTTCAAGTAGCGGCGCCAGTCGTAGCCGTGCACGTCGATGCGCGGCAGGTCGGTGACCGATCGCCTGGCCGCCGGGGTCTGTTGCGCCACGGCCGTGGATGTGACGAGCGAAAGAACCGTGGACAGGGCAAGGGGCAGGGCGGCGCGATGCGGCATCGCGGCATGGGGGCAAAGAGGCAATGGCCGGTTATGACGCATTCCCGGTGCGATCGCCATAGGCCAGGCGTTTACCGATGACGCCGCGCCGATACTTGCGCAAGCCAGTGGCCTGGCCGGCTGGCACGGGGCTTCGCAAGACCTTGATGCCGGTCGCAAGGTGGCGACCGTGACTTCCGGGGCTTGAGTACGGGCGCCGGCTGCGCGATACATACCTCTTTCGTCCCAGCGGAACCTTATCTATGCGTATGTCGCGCCGGTTCGTCCTGCTTGCCATGGGTGCCTTGATCAGCTGGTCCGCGCAGTCGAAGGTGGCGCCATCGTCCTACCAGGCACTGCACTGGCGCTCGATCGGGCCGTTCCGCGGCGGACGCGTGCTAGCGGTGTCGGGCATCCCGGGCGACGCACGGCATTTCTATTTCGGCGCAGTGGACGGCGGCGTTTGGGCCACGCAGGATGCGGGGCGCACTTGGCAGCCGATTTTCGACAAGGAGCCGGTGGGCTCGATCGGGGCGCTGGCGCTGGCGCCGTCGAACCCCAAGGTCATCTACGTGGGTAGCGGCGAGGCCGACATGCGCTCGGACATCGCCCACGGCAACGGCATGTACAAGAGCGTGGATGGCGGAAGGCACTGGACGCGCATCGGCCTGACGGACAGCTACCAGATCGGCAAGATCCTGGTCGATCCGCACAACCCGGACGTGGTCTACGTGGCCGCGCTCGGCCACGCCTACGGTCCGAACGCCGAGCGCGGCGTGTTCCGCAGCCGTGACGGCGGCAAGACCTGGACCAAGGTGCTGTTCAAGAACGACGACACCGGCGCGATCGACCTGGCCTTCAAGCCCGGCGATCCGGACACGATCTACGCCGCACTGTGGCAGACCCGCCGGCCGCCATGGAACGTGTACCCGCCCTCGAACGGTCCCGGCAGCGGCCTGTACGTGTCGCACGATGGCGGTACGCACTGGAGCCAGGTGCAGGGCGACGGCTTCCCCGCACATCCGGGCCGCATCGGCCTGGCGACCTCGGCGGCGCAACCGGACCGCATCTACGCGCTGGTGGACGCCGGCGGCGGCGAAGGCGGCCTCTATCGTTCCGACGATGCCGGCGCGCGTTGGAAGCATGTCACCGGCGACCAGCGCCTGTGGCAGCGCGGCTGGTACTTCGGCGGCATCACGGCCGACCCTAAGAATGCCAACCGCGTGTACGTGATGAACACCATCATGCTGCGCTCGGACGACGGCGGCGCGCACTT
>DAIDKO010000013.1 GCA_027450005.1 Rhodanobacter sp. | reverse complement strand
GCGCTCCCATCGGCGCAGTGTCTGCGCCGAGACGCCAAGCGCTTCAGCGGCTTCATGGATCGGGACGAGCTTTCGAGACATGCTCAAATTGTATATGATCGCGCAACTATGCGCACGTAACCATTGAGCAGTTAGAAACCCTTACGACCATGCTCCCTCGACCTGGACTACGACGCCTGTCGCGCTGGATCGCATTCACTGTGCTGGCCTGGCTCGGGCTAACGTGGCTGATGGTACTGGTGCTGCGGTTCGTGCCGCCCGTGACCTCGGCTGTCATGCTGGAACGCCACCTCGGCGCATGGCTGCATGGCGAACGCGACTTCCACCTCCATCAGCGCTGGGTGCCCTGGTCGCAGGTGTCGCCATGGGTGCCGCTGGCGATGGTGGCTGGGGAGGACCAGAAATTCCCCTACCACCATGGCTTCGACTTCGGCTCCATCCACGAAGCCATCGACGCCGCGGAAGACGGCGCACGCCTGCGCGGCGCCAGTACGATCAGCCAGCAGACCGCGAAGAACCTGTTCCTGTGGGAGGGCCGCAGCTACGTGCGCAAGGGGCTGGAAGCCTATTTCACCGTGCTGATCGAGCTGACCTGGCCGAAACGGCGCATCCTCGAGGTCTACATGAACATCGCCGAGCTGGGCAACGGCATCTACGGCGTGGGCGCCGCCAGCGAGATCTATTTCCACGAGCCTCCCTCCCGCCTCACGCCGGCCCAGTCTGCGCGTCTGGCCGCGGTGCTGCCGAGCCCGCGGCGCATGCACGCCGACCGCCCCAGCGCCTACGTGCTGCGCCGCGCAGACTGGATCGAGCGGCAGATGCGCCAGCTTGGCGGGCCGTCCTACGTCGGCAAGTGATGGCCTTGGCGATCATTCGTATCGCGGAGATCGAGCAGACGCCCAAAAGCAGACCGCTTCACGATGCTGCAACACCGGCCACGCCGGGCGGCGCTAGACTGGCGGCGCCCCACCATCGGAGATCAGGCATGCGTCAGGTCAGGAATCTGCTGGAAAGCAAGGGCGACACCATCTACAGCATCGCTCCGGACGCTCCCGTGCTCGAGGCGATCAAACAGATGGCCGAGCACCAAATCGGCGCGCTGATGGTGATGCGCGGCGACCAGTTGCTGGGCGTAGTATCCGAGCGCGACTACGCGCGCAAGGTGATCCTGCAAGGACGCTCCTCTTCGCAGGCCACCGTAGGCGAGATCATGCGCGCCGACCCGCTTACCGTAGAGCCGCAGACCGACGTGCTCGACTGCATGCGCCTGTGCACCGACAGCCGCGTACGCCACCTCCCCGTGGTCGATGACGGCAAGGTGATCGGCATCATCTCCATCGGCGACCTGGTCAAGGCGGTGATCGACGCGCAAGCCGAGCAGATCCAGCACCTGGAGCGTTACATCACCGGCTGATGCCCGAAGCGCTTCGTCGCCCGATCCGTTGCTGGTCGGGCGCGAGATCGGGCGACCAGCCCGCGCGGGCCGACACCCAGCTGGCAAGCGCGGCCACGCCCGCGCCCGCCAGTGCCAAGCCGCCGATACCCATGCCAAGCAAGCGCAGGCCGCTCACCGCACTGGTCACCGCCAGATCGCCGAAGCGCCAGACCGCGGTCTCCACGAAGTTCTTGCCCTTGTAGCGCGTTTCGCGCGGCACCCGTGTATACAGCGCATCTACCGCCGGCTTGGTCATGCCGTAGGCAAAGCCGCGTGTGGCCACCATCATCACCGCCAGCATAGGCACCGCGGCGCCCAGCACTGCCACGTTGCCGTGGCCGACCATCATCACCGTCAGCAACAACGCGACGTTCACCAACGAAGGCAGCACCAGGCCCCAGCCCGGGCCGAAGCGCACCAGCAGCCAGCGCGTGATGGTGAGCTGCAGCAGCACGCCCAACGTATTGGTGGCGAGGTCGAGATCGTTGTAGAACGCGGTGCGCGCCACGCTGCCCACCAGGTGCAGCTTCGCGTAATCGGCCACCAGCGCGTAGGCCAGCGTACCGATGCCGTCGCCGAACAGCATCAGCAGGGCCATGGAACGCAGGAACGGCCGCGACCATAGCTCGCGCACACCGGCCCACAGCGAACCGCCGATCGCCTCGCCGCCCTGCCTCTGCTCGTGGCGCGCGGACAAGCGGAGCAGCAATGCCAGCGCGACCAGCAGGGCCAACGCTGACACCACCAGCAGCGGAGCCACGCCAAGCCAGTACACAAGCACGCGCGTGATCAACGGTCCGCAGATCGCCCCTCCCATGCCGCCCAGCGCGATAAGCGAGAACACCTGGCGCGCTCGGTCGCTGGAAAAGATGTCCGCCATCACGCTCCAGAACAGCGACACCACGAACAGGTTGAACACGCTACCCCAGGCGAAGAACACCACGCCTAGCTCGCGTGCACCGATACGATCCTGCGCTATGAACGCGGGCACGAAGGCCAGCTGGCAGGCGGCGAAGAAGCTGTAGCTCCAGCCAAGCAGGCGTCGCCGCGTGAAACGTGCGACCAACCAGCCGAACACGGGCGTAAACAGCAGCATCACCACGAACACTACGCCGTAAAAAAGCGGCAGCGAGGTCGATCCCACCGCACCGCTCAACTGGTCGCGCACTGGACGGATGATGTAATACGAAGTCATCACGAAGAAGAACGCCAGCGCGGACAATACGGGATCGCGGCTTTCGCGGACCGCTGTGAAACGAATCGAACTCACCGGATCATCCAGCGCGGGCGGGGCCCGGGAGGACGCAAGGCTAGCACGTGCCCTCGCACGCGGCGCACACGGACGAGGCATCCATGGCGCTCCCGCCCGCATGCCTCACCGGCGGGCACGGCGCATCACCGGCGGCATTCGCAGGTCCCGTCTACTCGCAAGCGGCTTCAACGGGCCATCCAAAAACGAAGGCGGCGCATGCGAGGCATGCGCCGCCTTCCTCGAACTCCATGGCGTTACCCCGTCAGCGCCCGGTACTGAACACCACCTTCTGCTCGCTTTCGCTTTCCACCGCGTTGCCGTCGCGCATCGCCGGCTTGAAGCGGTAGCGGTCGATCGCCTCCGTGGCTGCGCGGTCGAACACGTGGCGCGGCTGCGCATCGACTACATGAACGTTCTTGGTGCGACCGTCCGTGGTGATCGTGAAGGCTACCTGGACCCAGCCACTCAGGCCAGCCCGAAGGGCGGAGGTTGGGTACCTAGCCTGCTCCGCCTTGACCAGAACCGCCTCGCTGGTTTGGGTGTTGGCGGCTGCTGCCGGGGAGGCTGACTGTGTCCCATGCGACTCCGCCGCCGCGTGCTGTTCAGCCACTTGCTGCTGCTTGGCCTTGGCCTGCTCGGCGGCGAGCTGCTGTTGCTGCAATTCGGCCTGCTTGGCGGCCGCCGCCTTCTCCGTGGCGGCTTTTTGCGCCGCCAGCTCGGCCGCCTTCTGCTGATCCTGTGCCTGCTGTTGCTGCTGATCCGCCAGCTTGCGCTGCGCATCCAGCTTCGAGCGCAGGATCGTAAGCGTGAAATTCGCCGGATCCGCCTTGGCCAGCAAATCGATCTCGCGTTGGGCCTCGTCCAAATTGCGCGAGTTGATCGCCTGCTCGGCATCCGATGCGGCATAGGGGAAGGTCTCGCGCAATGCGCTGGTCGCCACCGGATTATTCGGTTGCTGGGCCAGCACGCGCAGGTAGAACTCGAACGCGTTGTCGCCTGCGGGCGCCAGATAGCGCTGATCTTTCAGGGCCTTGCTGGCCTCGTCCAGCAACTGGTTGACGTCCAGCTCCTGCAGGTTGGCGGGCGCGACGGCCTTATTGGTATTGCCAGCAACCGCGCCAGCGACCGGCGGCAAGCCGCCGGCTTCCAGTTGCCGCTGCTCGATCACGCGGCGGATGATCAGGAAGTACGCCGCAACCGCCAGCGCAGCGACGATGGCGACAATGGCGACGGTTTCAAGCTTGATAGCTCCGCGCGCGCGGCGCCGAGCAATGAATAGATTTCGGGTATCCATAGCTTCTCGCTGAAGTATCGGTAGATACCCGCGCTCCCCCCTTTGTGTCTCCAGGATGCGGCCGTCGACAACGCCGCGGCGCGGATAGGCGAAAGGTACCCGCATGCGTCGAGGTGCGCAAATCGCGACGGGCACTCCGGCGGCGCGGCGGATATTCTGCTTGCCGGCACTACGGCGGACACTGGTGCTGGATCGGGTAGCGAGCCGAGATAATAACCCGGCCCCTCCCACACCACCTTACGTGCAGTTCTGCATACGGTGGTTCACGAGCGACATTGAGTTTGTTGGACAGCGCTGGCCATGTTGACCAGCCCCTGCTTGTGGAAGAAGGCGATAGGAAAGGCCCAGAGCATTTGCCTTGTCCCGGCGTTCCACCGCGGGCCCCGCCCGTTGCGCGCCGAGTGCCACGCATGCCGTGCACCAAGCCCGCCTTGCCGCAACAACGCAGTGCGCCGCTGTCGGGACTTCGCTTGCCGCCAGAGCAGACAGCGAAGCCGACGACGCACCCATTCGTCCATGGTTTGCCACGCCATCCGGCTCTCACTCAGCCGGAAGT
>DAIDKO010000012.1 GCA_027450005.1 Rhodanobacter sp. | reverse complement strand
GGCGGGCGCGCAGGTGATCTGCATCGAAGACCTTGCCGTGAAGGCGATGGCGCGAAGCATGGGACGACGGGCGTTCCGGCGCTCGGTAGGCGATGCCGGCCTGGGCGAGATCCGGCGGCAACTGGCCTACAAGGCCGCGTGGCGGGGTCGGGTGGTCAGCATCGTCGGCCGCTTCTACCCGAGCAGCAAGACGTGCGGCGCGTGCGGGCAGGTCCATGCCGGCCTGACGCTGAGCGACCGCCGCTGGGTCTGCCCGGCGTGCGGCGCGAACCACCACCGCGACCTGAACGCGGCGAAGAACATCGAGCGCGAGGGCCTGCGCCTGCTCGCGCGGTTTCCGGGCGACCGGAACGTACCCGGAGGAGCCGGGCAACGGACGCGCGGGGAGAGTATGCGTGCGCGGTCGGCGGTTCATCGCCTGCTGGACAGCCGAGCTCGTGGAACCGCGAACTGAACTATCGCGCGGCGTCGCCGCGCCCCACCCGACAACGACGGGATCGACTGCCGCCGAGGGTGGAGGGTTGACACTCCGGGACTGTCATAAACGCTGTGGCAAGATGCCACCTCTTTTTTGCAGAGGGGCTTATACATGCCATCCATTCGTAAGGCCTGGACCGTCCTGCTTTCCTTGCTTCTGGCCACGCCCGCAGCGCAGGCCTGGGGGCCGCTCGGCCACAGCATCGTCGCCGCGCTGGCGCAGAGGCAGCTCAGTCCGGCCGCTGAGGTCGAGGTGGAGCACCTGCTCGCCGCCGACCACACCACCCAGCTCGCGGACATCGCCAGCTGGCCGGACCAAATCCAGGACAACCCGTCACTGCATGCGCTGTGGAAACGTACGCGCAAGCTGCACTACGTCAACTTCCGCGGCGGCCCCGCCTGCGACTACGTACCGCCACGCGATTGCCGCGACGGCGAATGCGTGGTGGGCGGGCTGGCGTACTACGTTAAGATCTTGGCCGACAAGACGCAGCCGGACGCGGCGCGACTCGAGGCACTGAAATTCGTGGTGCACTTCGTCGGCGACGAGCACCAGCCGTTGCACGCCGGCTATCGCGACGACCTCGGCGGTAACCGGTACCAGGTGCAGTTCGAAGGCAAGGGCAGCAACCTTCACCGCGTATGGGATTCCGGCATGCTGGAGACCCGCGGGCTGGACTGGCAGGCCTATGCGCGGAAGCTGGAAGCGGAAGGCCCGGTGGCGCTGCCTCCGCCCATCGCGCCACTGGACAACCCCTACGCGCAATGGGCGGAGGAGTCGTGCCGCATCACCGCCGAACCGGGCTTCTATCCGAGTGGCCATACGATCGGCCGGGCCTATGTCGACGCCGAGCTGCCCGTGGCCGAGAAACAGCTGCGTATCGCCGGTCGCCGGTTGGCCAAGGTGCTCAACCTCGCACTGAGGTCGTGACGCGTTACATCGGGTTTACATACGAATGCACGCACGCATGACGCGGGCGATCTGCTAGCCTCCACAGATTGACCCAGTTTGGACGTCCATAGCTACCAGGCCCACGCATGACTAATACGCCGCTCCGCCGCACCAAGATCGTCGCCACCCTCGGTCCTGCCACCGACGCACCGGGCATGCTTGAAAGCATCATTGCCAACGGCGTCGATGTGGTTCGGCTCAACCTCTCGCATGGCCAGCCGGACGACCACCGCGCGCGCGCCGCCGCGGTGAAGGCTGCTGCCGCGGCGGCGGGGCGCGAAGTGGGCGTGCTGGCCGACCTGCAGGGTCCGAAGATCCGCGTGGAAAAATTCGCGAACGGCCCGATCCAGCTCGAAGTCGGCCAACCCTTCGTGCTGGATTGCCGTGCCGATGCGCCGCCCGGCGACATCAGCCGCGTGGGCGTGAGCTACCTCGGCCTGCCGCAGGACGTACGCGCTGGCGACGTGCTGCTGCTGGACGACGGCCTGGTGGCGCTAAGCGCCAACCAGGTCGTCGGTACCGAGATCCACTGTACCGTGCTGGTGGGCGGCAAGCTGTCCGACCGCAAGGGCCTCAACCGGCAGGGTGGCGGCCTCTCCGTCTCCGCGCTGTCCGACAAGGACAAGGCCGACATCAAGCTGGCCGCCGAGATCGGTGCAGACTTCCTCGCTGTCTCCTTCGTGCGTTCGGCCGACGACATGCACTTGGCGCGACGGCTGCTGAAAGAGGCCGGCGGCAGCGCCGCACTGGTGTCCAAGATCGAGCGCGCCGACGCCATCCCGGTTCTGGGCGAGATCATCGATGCCTCCGACGTGGTGATGGTGGCGCGCGGCGACCTCGGCGTGGAGATCGGTGACGCCGAACTGCCCGGCCTGCAGAAGAAGATCATCCGCGAGACGGTCCAGCGCAACCGCGCGGTGATTACCGCCACCCAGATGCTGCAGTCGATGGTGCGCTCGCCAATTCCTACCCGCGCCGAAGTGCTGGACGTGGCGAACGCGGTGATCGACGGCACCGACGCGGTGATGCTGTCGGAGGAAACTGCTGCTGGCGCCCATCCCGACAAGGCGGTGGCGGCGATGGCGCGCATCTGCCTCGGCGCCGAACGCCAGTTCGAGCCCAAGGAGGACCTGGCCAGCGCTGGCCACCATCTCAGCCGCACCGATCAGGCGATCGCGTTGGCTGCGATGGTGCTGGCGGCCCAGCTTGGCGTTCGCGCTATCGTGGCGCTCACCGAATCCGGCGCCACCGCGCAGTGGCTGTCGCGCTACCGCAGTGCGGTGCCGATCTACGGCCTTTCGCCGTTCGCCGCCGCGCGCCGCCGCATGCAGGTGCTGCGCGACGTGCGCGCGGTGGAATTCAGCCATGGCGAGAACCAGAGCATGGCCGCCTCCACGCGTGCCGCGGTGCGCCTGTTGTTCGAACAGGGCAAGTTGGTCGAGGGCGACAGCGTGGTGATCACCTACGGCGACCGCGTCGGCCACGTCGGCGGTACCAACACGCTCAAGCTGCTGGCGGTGGGGGCTGGCGGCACGGTGGACAGCATCCGCGACCTCTGACAGTTGCCCTTGTGACGGCGCAGGGGGGAATGGCCGCCACGCTCGCCATGGCGGTGTGCGTCGCGCTATTCAACCGGGTGCGGTTTCGCCCCCCGCAGGCTTGTTCGAGCGAGCGCGGCTATCCGACGGGGCAAAGGGAGATGGTGACGACGGAATCGCGCCGCGCGACTAGACTGTCGCCGTCCCCAACCCCACCGGAGCATCCGCCATGAATTCGCGCGCACGCCACCTTATCCGTTCGCTGCTACTGGTGCCGGCGCTAGTTTGCGCCGCGTCCGCCTGGGCGCAGTCGGCCCACCGGATCGATCCGCAGGACCAATACCACTACTGGATCCGCCTCAACACCAAGGTCAGCACGAACCTGCCCAATTCGGGCCTTAACCTCAGCAAGCCCGGTTGTGCGGCCGTCACCTACACCATCGGTTCCGACGGCGTGCCGATGAACGTGCGGCTGGCCAAGCTGGTGCCCAGAAGCGACTTGGGCGATGCCGCGGTGACCGCGGTAAAGAACTTCCGTTACGGCCCTTCGCTGACCAATCGTATCGGCCAACCCATTGATACCTATTACATCGTGCCGTTCAACGCGCCGGATGGCCCGGATGGCATGCAGAGGGTGATGGAGCCTTGCAAGCTGCCGGGCTACGGGCAGTAACCGGCGCCTCCGAGGCGGTTTCGCTATAATCCGCCGCCTTCATCCCGCCGCCCACCCGGGCGGCACCCACCCTGGGCGGGCGGATCACGCCTCGTCGTTCGGAGCCGTCATGAGTATCGAAGATCTCGAAAGCGTCGCCCTGGCCATGGTTGCCCCCGGCAAGGGCATCATCGCCATCGACGAGTCGACCAACACCATCAAGAAGCGTTTCGAGGCCGTCGGCATCGAGAACACCGAGGAAAATCGTCGCGCCTACCGCGAGCTGCTGTTGACCACGCCCGGCCTCAACGAGCACATCTCCGGTGCGATCCTGTACGACGAGACGATCCGCCAGTCCACCAAGGACGGCGTGCCGTTCACCCAGCTGATGAAGAAGAATGGCATCATCCCGGGCATCAAGGTCGACAAGGGCCCGGTACCGCTGGCTGGTTTTCCCGGCGACGTGGTCACCGAAGGCCTCGATGGCCTGCGCGAGCGCCTCGCCGAGTACGTGAAGCTGGGCGCGCAGTTCGCCAAGTGGCGCGCGGTGATCAACATCACCGAGGAAAACCCCAGCTCCACCGCGATCGAGGCCAACTGCCACGCGCTGGCCCGCTACGCCGCGTTGTGCCAGGAAGCCGGCCTGGTGCCTATGGTGGAGCCGGAAGTGATCATGGACGGCGACCACAGCATCGAGGTGAGCTACGAGGTACACGAGGCCGTGCTGCGCAGCCTGTTCAATGCGCTGTACGAACAGAACGTGATGCTGGAAGGCACCATCCTCAAGGTGAGCATGGTGATCCCGGGCAAGGACTCGGCCGAGCAGGCCGGCGTCGAGGACGTGGCCGAGGCGACCGTGCGCGTGCTCAAGACCTGCGTGCCGGCCTCGCTGCCGGGCATCGTTTTCCTTTCCGGCGGCCAGACCGACGAGCAGTCGACTGCCCACCTCAACGCGATGAACCGCATCGGTCCGCACCCGTGGCCGCTGTCGTTCTCCTACGGCCGCGCCATGCAGCAGGCCGCGCTGAAGTTGTGGGCGAAGGACATGAAGGCCAACTATGGCGATGCACAGAAAACCGTGCATGCGCGCGCCAAGGACAATGGCTTGGCCGCTCTGGGCCGCTGGAACGGCTGATACGCCGGGTGTTGCGGTCGTGCGCGATCGCCGGGACCGGCAGGCAGCCAGTCCTGGCCATGAGGTCAACAGAAGCGGGCGCCTCGCGGCGCCCGCTTGCTTTTGAGCGCCCGGCAGGGCGCGCCTGCTTGGAGGTGCACGTCCTCTGCTCGCCCGGCAAGATGGTATGGACGTCTCTCTCAACGCCAGATTGCGGCGTGAGGCGAGCGAATGCAGGTGGATCCTCCGGGCCAACGGCACCAGAATGCCCACGCGTGTTAAATCGGAGTTTCCACAGGCAGATCGGAGGCTCCGTCATGAACGGTACTCCTGCCATGGTCGGCGTGGATATCGCCGAGCAGGTGTTCCAGGTTCACACGGTGGATCCGTCCAGCAGGGAGATCCAGCGGTGCCAACTCAAGCGGGCGAAGTTCCTGGCGTACTTCGCCCATCGATCGCCGTGTGTAATCGGCATGGAGGCGTGCGATGGTGCGCACGCCGGCAAGGCCTCGATCCGGGGCGTCCCTTCCCGAAAGGCACGCGGATCGAAGCCTCGAACCGCATGCGCGTCACCCGTCGGCGGATCGGCCGCCTGCACGCCCGCATCACCGACCGGCGTCGCGACCACCAGCACCTGCTGACGACGCGGCGGGTGGCGGGCGCGCAGGTGATCTGCATCGAAGACCTGGCCGTGAAGGCGATGGGGCGCAGCACGGGCCGGCGGGCGTTCCGGCGCTCGGTCGCCGATGCCGGGCTGGGCGAGATCCGGCGGCAACTGGTCTACAAGGCGGCGTGGCGGGGCCGCGTGGTCAGCGTGGTCGACCGGTTCGACCCGTCGAGCAAGACCTGCAGCGCCTGCGGGCACGTTCACGGCGGCCTGCGGCGCAACGACTACCGCTGGAACAGCCCGGCGTGCGGCGCCGCCCACGACCGCGATTACAACGCGGCGATCACCATCGAGCGCAAGGGGCTACGCCGGCTCGCGGAAGGTTCCGGCGGCGACGCCGGAGGTACCCGGAGGAGCCGGGGAACTGACGCGCGGGGAGAGTATGCGTGCGCGGCATGCCGTTCATCGCCTGCCGGACAGCCGAGCTCGTCGAACCGCGAACCCGACCGTCGGGCGGCTCCGCCGCCCATCCTCAGCGCGAGCCGGGATGGACCGGCGAACGCTGGGGGTGGTTGAGATTCCGAACAGGCAAAACGGCCTGGGCTAAAAGCGGAATTCCGCGCTGGCCGAGATCATGTCGGTGCTGAGGTCGACGTTATGCTTCTTGGCGTCGAAGTAGTCGTAGTTCAGGCCGACGCTGACGTTCTGCGATAGGTTGTAGCCCACGCCCACGCCCCCGTACCAGCTGTTGTCGCTCAGGCTCTTGCGAATCGGATTCACGCCGTTGCTCAAGCCGTGGCCGGTCCAGCTGTAGAGGCCAGTGCGGCCGCTGAGGTACCAGCTCGGGCTGAGATCGAGATGCGCGTTCACGCCTGCGGTCCAGCCATGCAGCTGCGACTTGCCCGGGTCGACCACCGGCTGGCTGTTGAAGATGTTCTTCGCATGGATGTTGCCAAGATCGTTGTAGCCCACTTCGGCGCCCAGCGAGAAGCTCGGCGCCAGCGACCAGCGGTAGCCTCCGTCCAGGGCATAGCCAGTGTCATGGCCGTTGCTGTAGGGGTCCTGGTTGATGGCGGTGCGGCCCACGTTGCCGTTGATGAACCAGCCGCCGTTGTCGGCGGGAGCGCCCTGCGCGGAGGCGGCGGAAACGGCCAGCAGACCGGTCGAGGCGATGGCAAGAGCGAGCAAAGTCTTCTTCATGGAGATTCTCCTGTTATGGGAAGGCGGTCGCCGGCCGTTGGGGAAGGGCAGGCGCCGCATGTCAGGCACTGGGGACATGCCGGACACCCTAAACGGATGGTTGCCGGAGCCAAAAGATTCAATACCGGTCAGTTCATTATTAACTCGCGATTAACTTTTACGGCAAGGCGTCTCGTGCCCGTCTGGTTGGCCCGGCGCGACAAGCCCTACGTGGATCAGGGACAATGCACGCTTGCCGTCGACGCCCGGAGCTCTCCCGATGACCACCCGCCGCCAACTTGCCAATGCCGTGCGCGCCCTTGCCATGGACGCCGTGCAGAAGGCCAATTCCGGCCATCCGGGCATGCCGATGGGCATGGCCGATATCGCTGAGGTGCTGTGGAACGACTTCCACCACCACAACCCGGCCAACCCGCACTGGTTCAATCGCGACCGTTTCCTGCTCTCCAACGGCCACGGCTCGATGCTGCAGTACGCTCTGCTGCACTTGGCCGGCTATGACCTGCCGATGAGCGAACTGGAGCGGTTCCGCCAGTTGCATTCGAAGACCCCGGGCCACCCCGAGGCACACCACACGGTGGGCGTGGAAACCACCACCGGCCCGCTGGGTCAGGGCATCGCCAACGGCGTCGGCTTCGCGCTGGCCGAGAAAGTGCTGGCCGAGCGTTTCAACCAGCCGGGCTTCAACATCGTCGACCACCACACTTGGGTGTTCTGCGGCGACGGCTGCTTGATGGAGGGCGTCTCGCAGGAGGCGATATCGCTGGCCGGCACCTGGAAACTGGGCAAGCTGGTGCTGATCTACGACGACAACAACATCTCCATCGACGGCGAAGTGCACGGCTGGTTCACCGACGATACCGCGGCGCGCTTCGAGGCCAGTGGCTGGCACGTGATCCGCGGCGTGGACGGCCACGACGCCGACAAGATCAAGGCCGCGCTGACCGCGGCCAAGGCGGAAACCGCCAGGCCGACGCTGGTGATATGCAAGACCATCATCGGGTTCGGTTCGCCCAATAAGCAGGGGACCGAAGCCTGCCATGGCGCCGCGCTGGGCAAGGACGAGGTCGCCGCCGCCCGTGACATGCTGGACTGGCGTTATGCGCCGTTCGAGATTCCTGCCGATGTCTACGCCGGATGGGATGCCAAGGCGGTCGGGGCTAAGCGCGAGGCTGAATGGAATGCGTTGTTCGACGCCTATGCCAAGGCGCATCCCGAACTGGCCGCCGAGCTGAAGCGCCGCCTCGCCAACGAGCTACCCGCCGATTGGGCCGCGAAGTCGCAAGCCTGGGTCGAAAAGCTGCAGGCCGACGGCCCGGACGTGGCCAGCCGCAAGGCCTCCCAGATGACGCTGGACGCGTTCGGTCCGTTGCTGCCGGAGCTTATCGGTGGCTCGGCCGATCTGGCCGGTTCCAACCTCACGCTGTGGAAGGGCTCCGTGAGCGTCACCGAGGCCAGCCCCAAGGCCAACTATGTCCATTCCGGCGTGCGCGAGTTTGGCATGACCGCGATAGGTAACGGCATCTCGCTGCACGGCGGTTTCATCCCCTACGACGCCACCTTCCTGGTGTTCTCCGACTATGCGCGCAACGCGGTGCGCATGAGCGCGCTGATTCCCGCTCATTCCATCCACGTCTACACGCACGACTCCATCGGCCTGGGCGAGGACGGTCCGACCCACCAGCCGGTGGAGCACCTGGCCAGTCTGCGCCTCATCCCGAATAATCGCCTGTGGCGCCCGTGCGACGCGGTGGAATCGGCGGTGTCGTGGAAGGCGGCGATCGAGCGCCGCGAGGGCCCGTCGTGCCTGGTGTTCTCGCGCCAGACGCTCAAGCACCAGCAGCGCAGCGCGCAGCAGGTGGCAGACATCGCGCGTGGTGCCTATGTGTTGTCCGATCCGGTCGACACCAAGTTCAAGGCCATCCTAATCGCCACTGGCTCTGAAGTAGAGCTGGCGATGGAGGCGATGCGCACGCTGGCGCAGCAGGGCCTGCCGGTACGCGTGGTGTCGATGCCGTGCACCGAGACCTTTGATGCCCAGCCGCTGGAATACCGCGAGGGTGTGCTGCCTGGCTGGTGCCGCTCGCGCGTGGCGATAGAGGCCGGCATTACCGACTACTGGCGCAAGTACGTGGGCCTCGACGGCGAAGTGATCGGCATGAGCACCTTCGGCGCCTCCGCGCCGGCCGAGCAGTTGTTCGACTACTTCGGCATCACAGTGTCGAACGTGGTCGATGCGGTGAAGCGCGTCGCCGGCTAGTAGCCGGGGTTTCTAACTGCTCAATAGGTACGTGCGCATAGTTGCGCGATCATATACAATTTGAGCATGTCTCGAAAGCTCGTCCCGATCCATGAAGCCGCTGAAGCGCTTGGCGTCTCGGCGCAGACACTGCGCCGATGGGAGCG
>DAIDKO010000011.1 GCA_027450005.1 Rhodanobacter sp. | reverse complement strand
TTGGCCTGGGCATCGACCTGTTCGACGGCGTGCTGCTAGGCGAGCAGGCGCTGCGGCTGTGTGCGATGGTGTTCATCGTGCTGCGGTTCCGCTCCCGGCTGCGCTTCTTCACGATGGGGCAGCAGATGCTCGCGGTGCTTGCCTTGCTGTTGAACGATCGCATCCTGTTGTTGCTGGTGCGGTTGCTGTCCGGCGCGCCGATGCCGTCGGCGAGCTGGTGGTTCGCCCCGTTCACGGGCGCCGCATTGTGGCCGTTCCTGTTCCTGCTGCTGGACGACCTGCGCATGCGTCTGCGCCTGCAGTGACATGAAGCCGCGCCGCACGATCAAGGATTCACGCAGCGAAGGCGAGCTGTTCCGCCGCCGCGCGCTGGCGGGCTTCGCGCTGATCCTGCTCGGCCTGCTCGGCCTGATTGGGCGCTACGTAACCCTGCAGGTGACGCGCTACGACGAGTTCGCCACGCGCTCGGAGAACAACCGCGTCAAACCGATCCCGATTCCCCCGGCGCGGGGGCTGATCTACGACCGCAACGGCGTGCTGCTGGCCAACAACGTGCCTGCGTTCCGGCTCGAAGTGGTGCCCGAGCAGGTGACGGACATGAAGGCGATGCTGACGCGGCTGGAGAAGGTGATCCCGCTCAGCCAGGATGACCTCGACGCGTTCCACAAGCAGCTGAAGCAGAGTCGCCGCTTCGAAAGCGTGCCGTTGAAGATGCGCCTCACCGAGGACGAGATCGACCGCTTCGCGGTGAACCGCTGGCGCTTCCCCGGGGTGGACGTGGTGCCCTACCTCAACCGCCGCTATCCGACGGGAGGACTATTCGCGCACGTGATCGGCTATGTCTCGCGCATCGACGCCGACGACCTCGAGCACCTCGACCCCGCGCGCTACAAGGGCACCACCCACGTGGGGCGCACCGGAATCGAGCGTTCCTACGAGGACGTGCTGCACGGCACGCCGGGCTACGAGCTGGTCGAGGTGAACGCCGACGGCCGGACCCAGCGCGTGCTGCAGACGCACCCGGCCACGCCCGGCAAGAACATCTACCTGAGTATCGACGCGCGCATCCAGAAGGCCGCCGAGAAGGCGCTGGGTGGCCAGCCCGGTGCGGCAGTGGCCATCGATCCGCGCAACGGCCAGGTGCTGGCGATGGTCAGCGAGCCGACCTTCGATCCCAACCTGTTCGTGGACGGCATCAGCCATGCCGACTACAACGCGCTGACCAGCGCGCCGGACAAGCCGCTGCTCAACCGCGCGCTGCGCGGGGTGTATCCGCCCGGTTCCACGGTGAAGCCCTACCTGGCCTTGGGCGGACTGGAGCTGGGCCTGCGCACGCCGGCGGACACCGTGCTTTCCACCGGCACGTGGTGCCTGCCGGGTACCACGTTCTGCCGCCGCGACGACCGCCGCGGCGGCTTCGGCACGGTCAACCTGCGCATGGCCATCATGTGGTCGGTGAACACCTATTTCTACAAGCTGGCGGTGGACATGGGCATCGACCGCTTCAGCGCGTGGATGAGCAAGTTCGGCTTCGGCAAGCCCACCGGCATCGATCTCGACAACGAGGCCAGCGGCGTGCTGCCGTCGAGCGCATGGAAGGCCAAACATTTCAGAAAGCCGTGGTACCCCGGCGAAACGATGATCGCCGGCATCGGCCAGGGCTACTGGGCAGTGACGCCGTTGCAGCTTGCGCACGCATTGGCGACGCTGGCCGGTCACGGGGTGCCGCATGCGCCGCGACTGGTGATGGCCACGCAGGCCGGGGTGGGGGCGCCCAGGAAGCTGTTCCCCGATCCGCCGCAGGGGCCATCGCTGGTCAGCGAACCCTCCGCGTGGCAGGCCGTGGTCGAAGGCATGGAAATGGTGGTGAACGATCCGCGCGGCACCGGCTACGGGCTGGGCAAGGGCTTTCCCTACACCATCGCTGGCAAGAGCGGCACCGCTGAGCGCTACTCGCGCCACACCGACGCCTACAACAACGACACCAACCTCGCCTACCTGGCCAGCCGCCACCGCGCATGGTTCGAGATGTTTACGCCGGCGGAGGAGCCGCGCATCGCGGTGGCGGTGCTGCTGGAGCGTGGCGCCTGGGGCGCCTCCTCGGCCGGCCCGATCGCACGCAAGATCCTCGACGCGTGGCTGGCCACCCAGCCGAACGCGCCCCCCGACACGCCGCTGCCGGAAGGCGGGCCGCCTGTATCCGACGCGGTACAGGGCGAATCGGCGACGTTGTCGACGACGCCACCGCAGGCGCCGCATGAGGTATCGCCGGACCAGCCTGCCGCGGCGGCCTCGCAGGAGAGGCCGCCATGATCGAGATGCTGCAGGTACGGCTGCTGCGCCTGCTGCGCCGCGTGCTGTCCCGGCCGCGGATCGACCTGCCGCTGGCCGCCGGGCTGGTGCTGCTGGCGGCTGCCGGTCTGTGCACCCTGTACACGGCGGCCGACGGCGGCATGGGCATGGTCGGTGGGCAGGCTGCGCGCTTCGTGCTGGGTTTCGCGTTGATGATGCTGATCTCGCGCATTCCGCCCGCGACGCTGCGCAACTGGACCCCATGGCTGTACGCTGGCAGCACTCTGCTGCTGATGGTGGTGGCTGTTCTGGGCGAAGGCCGCGGTGCGGACCGCTGGCTCAACCTGGGCGTGATGCGCTTCCAGCCCTCCGAACTGGTCAAGCTCACCATGCCGATGATGGTGGCGTGGTACCTGCATCCGCGCCAGCTGCCGCCGAGCTGGAAGGACATCGCCGCGGTGTGCGTGCTGATCGCCATTCCGGCCGTGCTGATCGCCAAGCAGCCGGATCTCGGTACTGCACTGCTGGTGGCGGCGGCCGGCGCCTTCGCGTTGTTCCTTTCGGGCATGGCGTGGTGGCGTATCGGCGTGTTGCTGATGGGCGCCGCCGGCATGGCGCCGATCGCCTGGCACTTCATGCACCAGTATCAGCGCGGGCGCATCCTCACCATGCTCAATCCGGAGTCCGATCCGCTGGGCAACGGCTGGCACATCATCCAGTCGCAGATCGCGGTGGGTTCCGGCGGCGTGCTCGGCAAGGGCTGGATGCACAGCTCGCAGTCACGGTTGGATTTCCTGCCCGAGCACACCACCGACTTCATCTTCGCGGTGTTCTCGGAGGAGTTCGGCCTGGTCGGCGTGTGCCTGATGATGCTGCTGTACGCCTGCATCATCGGCCGTTGCCTGTGGATTGCGATGGAGGCGCGCGAGACCTATTCGCGGCTGCTCGCCGGCGCGATCGGCATGAGCCTGTTCGTCTATGTGTTCGTCAACGGCGGCATGGTGGCCGGCATGCTGCCGGTGGTGGGCGTGCCGATGCCGATGGTGAGCTACGGCGGCACCTCGGCGGTGACCCTGTTGGTGGGCTTCGGCATGCTGATGTCGATCCACGCCCACCGCAAGCGGCACGACTGAAATGGAAGAGGGCGGCCATGCGTGGCCGCCTGTTTGATCCTCGCGATCAAGTGCAATCGCCACGAATTCAGGAATCGAAGTGCGTGCTACGCTTCGGCGCAGTCGTTGCCAAGCCGATCAACCATGCCCGTACCCGCTGTGTCGCACCGTTTGCGCAGCCTGTTTCTGCTCGCCCTGCTGGTTTTCGTCGCGTCGTTCCCGGTGTTGGCGGAAACGCATCCCGGTCAGGCCGCGCTGGTGCGGGAAGTGGCACGCGACACCGGCAAGGATCCGGCCGGGCTGAACGCGTTGCTCGACAAGGCGCGGGTCCAGCAAAGCATCATCGATGCAATGAACCGCCCGGCCGAATCGAAGCCGTGGAGCGCCTACCGCCCGATCTTCCTGACCGACAAGCGCATCGACGACGGCGTGGCGTTCTACCGCCAGCACCGTGTCCTGCTGGAGCGCATCGGCAAGCAGTACGGCGTCGCGCCGCAGTACATCGTGGCCATCGTTGGCGTGGAGACGTTCTACGGGCGCATCACCGGCAACTACAAGGTGCTCGACGCGCTGGTCACGCTGGGCTTTCACTACCCGCCGCGCGCGCGGTATTTCCGCCAGCAGCTGAAGACCCTGCTGGAGCTGCCGGACAACCAGCTTGCCGGGCCGCTCGACACGCTTACCGGTTCCTATGCCGGTGCGCAGGGCTGGGGCCAGTTCATGCCCGACAGCATCCGCGACTACGCAGTGGACGGCGACGGCGATGGCCGCATCGACCTGATGCATTCGCTGCCCGACATCCTGGCCAGCGTGGCGAACTACTTCGCGAAGCACGGCTGGGTCGCCGGCGGCCCAGTGGCGGCACGCGCGCAGCCGGACGGCGCAGCCAAGCCGCTGACCTGGCAGGCCCGGCCGCAATGGCCGCTGGAGCAGTTGGAGGCCTGGGGCTACGCACCGTTCCGCCACCTGAATCCGGGCGAGCCGACCAGCCTGCTGACGCTGGATGGATCAAGCGGGCCGCAACAGTGGTTCACCTTCAATAACTTCCGGGTGATCACCACCTACAACCGCAGCCCCATGTACGCGATGGCGGTGTACCAGCTGGCGCAGGCAATCATGGACGGCGTGCGCGATGCGGACAGCGCGGGCAACGCCCCGTGAGGACCTGGCGCGGCCTGCCCTTGCTGGCGGCGGTGCTGGCGCTGGCCGCCTGCGGCGGCCGTCACGCGGCACGGCCGCGGCCGCCCGCCGCCGGTGCCGGTGCCGGTGCCGGTGCCGGTGCGGCGCCGCACGCCGCCCATCGCGGCTGGTTCCACCACGGCGACGACACCGGCCTGCCGCAGGACGAACGCTACAGCGACCGCAGCGACAGCTCTCCCGCTGGCACGCCGCCTTCGTACATCTACACGATGCCCGAGCCGGTGCCGAAGGCCGAGCCGCGTTCCCTGTACGGTAACAAGTCGCCCTACACCGTGCTGGGCCAGACCTACCGCGTGCTGCCCACGGCACGCGGCTACGACGAGCGCGGCATCGCTTCGTTCTACGGCAACAAGTTCGACGGCTACAAGACCTCCAGCCTTGAGAACTACGACATGTACAAGTTCACCGCCGCGAGCAAGGTGCTGCCCTTGCCCAGCTATGCGCGGGTGACCAACCTGTCCAACGGCAAGAGCGTGATCGTGCGTGTCAACGACCGCGGGCCGTTCCACGAGAACCGCATCATCGACCTGTCCTATGCGGCCGCCGTGCGCATCGGCAT
>DAIDKO010000010.1 GCA_027450005.1 Rhodanobacter sp. | reverse complement strand
CTGGTGCTCACATGGGCCAGCGCGGCCAGGCGGGCCATGTCCACGGGCTCCACGTAGCGGGTGTTGAGCCAGTCCATCACCGCCGCCAGCCGGTCGCGCTCCCGCGCATGGCCCTCGGGGGCGATGCCCCCACTGGCCAGCGGGGCCATGTCGGGATCGGCGCTCAGGGTCAGCAGGACCTCGATCAGGCCCAGCCACTGGCGCGCCGGGCTCGCCCCGACCAGCGCGCGCAACTGCCGGGCCGCCTGCTCGCGCGCCGCGGGGCCGAACACCAGGCCGCGGCGCGAGGCGCCGAGCAGGCGGCGCAGAGGCCGCAGCTCGGGGGACCCGGCCACCAGCGCATCGATCCAGGCCGCGGTGAACCAGCACACCAGCGCCCGATGCAGCGAAGCGCCGACCGTGTGGCTGGACTGCCAGGCATGTGGCAGGTTGGGGCCGACCAGCACGAGATCCCCGTCCTCGTAGCACTCGACGTGGTCGCCGACGAAACGCATGCCGGCGCTGCCCAGGGTCAGGGTCAGCTCGAACTCGGGGTGGTGGTGCCAGTTGAAGGGAAAATCCGGCAGCTGGCGGTCGAACAGCAGCCAGGAGCGGTCCGCGGGCATCACGACGGTTTCCAGCCAGGGACGCATCCAGGCACCCTCCACGCGCATCGCCGGACAAGCAAGATGCGGTGATCGTACAAGAACATGCCGCGCGAATGACAGCCGGAACGGCTCCCGCAGGCCATGATCATGCCCCTCAGGACCCGCACCTCCGCCAGCACCGCACCATGCCCTCGGACAGGATCTCGCCAGACGTCGTCATCATCGGATCCGGGGTCGGCGGCAGCGCGGTGGCGCTGCAACTGGCCCGCGGCGGACGTCGGGTGCTCATGCTCGAACGCGGCCCGCGCCTGCCGGTGGAGCCCCAGAACTCGGACGCCGAGGCGGTGTTCGTGCAGCGCCGCTACCACTCCCGGGAAGACTGGCAGACGGCCGAGGGGCAGCGCTTCCAGCCCGGTCAGTTCTATTTTGTCGGCGGGCATACCAAGTTCTACGGCACGGCGATGTTCCGTCTGCGCGAGCGCGACTTCGCCGCCACCGAGCACGCCGACGGCCTGTCCCCGGCCTGGCCTTTCGGCTATGCCGAGCTGGAGCCCTGGTACGGCCTGGCCGAACAGCTGTTCGGGGTGCACGGTCGCGCCGGAGACGACCCGACCGAACCCTGGCGATCCGGCCCCTACCCGCACCCGCCGATTCCCCACGAACCGGTCATCGCAAGCCTGGCCGAGCGCATGGCCGGCCTGGGGCTGCACCCCTTCCACCTGCCTTCGGCCGTGGACCTGCATGCGGGCGGCAGCTGCGTGCGCTGCGGCAGCTGCGACGCCTTCGCCTGCCGCCACGGCGCCAAGGGCGATGCCGAGACCCGCCTGCTGGGGCCGGCACTGCGCCACCCCGGGGTGGTGATCTGGCCCGAGACCCGGGCACTGCGCCTGCTGACCGATGAGCGCGGGCGCGACATCGTGGGCGTCGAGGTGCGGCGCCAGGGCGAGACCTTCACCATCCGGGCGCCGCAGTTCGTGCTGAGCGCCGGGGCGATCCACTCGGCCCTGCTGCTGCAGCGCTCGGCCAACAGCCACCACCCACGCGGGCTGGCCAACCGCTCGGGCTGTGTCGGCAGGCATTACATGAACCACCACATGACGGGCTTGATGGCCCTGTTTCCAGGCCAGGTCAACGACACCCGATTCACCAAGACGCTGAGCCTCAACGACCACTATTTCGGTACCGCCGACGACCCCACGCCACTGGGCAACCTGCAGATGCTGGGCAACATCCGGGAGCCCATGGTGCGCTCCGCCAAGCCCTGGATGCCGCGCCCCGTCGGACGCTGGCTGGGTGCCCACAGCGTGGACATGCTGGTGATGTCCGAGGACCTGCCGCATTCCGACAGCACGGTACGCCCTCTGCCCGATGACCGCGTCGAGCTGGCCTGGCGACCCACCAACCTGGCCGCCCACCGGCGTTTCGTGGCGCGTACCCGCGACCTCTGGCGCAGCCTCGGCGCCAAGGCGGTGCTGGTCCACTCCTTCGGCGTCGAGAGCCCTTCGCACCAGTGCGGCACGGTGCGCATGGGCCTGGACCCCGCGAGTTCCGCGCTCGATCCCTGGTGCCGCGCCCACGACCACCCGAACCTGCACGTGGTGGACGCCAGTTTCTTCCCCTCCTCGGCCGCGCTGAACCCCGCGTTGACCGTGGCGGCGCAGGCGCTTCGTGTCGGCGACCGCCTGGCACGCGCCTGGGCCTGAGCCGAATCGCCCCAACCCCGACCCACGAAGCCCCATGCCCCACGATTTCCTGCAGCCCCTGACCGGCTCCTTCGCCATGCCCGCGGCCGAGAACCCCACGGTGGTGATGGTCGAGGCGGCCTACCGGCAGCTCGGGCTGAACTGGCGTTACCTCAACTGCGAGGTCCGCCCCGAGCACCTGGGCGAGGCCGTGCGCGGCGCGCGGGCCATGGGCTGGCGCGGCTTCAATTGCTCGATTCCGCACAAGGTCGCGGTGATCGAACACCTCGACGAGCTAGGCGAGTCGGCCCGGATCATCGGCGCGGTCAACACCATCGTGCGGCGTGGCGACCGGCTGATCGGCGAAAACACCGACGGACAGGGTTTCGTGCGGGCGCTGCGCGCGGTGTGCGAGCCGGCCGGCCAGGACGCGGTCGTGTTCGGCGCCGGGGGCGCGGCCCGGGCGGTCGCGGTCGAACTGGCCCTGGCCGGCGTGCCCCGCATCGATGTCGTCAACCGCGGCCGCGAACGCGGCGAGGCGCTGGTGGCGCTGTTGAATGCCCGCACACCGGCCCGGGCCCGTTTCCTGCCCTGGAGCGCAAACTTCCGCATCCACCCGGAGACCGGGCTGGTGGTGCACGCGAGCTCGGTGGGGCTCTACCCGGACGTCGAGGCCATGCCCGACATCGACCCCGATTCCCTGCAGCCACACATGGTGGTGGCCGACGGCATCCACAACCCGCCGCTGACCCGCCTGCTGCGCGCCGCCACGGCGCGCGGCTGCAGGACCGCCGACGGCCTGGGCATGCTGGTCAACCAGGGCGTGATCGGCATCCGCCACTGGACCGGGCTGGACGCCGATCCGACGGTGATGCGCCAGGCATTGCTGGAGCTGGGTCTCTGACGTTCACTCGAGGGTTTGCGCGGCCAGCGAATCATGGCCGTTGCTGAGGTCGGTCTGCCACAAGGCGGGCCAGGATGTCAGAAACTGGTGCATCATTTCTCTGTCCGAGAGGTGCCCCGTGAATACGCTGCCCGAAACCATCCTGCAACAAGCCCATTCGCTTCCTGAGGGGGGCGTGCTGTCGCCCAAGGAGTTTCTGCACCTGGGAAGCCGGTCGGCGGTGGATCAGGCGTTCTCCCGACTGGCACAGGCCGGCAAGCTGCTCCGCGTGGCGCGGGGCGTCTACTCTGCCCCGGTTTCCAGCCGCTTCGGCTCGCGCGCTCCCGCACCCGAGAAGGTCGTCCAGGCACTGGCCGAGCAAAGCGGCGAAATCGTCGTGCCGCACGGTGCCAGCGCGGCCAATGCCTTGGGCCTGACGCAGCAAGTACCCATCCGCGAGGTCTATCTGACATCCGGCCGCACCCGCAAGCTCAAGCTCGGCCGTTCGGAAGTGCTGGTAAAGCACGCGCCGCGCTGGATGCTGGCGCTGGGCGCGCGACCCGCCGGCGAGGCCGTGCGCGCGCTGGCTTGGATCGGCCCGACGCACGCCGGCCCCTCGCTCGCATCGCTGCGCCGCACCCTTCCCCGCTCCGAGTGGCAGGCGCTGGCCTCAGTACGCGCGACGCTGCCCGGCTGGATGGCACGAGCCATCGGCGAGGAAGCCGCGCGTGGCTGAGTATTTCTTCGACCTGAGCCAAGAAGACCAACGCGAGGCGCTGGAATACGGGCGGGCGGAAACCGGCCGCCCCGCCCACCTGCTCGAAAAGGACGTGTGCACCAACGGAAAACCCGCCCTGTTCGGGCGGGTTCAAGTGCGGAATGACGCCGGGCAACGGCGCTCATCCAACCAAGGCTTGCAGTTCCTTGGACGCCGAGCGCGGCAAGCGCTGGCTTTCCTTCGCTACGTTGACCTGCAAGGCCACCCGCGCCACGTCCAGCACATCCTTGGCCAGCGCATAGCTGCCCTTGGCCTGCAACCAGGCCAGCACGTCCGCCAAGTGCCAGATCGACGCACTGCCCTCATGCACCGGCGCCGGAAAGCTGCCCGGATGGGCCAGCATCAGCTTGCGCATGTTCTGCCGCGACACGCCCACGATCTCGGCCACGTCGGTCAGGCCGACCAAATCCGGTGCCACCTCGATCAGCTTGGCCGACGGCGCCGCGCGGCGAACGTCCGCCAATGCGCTGCGCACGGCGGCACCGGCGTCGGCCGCTTCGCGGGTGAACTCCAGCGCCAGGCGCCCCGGCTGCCCGATGCCGACCAAGGCATCGTCGCAGCCGGCTTCGCCCAGGCGCTCGACCAACGCATCCGCATCGCGGTCGTCGTCGGCGAGCTGGTACTTCAGGGTGAACGTGTATTCCATCGCGCTACTCCTTGGCATCGCCGTCGGCCTCGCGCTGCTTGCGGTGCGTGGTGCAGTTGTCCACGACGCGCCGCAGGGCGCGTGCGTGGTTGCCGGGGTTCTTCGGTGTGCTCCATACGCTAGTGATGCAGAACTCCCCGCAGCGGCATTCCTCGTCGTTGTACGGGCAATAAATCCGCCCCCAGGCGTGGCTGCCGCCGAGTTCGATGCGCCAGCCTTGCCCTTCGGCATACCTGAGAGCTTCCTCGACCTCTTTCTTCGGATGAGGGGAACGAGCCATCAGCGGTCTCCAGTATGAGGATGATCTGCAAGGTTGTCAAGTGACAACCTTGCCGCTGTTTTAGGACACCGCGCTCAATGCCTGGTGGCGTGCAGCGTCACGAAGATGTCGAGCGCCTGGCGCGACAGATAGACCACGTGCGGGTTGCGCCCCTTCATCCGCTGCGTCGGGATCGTCCAGGTCTTGCTCTCGAAATCAACCTCATCCCAGGTGGCCTGGATCAGTTCGCTCTTGCCATCATCGCCATTGAGATGCCCCCAGGGCCGTAGCGCCCGAGGGTCAGCGTCTCACGGCGTCCGTTGAGGCGGTAGTCGTAGCGGAAGGTGACAGTACCGCTGGGCGATACCGTCACGTACATCCCGTCCCGGTCAGAAGCCTTATAAATCTTGGACTTAGGCTTCAGATTTCGTAGTGCGGCGTCAATAAGCATCGAGGTTTCCTCCGGCTTGTGACGGCTTTGCCGTCAGGCTTTACCGTCAAGGACCTGGAGACCCGCTGATGCCCGGAAAGCCGCATAAAACAAGCATTCCCGAGAAGGCTTTTACCGTCAAAGACGGTAAAAGTCTGAATAGTGAACGAGAGCGTCTTAATCCGGCCTCGATTTTTACCGTCAGCTCTACCGCCAACTTTTCTGCGGGCCGGCGCTAGCCACCGATAGCTTCCGCGACGTATTTCTTTCTCGATCAACACGTTACGGCGATTTTTCGATAGCTGGCGATCGTCCTCGAAGGACGTAAATTCACTCCCACTCGATGGTCGCCGGGGGCTTGGAGGAGATGTCGTAGGTCACGCGGTTGATGCCCCGCACCTCGTTGATGATGCGGCTGGAGGCGCGCTTGAGCAGCGCGTAGGGAAGCTCGGCCCAGTCGGCCGTCATGAAGTCGCTGGTGTTGACCGCGCGCAGCGCCACCACGTAGTCGTAGGTGCGCCCGTCGCCCATCACCCCCACGCTCTTGACCGGCAGGAACACCGCGAAGGCCTGCGAGGTCAGCTCGTACCAGGTCCTGCCGCTGGCGGCGTCGCGCGTGCCGCGCAGTTCCTCGATGAAAATCGCGTCCGCCCTTCGCAGCAGCTCGGCATACTCGCGCTTGACCTCGCCCAGGATGCGCACCCCCAGGCCCGGCCCCGGGAAGGGGTGGCGGTCGACCATCTCGGCCGGCAGGCCCAGGGCCTTGCCCAGCTCGCGCACCTCGTCCTTGAACAGTTCGCGCAGGGGCTCCAGCAGCTTCAGGCCCAGGGTCTCGGGGAGCCCGCCCACGTTGTGATGGCTCTTGATGGTGCTGGCCTTCTTGGTCTTGGCGCCGCCGGACTCGATCACGTCGGGGTAGATGGTGCCCTGCGCGAGCCAGCGCGCGCGCTCGAGTTTGCGCGCCTCGCGCTGGAACACCTCGACGAATTCACGCCCGATGATGCGGCGCTTGTGCTCGGGATCCGACACCCCCGCCAGCGCCCGCAGGAACTGCTCGCTGGCGTCCACATGCACCACCCTGGCGTGCAGGCGCCCGGCGAACATGTCCATGACCATGCGGCCCTCGTCCTGGCGCAGCAGCCCGTGGTCGACGAACACG
>DAIDKO010000009.1 GCA_027450005.1 Rhodanobacter sp. | reverse complement strand
TGCGGGTGCGCCGGGCCGGCTTGCCGCCGGGCACCGCCTTGTGCGGTGCCCGGCCATCGCTCAATCCGCGTCGTTGTTGTCCAGCGAGTTCTCCAGCAGCTTGCCGGTCACGGCGTCCACGCCCACTTCGCGCGTGTCCTTGCCGGCCTTGATGTCGAACGAGTAGCGTAGCCCGCTGCCGCCGGACTCCTTTTCCAGCTCCTGCTTGACGATCTTGCCGGGGACGGCGTGCAGCGCGATTCCGCGCGCCTGGGTCATGCTGATCTTGGCTTGCGCAGCCAGCTTGGCCGGGGTTTGCGCCTGTGCGGCGAACGCGAGCCCGCACAGGGCGAGCGGCAGGGCGAGGACGATGGACTTGCGCATGATTTGCTCCTTGGGGTTGGGTGTGAATCGCCGCGCGATGCGCGCATCGCACGGCGATGTCGCTACGCTACGCCGCGGCACTTAGGCCGCCCTTGCGGCACCGCTAAGCAAAGCCAAAGTTCGGCCCGAGTCCGGCTCCGTAATGCTGGCGCGCCGGGCATGTCGCGGCGATAAAGCACGCCAACGCATCGCGCCCTCTCCTGGAGGAGAGGGCGCGATGCGCCGATGGCGTGGCGAGCTTCAGCGATCGCCAGCGGGCGCCAGCGGGCGCCGTGTCGTCGGACGGTGGGGCTTGCCGCGACTTGCCCAGCGTGGCGTAGATCACCGGCATCACAAGCAACATCCGCACCTCCATGCCGGAGATGATCGCCACCGCCCGCGGCTGCTGCGTCTGCGAGCCCTGGCCGATCGCCAGCGTCAGCGGAAGCGGGCTGAGGATGGCAGCCAGGGTCGACATCAGGATCGGCCGCATGCGGTGATGGCCGGCGTGCTGCATCGACTCGTGCAGCGGCATCCGCCGGTGCGCCTCGGTCAGTTCGGAGAAGTAGAAGATCGCGATCTCGGTGACGATGCCCGCGATCATCGTCATGCCCGTCATCGTGGAGATCTTGAGCTCGATGCCGGTAATCCACAGCCCCAGAAATACAGCTACCAGTACCAACAGCGGCGAGGCCATGATCGCCGACGTTTCGCTCGAAGCTACACATCAACCCCAGCTATCCTCGGTGACAAGCAGAAGCGCTTGGCTGGCGGATATCGGTGCCGGATAGCTTTGCACTGTTCGCGGTGGGTTCACGCTGGGTCAGCGCACACAACGCTGTAAGCGATGCGGCGACATGGAAGCGTCCTTTTGAGTAGTGTGTGTTCCCGGGGCTATCTGTGGCTGAGTCGGTGAGATTGGTCGGGTTGCGGGGAGCGGATGCTGGTCGGGCGTGATGTGTTTACGCGTTCGTAAGGTTCCGACAAGGCGCCTACAAACTATGCTCTGTCAGGCTTGAACTCCCCAGGCGATGGGTTACGCAGGTATGAAGTTCAAACCCCGCACGTTTCAGTCGACGTTCCTTGCTGTGCTGCTCGCATGGGCGGTCGGCGGCATGAACATCGCGCATGCCGATGTTAGCGAAAAGGCCGAGGTCGACTCAGTACACCGTGCGACGACTTCCCCTGTGGGAGCAGTATCGAGGGCTGAGGCCAAGTTTGGTGGCAGGGCCTTTGACATGGGTCTGGAAGTGTCGACAAGCGGTACTTGGTACGAAGTGCCGCTCAATGTGCGCGGCAAGCCGATGCTGGCCCGAATCAATCCGTCGAGTGGAGCGTGGCTCGGCATGAGCCCGGCGCATGGAGAGGATGTGCAGGGCTTACATGTTGGTGTTGCGGCGCAACGCGCGGGCCTCGGCCGCGCTAAAGGCTGGCCCCCACGGTCACGGCACGATGGCGTATTACGATATCGACGTGATACGCACGAACGGTTCCATGGCAAACCTCGAAGTCAATCCGAACTCCGGTGCGGTAAGCGACGCACCGGTCAGCGAAGCCGACTGACCGAAATCCTTCCGTTTGTAATCTCTCGGGTTGCATTTGCCATCATCACGCTATTGCCTGCCGCCGAATGAAGATTCTCCTAGTCGAAGACGATGCCGAGACCCGCAATTACGTCGCACGCGGCTTGGGCGAGCTTGGTCACGTGGTAGACCAGGCAACTGATGGATGTCAGGGGCTTTTCCATGCAAGCGAAGGGCACTACGACGTACTGGTGGTAGACCGCATGCTGCCGAAACTCGACGGATTGAGCTTGCTCCGCGCGTTGCGCGCAGCCCGGGCCAACACGCCCGTGCTGATGCTCACGGCACTGGGCGAGGTCGACGCACGTGTTGAGGGCTTCGAAGCAGGAGCCGACGATTACCTGGCCAAGCCGTTCGCCTTCGCTGAATTGGCCGCTCGCATCGGTGCACTCGGTCGGCGTCCGCCGCTGTCAGAGACGGCGACTACCCAGCTTCGTGTGGCGGACTTGGAAATGGATTTGCTCCGGCGCGAAGTCCGACGCGCCGGACAGTCGATCGAGCTGCAGCCCCGCGAGTTCCGCTTGCTCGAATACCTGATGCGCCATGCTGGCGAAGTCGTCACGCGAACCATGCTCCTGGAAAAGGTGTGGGAGTATCACTTTGATCCACAGACCAGCGTTGTGGAGACTCATATCAGTCGACTGCGTGGGAAGATCGACCGTGGCTTCGAGAGCGGCGAGCTACTCTGCACTGTCCGCGGTGCCGGCTACATGCTGTGCCTCGAGGCTGAACGCTAATGACGCCGCCCGGCCTCAGGACGGGCGTTGCCGGACGCCTGTTGCGTAGCTCGGCGTTTCGGCTCGCAGCGATACAGGCTGGCTTGTTCGCGCTGGTCGCGCTGGCGCTGTTTACGGTGACCTGGTGGTCGGTCCGTGGCTATGTTGAGTCGCAAGTGCGTCACGCGATCAACGACGAGTCCGCGGAGATACTTGCCTCGCCAGGCATCGCGCTGATAGGTGCAGTCAACGAGGCGGTGGTGCAGATGCCACACGGCCCGTTTTTTTATGGCCTGTTCGGATCCGACGGTCGCCGTCTGGCTGGTGACATGGTCGAGGCGCCGGCCGGCCCGGGCTGGCGCACCCAGAAGCTATTGCTGCCATGGCGCGATGGCAGCGATCACCACCGCCGCGTGCTGGTACAGGCAACACGGTTTAGCAACGGCCAGATGTTGGCGGTGGCGCGTGATCGGCAGAGTACGGACAAACTCGACGACCTGTTGCAGGGAGCTTTTATGTGGGCGGGCAGTGCAGCGGTGCTGCTCGCGCTCCTCGGTGGTGTGGTCGCGGCTCGCAGCTATCTACGTCGGATTGAGGCGGTGGCCACGGCCGCTGCGCGCATCGCCGGCGGCGAACTGGGTGCGCGGGTCGCGCTGAGCGCGCGCGGCGACGAGTTTGACCGCCTCGCGCAATCGCTTAACGCGATGCTGGAGCGCATCCAAACGCTGATGGAAGGCATGCGCCAGGTATCCAACGACATTGCCCACGACCTGCGCACGCCACTGGCTCACCTGCGCCAACGCCTGGAGGCCGCCAGTCGCAATGCGGCAAGCGCCGACGATTTCCGTACCGCGATCGAGCGTGCGTTGACCGACGTGGACGGCGTGCTGGCCACCTTCGCCGCCCTGCTGCGTATCGCGCAGATCGAGAGCCGCCAGCGCCGCGCTGGATTCGCAGCGCTCGACCTGTCGGCGCTGTTGGTCAGCCTCGCCGGCGACTTCGCGCCCGTCTTCGAGGACCAGGGTCGCGTGCTGCGCACGTGCATCGCGCCGGACCTGCGTGTCCATGGTGACCGCGCCCTGTTAACACAGATGTTCGCCAACCTGATCGAGAACGCGCTGCGCCACACGCCCGCCGGTACGCCCGTCGAACTCGGCCTGGCAGCGTTCGGCGCCGGCTGCCGCGCGAGCGTCGCCGATGCTGGTCCGGGCATTCCCGTCGAGGCACGCGACCACGTGCTCGGGCGCTTCGTACGTCTGGACGCGGCGCGCAGCACCCCGGGCAGCGGGCTGGGCTTGGCGCTGGTGGCCGCGGTAGCCGACCTGCACGGGATCGCGCTCGAACTCGGTGACGCGGGCCCCGGCCTGCGCGTGCAACTGGATTTTCCCGCGAAGGAAACGATGTGATTTCGAAAGCCGCTCTTCCCGCGCGCATCGCCGCCATGGCTGTGCTCACGCTGCTGGCAGGCTGCGTCGCCTACCGGCCGCGCGCCCTCCCGACCGGGCCGCACTGGGCACCGGCGCCGACCGACAAGGCCGGCCGGTCGCTTGCCCAACTGGATCTGGCCCAGGCTAGCGCACTGGCCTTGCGTGCCGATCCGGACTACCGCGCCGCGCTGGTCGACGCCCGCCTGAGCACGCTGCAACTGCATGCCGCCGGTCTGTTGCCCGACCCGCAACTCAGCGCCAGCGTCGACCACCCGACCACGCCAGGCTACTACCACGGTTGGAGCTTGGGCCTGAGCGAAGACGTCGGCTGGCTGCTCACCCGCGGCGCCCGCGTGGATGCCGCGCGAGCCCGCCGTGCCGCCACCGACCTGCAGCTAGCCTGGCAGGGATGGAGCCTCGCGCAGGCGACCGCGGCTCGTTTCGTGGATCTGTGGACAGCTCGCCGCCGGGTCGCCCTGCTCGAGCGCCAACTGCGCACGGCGCAGGCCTACGATGCCGCTTACCAACGCGCCTTGGTGCAGCACGACGTCACCCTGAGCGCGGCATCGGCGAGCTTGATTGACCTCACCGATACTCAGGCGCAACTGACCGTGGCACGGCAGGCCGAGTTGGCCGCCCAGGCCGGGCTCAACCACCTGCTGGGCGTCGCGCCGCGGGCGAGCTTCGGATTGACCGAACCTCGGCCGCTGGCGCTGCCCTCGCCGGCCCAGTTGGACGCGGCACTGCGCGCCTTGCCGCGAACCCGCCCAGACCTGCTCGCCTTAGCCGCTGCCACCCGTGCGACCGATGCGGACTTCCGCGCCGCCGTGCTCGCGCAGTTCCCAGGGCTTAGTGTTGGGGTGAACCGGGCCGGTGATACCAGTCGCGTCGACACCACCGGTTTCTCCATCAGCTTGAACTTGCCGATCTTCGGGCAAGCCCGGACCCAGGCACGCATCGCGCAGGCCACGCGCGACCAGGCGGTGGCGGTGTACCAAGCCCGCCTCGACCAGGCCGATGCCGAGGCACGGGCGCTGTATGCGCAATTGCGTCAGGTCGCCCACGAGCGCTCTGCGCTGGAGCGTAGCCTGCCGCAACTGCGCGAACTCGGCCGGCAAGCCGACCGCGCTTTTCACGCTGGTGACTACTCCGGCGCTGCTTGGCTGGCCGTGCAGCGCAGCGTAGTTGCCCACGAGCAGCAGGCGCTGGATCTTACCGCCACGCTGACTCAAGGCGAGGTTGCGCTCGCCGCCCTGCTTGGCCATGTTCCGCCCGGCGCCGCCCCCATCCCTGTCCACGGATCCGCTCCCCGATGAAACATCTGCTTCCGCTAACGGCCACCTTGGCCGCCCTGATGTGCGTTTGGCTGCAGGTCGGCCACGCTGACGACGCGCCGAGCGCGCTGGTGTCTGTCGCCCCGGTGGTCCAAGCACCCTTGCAGGACCAACTCACAGTGTACGGCCAGGTCGACGTAGACCCAGCCCACCAACATGCTGTCGCGAGCTTGCGCAACGGCATCGTCGCGCGCCTGATGGTCGCGGCGGGGCAGTCGGTGGCCAAGGGCCAGCCGCTGCTTGCCCTCACCAATGCACCGCAGGCGCAGATGGCCTACACGCAGGCCGAGGCCGCTCTGGCCAGTGCGCGCGCCCAGTACCGACAAAGCCATGCTCTGTTCAAGGAACGACTGGCCACCCGCGCCGATCTCGCCATGGCGCAGCAGGCACTTGACAGCGCGAGGGCCGCGTTTTCTGCCCTCTCCACGCAGGGCGCGGGTCATGCCGTGCAGGTCCTGCGCGCGCCGGAGGCTGCAACGGTTAGCCGCGTGGACGTGACGCCTGGCACGGTGGTGCAACCCGGACAGCCGCTCGTGATGCTGGGCGGCCAGCAGCATCGCTGGATCCGACTGGGCGTCGAACCTGAAGAAGCGGTGCAGGTGCATGCCGGCATGTCGGTGGCCCTACATGCGGTGTTTGGCACAGCGGTGGTGCATGCAAAGGTCACCCAGATCGACAGCGCGATCGACCCCGCCACACATCGTGTCGACGCGGTGGTAGCACTGGCCGGCAAGGCGGCCGCCGGGCTGCTGCCGGGCACGTGGATGCGCGGCACGCTGGCGCTCAGCACCAATCACACGCTGGCTGTGCCGCGCAGCGCGGTGCTTAGTGACGACCGCGGGGCCTACCTCTTCGTGGTCCGGCAGGGCCATGCCCATCGCGTCGCGGTAACGACCGGGCTGGAGTCCGCGGGTTTGATCGGCGTGGCGGGCGTCCTGCACGCAGGCGACACCGTCGTCACCCAGGGCAACTACGAGCTTCATGACGGCATGGCGGTCCGCCTGGCGGTGGAGCCGGCACAATGACGGGCGGTGGATTGGCCGCGTGGCTGCAGCGGCATCGCAATGCAGTCCTGTTCCTGATGGGGGTACTGGCGGTCGGTGGCATCATCGCTGCCCTCAACATGTCCGTCTCGCTGTTTCCTGCCATCCAGTTCCCACGGGTGCGGGTCAGCATCGATGCCGGCGACCGTCCAGCCAACCAGATGGCGATCGAGATCACGCGGCCGGTCGAGGAGGCGCTGCGCGGTGTGCGCAACCTGCAGACGATCGCGTCGACCTCCAGTCGTGGCACGACCGATGTGGACCTTCGCTTCAGCTGGGGCACGGACATCATCCAGTCAGCGCTCGAAGTCCAGGCCGCGCTAGACCAGGTTCTGCCGCGGTTGCCGCCTGGCACGCGCTTCCACGTCAAACCGATGGACCCGACCAAGTTTCCGGTTGTTGCCTACAGCCTGACCTCGCCGACCGAGAGTCCGGTGGTGCTGCACAACATCGCGCAGTACCAACTGCTGCCGCTTCTTTCCAGCGTGCAGGGCGTTCGCGCCGTGCAGGTGCAGGGCGGCGAACAGCCCGAATTCCGCGTCACGGTGGATCCTGCGCGACTGGCCGCCCTGCACCTGAGCCTGAGGAACGTGCAGGACGCGTTGGCGGCCTCCAACGTGATCCAGTCGGTGGGCCGGTTCGACCGCGATGACCGCCTGTATCTCCTGATGTCCGACACCCGCTACAGCGGCGTCGATGCTATCCGCCACGTGGTGCTGCGGACCGGTGCCGACGGCGTCGTGCAGCTGAAGGACGTTGCCACCATCGGCACCGCCACTGTACCGCGCTGGGAAGCGGAGACCGCGGACGGCAAGCCGGCGGTACTGATCAATGTGTTCCAGCAGCTTGGCGGCAACACCGTGGCGATCAGCCGGAACATCGCGCGTACGCTGGCCACGTTCCGCGACAAGCTGCCCAAAGACGTGACCATCCACCAGTGGTACGACCAGAGCGGCCTGATCGTCAGTTCGGCCGGCTCGGTGCGCGACGCGATCATCCTGGGTGTGATCTTCGCCACCCTCGTGCTGTTCGGCTTCCTGCGCAACTGGAAGCTGACCCTAATAGCAGTGCTGGTGGTGCCGGCAGTGCTGGCGACCACCAGCCTGATGCTGCGCGCGCTGGGAATGAGCTTCAACATCATGACCCTGGGCGGAATGGCCGCGGCGGTAGGCCTGATCATCGATGACGTCATCGTAATGCTGGAACACCTGGTGCGCAGGGTGGCTGGCCGCGGCCACGGAACCCAGACCCTGCTGGCCGCGGCGCGTGAGTTCACCCAGCCATTGGCCGGCTCATCCACCGCGACGGTGATCATATTCGTGCCGCTGGCCTTCCTCGGCGGCGTAACCGGCGCTTTCTTCAAGTCGCTCTCGCTGACCATGGGCGCGAGCCTGGTGATCAGCTTCTTCTTCTCCTGGCTCGCACTGCCGTTGATCGCTGACCACCTGCTCAGCGACAAGGACGCCATGATCGAGCATGGCGGCCGCATCACCCACGCAGTGCAGGCAAGCTACCGCCGCTTGATGGGACGCCTGACCGCGAGGCCGCTGCTGCTGTTGGTCGGGGTGCTGCCGCTGCTGCTGATCGGCACACTCGGCTTCCTCAAGGTACCGAGCGGCTTCATGCCCGAAATGCAGGAAGGTGGCTTCGTGCTCGACTACCGTACGGCCCCCGGCACGTCGCTGACCGAAAGCAACCGCCTGATCGCCCAGGTCGAGCACATCATGGCCACGACGCCGGGCGTCGATACCTGGTCACGCCGCACCGGCGCGCAGCTTGGCGGTGGCCTGACCGAAGCCAACGAGGGCGATTTCTTCGTGCGACTCAAGAGTCCGAAGGGTCAGTCGGCCCTGATGGACAGGATCGTCACGCGGATCCAGCACGACGTGCCTGGCTTCGAAATCCTCGATACGCCACAGCCGATGCAGGATCTGATTGGAGACCTGACCGGCTCGCCGCGGCCAGTAGTGATCCGCCTGTTCGGCGATGACTGGAATCAGTTGGTGGCCCTGGCGCCGAAGGTAGCCAAGGCGATCGGCAAGGTACGCGGCCTGGCCGAGATCCAGGACGGACTCAACATCGCCGGCGACTCCATCGACATCCGGGTCGACCGGGTCAAAGCCGCGTTGGAAGGTATGACGCCGTCCGACGTGACGGCCCAGCTCGATACCTTCCTCGCCGGCAACGTTGCCACTCACGTGCTGCACGGCCAGATCGTCTATGGCGTGCGGGTGTGGGTGGCGCCACAGGAGCGGGATTCGCTCAAGCGATTGCGCGCGCTGCAACTGAGCGCACCGGACGGCCACCTGGTGCCGCTCGGGCGCATTGCCCGGTTGCAACCGGTCAATGGTCAGGCCCAGATCACCCGCTACGACCTCAAGCCGATGGTGGCAGTGTCGGCGCGTATCCAGGGACGCGGTTACGGCACTACGCTGGCCGACGTGCGGCACGTGCTGGCGCAACCGGGCCTCCTGCCCAAGGGCGTGTACTACACCCTGGGTGGCCTGTATCAACAGCAGCAGATCGCGTTCCGTGGACTCGCCATGGTCTTTGCTGCGGCCGCTGCCCTGGTGTTCCTGACGTTGCTGTTCATCTACAACCGCTTCAGCGTCGCGATCTCGATCATGCTCGGGTCGCTACTGGCCGCGAGCGCCGTGTTCTTCGGCCTGTGGATCTGCGGCCAGACGCTCAACATCACGGCGCTGATGGGCCTGACCATGATCCTCGGCATCGTCACCGAGGTGGGCGTGTTCTATTTTTCAGAGCTCGACCTGCTGCGCGCGGAGGGCATGCCTTTCGGCGAAGCGCTGATCCAGGCCGGCGAGAATCGCCTGCGACCGATTGCCATGACCACCCTCGCCGCGATGTTGGCGCTGGCGCCACTTGCGCTCGGTATCGGTCAGGGCTCGGCGATGCAGCAACCGCTGGCGGTAGCCATCATCGCTGGCTTGGTGGTGCAGATGCCGCTGGTGCTGGTCGGTGTGCCGGTGATCTATGGCGTGCTGCAACGACGCGGCAAGGCGGCCAGCTGAGCCTGCATCCCCACCACACTACAGAGGATTCCTATTCATGCGTACCCTGCTTTTCGCCACCCTCGCGCTTGCCACGGCGGTCGCCTCGTCGCCGGCCCTGTCCGCGCCGGGTGCGGCATCGCCATCGCTGCACGTCGCCGCGACCATTCCCGTTCCCGGACATCCGCTAAAGAGCTTTGACATCAGCGCGTTTTCCACGCCCAGCGACATCTACGGCTTCTCCGACCGCTCGAACCATGCCGTCGACTTGGTCGATGGCGCCAGCGATCGCTTCGCCGGCCGCGTAACCGGTTTCGCGCATGGCGGCCCCAACGGCCTGGTCGCGGTAGGACACCGGCAGTTCTGGGCGGGCGATGGCGGTAGTAGATTACGCGTTGTCGATATCCCTTCGCGCAGGATCATCGGTACGATCGACACGGGCGGCCGGCAACGTGTCGATGAGCTGGCCTACGATCCGCGCGATCACCTGGTGGTCGCCGCCAACAACGCCGATGACCCGCCTTTCCTGAGCTTCGTTTCCACCGCCGCCGACCATCGCATCTTCGGAAAGCTGGCCTTGCCGCAGGCGACGGATGGGCTCGAACAGCCGCTTTGGAACCCTGCCGACGGCAAGATCTACGTTTCGGTGCCCGAGCTAGATCATCGCAAGGCCGACGGCGGTATCGCGGTGATCGATCCCGTTACTAGGCAGTTGCAGGGGATGATCCATGTAGCTCGGTGTATGCCTGGTGGTTTGGCGCTCGGTCCCCACGACCAAGTGCTAGTCGGCTGCAGCGACGACGCCGTGGCGGCCGGCTTCGCGCCGCGTTCGCTGATCGTGGACCTGCATGCCCGCAAAGTGGTGGCGACACTCCGCCAGGTCGGTGGTTCGGATGAGGTCTGGTATGACCCCGGCAGCAGCCGCTACTACCTAGCAGCCGTCGCAAATTCGGGTGGGCCTGTGCTCGGCGTCGTCGATGGGCGGAGCAACGCCTGGATCGGCAACCTGGCGACAGGCGATCGCGCCCACTCGGTCGCGGCCAATCCCTACAGCGGTCAGGTCTTCGTGCCGATCGCCGCCAACGGCGACATCAAGGGATGCTCCAACGGCTGCGTGCGAGTGTTTGGCAAGCACTAGCTAAGTTGGTGGGTTCCGATCTGTGAGAGAGGGGGCGTTTAGGGGTCGCCCCTTTTTTTCGAGCTGAGATCCGGACAGGCGCGCAAGACACCTCGGCGTGACTTAAGGTTGTCTCTGGATTGCCTCGATTCGTTCAACGGGCTTGTCAATCTCGGGCACGTGTCAAGCGTCTCACGGCTGCTAGTTGTCACAGGAGGCAAGGTGGTCCTGGCTGTTGCTTCAAGGTTCACGTGCAACGAAATCAGTGAATTACTCCGGCGATTGCCTTCGCAAACTTGAGTTGGTCGCTGTAAACCTGTGGTGGGTCGGGGAATCTATGGCGCGTCCGTAGCCGCGTGTAGAAGCTCTGGCTTCCTTAAAATATATCCAAGGCCGACCCCGCCCGTCATCGACGCAAGGCCGCGACAAGTTCGCCGAGCGCGCACCATGGGCCGATGTCCCAATGGCCCCGCGCCTGTCCCGAAGGCGAGGGCAGCACGAAGGCGCGAGTGGCGCCGATGCGCTCGTCCTGCAGCCCGTACGAAACCGCGCGCCCCAATGCCGCGCGCCCGGCGTTCTTGCTGGTGAAGGCGATCACGTTTGGCGCGTGGTGTTCGATCTTCGCGCGCAACGCCGCTACATCGAATGCGCCCGGCGGCAGTTCGTCGTCGTTGCCGCTGTGGCGCTTGGCCAGATCGGTGAGGCCGATGCCGAATTGCGGCAGCAGCGGAAACTCGGCAGGCGCCAGCAGGCGCGGAGTGAGGCGGGCTTGGTGCAGCGCGCGCCAGAACAGGTTGCCGGGGTGCGCGTAGTAGGCGCGCTCGGCGGCCGAGCGC
>DAIDKO010000008.1 GCA_027450005.1 Rhodanobacter sp. | reverse complement strand
AGGCAGCGCGCTCAGCCCCATCGGCAACCCGCAAAACCTCCTTCTGTGGCAGCACGCGCGATTGTCCTTCCTGCATTTCGTGCTGGCGATGCTGCCGGCGACGGCGGTGATGTTCGCGCTGCTAGCCCTGCTCGCGCTGGCATGGCTACCGAAGGGCCGGGTGACCCTACAGGCCGCCCAGGTGGATGGCCATGCGGTAGCCACACCACTGGCTGCGGGCTCGATCGCCGCGCTGGCGGCTATGGTGCTGGCGATGGAATACGGCCAGGCGGTTCCCGGTGCCCTTCTGCTGGCGCTGGCGTTCGCGCTGCTGGTACGTCGCAGCCTAGCGCGCATCGACTGGCCACTGCTCGCCACCTTCGCCACGATCTTCCTTGGCCTCGGACACTTCGCCGAACTGCCGCAGGTGACGCAGGTCCTGGACCGGCTCGCGCTCGACCGGCCGCTGCCGCTCTACCTCGGCGGCATCGCGACGTCGCAGCTGATCAGCAACGTGCCGGCCACGGTACTGCTACTCGATCGCAGCCATGACGCCATGGCACTGGCGGTGGCGGTGAACGTGGGCGGCTTCGGCCTGGCGATCGGTTCGCTGGCCAACCTGATCGCCCTGCGGCTGGCAAGGCAGCCGCAGGGGCTAAGGCTGTTCCACCGCGTGTCGGTGCCGTTTTTGCTGATATGTGCGCCGCTAGCGTATCTGGCGTGGCGGTGGCTGGGGTAGGCCTTGGATTCTGCTGGCACTTGCCAGCATATGGGCGTCTAAAGAGTTGTTTCTCTGGGTCTTCGCATGAGTGCTCAGCCGTTCAGCGGCAAGTAGCAGTGCGGTTTCGGTCGCCTTCCGGTGCACGAAGCCGCTTTGTCGCCTGCAGCAAGCGTAAAAATCCGCCCTGCTCCCCGCGGCAAGAGTACGAAACTACTACTGCCAGGCGGAACACGAAAAAGCGCAGCTCAGTTGTCGTCCCGCGGCACGCTGACCTTGCCCTTCACACCACTCTGGCTGACGTCGCCGCTGCCCTTGGCACCAAGGCTGAGGTCACCGCCGACATCGTGCACGCCGAGGTCGCCCGAGCCCAGCGTGTCGGCATGCACACTGCCGCCCACATTGCGCAAGGTGACCTCTCCGGAACCGATGCTGCCGACCTTGGCGTCGTCCCTGATGCCACTCACCTTCAGGTCGCCTGAACCCACCGAACCGGCATGCAGGCTACCCACGTTGCTGGCGTCCACGTCGCCCGAACCCACGCTGGTGGCGAAGGCGCCGGCGATGTTGGACACCTGCAGGTCGCCGGAGCCCACCGTGGTCTGCACCTGCTGCATGCCTTCGACATCGGCATCACCAGAACCCACCCGCACGGTCACCGGTATCTCGGGCGGCAGTTGCACGTGGGCCTCGAGATCCGCGGAATAGCCGCCGAACGAAAACCCACCCTGGCCGCCCAGTTCGACGATGAGCTGGTCCCCCTCTCGGTGCTGGGTGATCTGCAGCTTGTCCAGCATGGACGCGTTAGAGGCACAGGCTCGGCCGTTTACCACCCCTTGCTTCGCGCCCGGCGTGCCCCTCACATGCAGGTCATAGCTGTTGACGTCGATCTGCACGCCACGCACGCCGGCGAGGTCGAGCTGCAAGTTGCGCGGGGCGTGGTATTTGCAATCGCCGGAGGCGAAAGCCGCAAGCGGGGCGAGCAACAGCAAGGCGAAGACGGTGCGGCGCATGGCGGAACTCCGGGTTGGGTATCGCCTGCTGAGATGCGTCCGGGCGGAAGACGGTTGCAAGCCGCCAAGCATGGCCCGTGCGACCGGACGGCAGGGACCGCAGGCCCGCGACGCCAGGGCCCAGATGTCATCGCAGGCTCGCTTTCGCGACCGGGGACGATCGCGGGAACTCAACCTTCGTCCCGCTTGGCGCGCTGCCACAGCGCTTCCTGCGCAGCGAGATCGTGCGCGGCCAGCGTGCCACCCTCGTCAGCCGCCAACTGTTCCATGCGGCGGAAGCGGCGTTCGAACTTGGCGTTGGCGTGACGCAACGCGCGGGAGAAATCCACGCCGGCATGGCGGGCAAGGTTGGCTACCACGAACAGCACGTCACCGATCTCGTCCTCCAGCCGTGCCGGATCGGCGCCGGCATCGAACTCGACGCGCACTTCCTCGATTTCCTCGGCCAGCTTGTCCAGTACCGGGCGATGGTCGGGCCAGTCGAAACCCACCGTGGCGGCGCGTTGCTGCAGCTCGGTCGCGCGCTTCCATTCCGGCAGGCCGCGCGAGACGCCGGCCAGCGCGCTGGCGTCGTGCGCCTCGCCCCTGGCGGCGCGCTCGGCGGCCTTGAGCTCCTCCCACGCCTGCTTCTGTGCGTCGGGGTCCGCGTACCGCACCTCGCCGAACACGTGCGGGTGGCGGCGGATCATCTTGGCGCCGATCGCCTGCGCCACGTCGTCGAAATCGAAGCGCCCCTGCTCGGCCGCCATCTGCGCGTGGAACACCACCTGCAGCAGCAGGTCGCCCAGCTCCTCGCGCAGGTCGTCGAAGTCGCCGCGGTCGATCGCGTCGGCCACCTCATAGGCCTCCTCGATGGTGTAGGGGGCGATGCTGGCGAAGTCCTGCTGTAGGTCCCACGGGCAGCCGCGCGCCGGATCGCGCAGGCGAGCCATGATCGCCAGCAGCTCGTCGATGCCGCGTCGCGATGCTTCGCTCATGGCAGGCCGGCGTCGCACAGCTTGGCACGCCAGTCGAGGCCGGCGTCGCCTATCGCGATGAACTCAGGGTTGAGCAGCGACTCGCCGCGGTCGTAGCGCAGCGGCACGCCATGCAGGTCGAGCACGGCGCCACCGGCCTCCTCCAGCACGCATTGCGCGGCGGCGGTATCCCATTCGCTGGTGGGGCCGCGGCGCAGGTAGACGTCCGCACCGCCGCGCGCGAGCAGGCAGAACTTCAGCGAGGAACCCAGCGGTTGCAAGGTGTAGTCCGCCCCAAGCAGGCGGCGCAGGGTGTCCTCCTGCGAGCCGCCGTGCGAACGGCTGCCGGCGGCAATGGCCGGTCGCAGCAGCTCGCGGGTGCTGATGCGCTCCCAGTCGCCGCCCTCTTCCGCCTGCCACCAGGCGCCGGTGCCGCGTGCGGCGGCATAGAGATCACCGGTGACCGGCGCCAGGACCACGCCGAGCACGGGCTCATGGTGATGGATCAAGGCGATGTTGACGGTGAACTCGCCGTTGCGCTTCACGAACTCGCGCGTGCCGTCCAGCGGATCGACCAGCCAGTGCCGCGTCCAGGTGCGGCGCTGCTCCCACGGCACCTGGCTGGCCTCTTCGGAAACCAGCGGCAGCACGGGCTCGATGCGTGCCAGCCCCTCGGCGATCACCGTCTGCGCGGCAAGGTCGGCGGCAGTGAGCGGCGAGCGGTCGTCCTTGAGTTCGACGTCGAAGTCCTGGCGGTAGATATCCAGGATGGCTTCGCCCGCGCGACGCGCCAGGCTGGCGATGTCGAGCAGCAGGGCGTGGTCGAATGGCGCACTCACTTCGGCTGCATCCTTCCGGCAAGGTACTCGCGCGCCATGAACAGCGCGGCGATGGAACGGCCTTCGGTGACGTCGTCGCGTTCCATCAGGGTATGCAGTTCGTCAAGCTTCCACGGCACCACGTCCAGCGGTTCGGGCTCGTCGCCCTCGAGGCGCTCGGGGTAGAGATCCTGCGCCAGCACCACGTGCGCGACATGGCTCATGTACGACGGCGACAGCGACAGCGTGCGCAGTGGCATCAAGAGGCGCGCACCGAAGCCGACCTCCTCCTTCAGCTCGCGGTCGGCACCCTGCTCCACCGTTTCGCCGGGATCCAGCCGCCCCTTGGGCAAGCCAAGCTCGTAGCGCTCGAGGCCCACGCCGTACTCGCGCACCAGCAGCACGGTTTCCGCATCCAGCATCGGCACGATGATGACCGCACCGAGGCCGCCCGGCTTCATGCGCTCGTAGGTACGGCGTTCGCCGTTGGAAAACTCCAGGTCGACCTGCTCGAAGCGCAGGAAGCGGCTGTCGGCCACATTGCGCGTGGCGTGGATGATCGGCGGCTTGGGCATCCGTCGATTGTAGCCTCAGCGGGTGAGCCGCCGCAGCGCTTCGGCATGGATCGCCGGCGTACCGGCCAGCACGCTGCGTGTCTCCAGCATAGGCGTTTGGCCGTCCAGATCGGTGAACACGCCGCCGGCCTCGCGCACGATCACGGCCAGTGCGGCGATGTCGAGGATATTGACGTCGGACTCGACCACCAGGTCCAGCGAGCCGCGCGCGAGCAGGTGGTAGTGGCAGAAGTCGCCGTAGCCGCGGATGCGGTTGCTGTCGCGGATCATCGCGCCCAGCGCGGCCCAGCGGGTGTCACCGGTAAGCGTCTTGACGTTGCCGATGGAGAGCGAGGCCTGCGCGAAGTCGGCGGTGTCGGCGACGCACACGCGCTCGCCCTCGAACCAGGCGCCATGCTCCGCACTGGCCCACATCGTCTCGCCATAGACCGGCGCGCTGGACACGCCCAGCACCAGCTCGCCGCGGTTCATCAGCGCGATCTGGGTGGAGAAGAACGGCGTGCGGCGCACGAAGCTCTTGGTGCCGTCCAGCGGATCGACCAGCCACAGCAGGCCGTCGCGCGCGCCGTCGAGGCCATACTCCTCGCCGTAGATCGCCGCCTCCGGCAATGCCGCACGCAGCACCTTGCGGATCGCCTGCTCGGCCTCGCGGTCGGCCACCGTCACCGGGGTGGCGTCGCCCTTGATCTCCACCTCCACGCCGCGCCTCCAGTAATGCAGGATCACCTCGGCGGCGGCGGCGGCGGCTTCGCGTGCGGCGGCTAGGGCCTGCGCGGCGGTTTCGGCGTTCATGGTGCGGCTTTTCCTTTGATGGCGGCGGCCATGCCGCCGCTGCGTGCTATGTGGATGGCGCCGTCGGCGTCCGGCTTGCCCCAGGCGTCGGCCCAGCGCTGCGGCGCCGGATCATCCCCGCGCGGCTGCAGCTCGGCATCGAGTCGCCAGCCCAGCAGGCTCAAGTCGAGATGGCCGGTGGTGCGCAGCGGGCCCCGACCGTCGTCCTGCCATTGCGCATGGATCACGCCGCCTTGCGCCGCCAGCCTGCCATGCAGGTCGCCCAGCGCAACATCGCCATTCTGCATATGCATCACGGCCTGCCGCCACTGCCAGTCGGCATCCAGCACAAGCGGCCAGCCGCCTTGCAGCAAGGCATGGGTGGCATCGAGCACGAATTCGCCGCGCGGCTGGCCCATCGGCCAGTGCAGGCCCGGATCGGCCAGCGCGGACAACTGCCCGCGGGCACGTAGATCGCGCACGTCCACCTGCCCTCCAGGCAGCTTGCGCATGTGCGCGCTGATGCCGAATTGCGGGCCGGTAACATCGAGCCGCACGTCGATCCGGCCGAACAAGGCACGGCGCGAGAGTTGCCACTGCATGTGGCCCAGCACGCGGCCCTGCGGCGAAACCAGCCGTCCCGCGCGCCCGTCCCACAGCGTACCGCTGACCTCCTGCAGCCGCAGGCCATGCAGCGATGGCTGCAGCAGCGGCATCGCCCAACGCGCCGGCAGCCAGCACAGCAGGAGCGCGCCGGCCAGCAGCAGGGCGGCCGTGGCCGTGAGAATTTTCTTGAGGATTTTCAAGCAGGCTATCCGCAAATTTCGTCGACGCACTTGAGCCTGCGTCGGCACGCGTCGATCATAACCGGATGACCGACCCCGCCAATCGTAACGCCGCGCTCGCCGCACGCGACCTGAAGCACATCTGGCACCCCTGCACCCAGATGCACGACCACGAGACCGTCCCGCTGCTGCCGATCGTGCGCGGCGAGGGCGCATGGCTGATCGACGCCGAGGGCAAGCGCTACCTCGACGGCATCAGTTCCTGGTGGACCAACCTGTTCGGCCACGCCAACCCGCGCATTGCCGCCGCGCTGTCGGAGCAGGCGCGCGCGCTCGAACACGTGATCTTCGCGGGCTTCACCCATCCGCCCGCGATCGAACTGGCCGAGCAGCTGGTAAGCATCACGCCGCCCGGCCTGGACAAGGTGTTCTTCGCCGACAACGGCTCGGCGGCGATCGAAGTGGCGCTGAAGATGAGCTTCCACTACTGGCTCAACCAGGGCCACGGCGAAAAGACCCGCTTCATCGCGCTCACCGGCAGCTACCACGGCGAAACGCTGGGCGCGCTGTCGGTAAGCGACGTGGCGCTGTATCGCAAGACCTACGCGCCGCTGCTGCTCACGCCCATCCTGGCGCCCTCGCCCGATGCCTACGAGGGCGAACCCGGCGAAACGCCGGCGCAGGTCGCGGCACGGCGACTGACCGAGCTGCGCGCGCTGCTCGAGCGCCACGCACACGAGACCTGCGCGGTTATCGTGGAGCCGCTGGTGCAATGCGCGGGCGGCATGCGCATGTACCACCCGGACTACCTCGCCGGCCTGCGCCGGTTGTGTGACGAATTCGCCGTGCACTTCATCGCCGACGAGATCGCAGTGGGTTTCGGCCGTACCGGCACCCTGTTCGCCTGCGAGCAGGCCGCCATCTCGCCCGATTTCATGTGCCTGTCGAAAGGACTCACCGGCGGCACGCTGCCGCTGGCCGCCGTGCTCACTACCCGGCACGTGTACGACGCGTTCTACGCCGAATACAGTGCCGGCAAGGCTTTCCTGCATTCGCACAGCTACACCGGCAACCCGCTGGCATGCAGCACGGCGCTCGCCACGCTGGCGATCTTCCGCGACGAGCCAGTGCTCGAACGCAACCGCGCGCTGGCCGCGCATCTCGCGCGGCGCCTTGAGCCGCTGCGCACGCACCCGCACGTGGCCGAGGTGCGCCAGACCGGCATGATCGCTGCGGTGGAACTGGTGGAGGACAAGGCCTCCCGTCGACCCTTCGCTGCCGGGGACCGCCGCGGCCTCCGGGTGTATCTGCATGGGCTGGAACACGGGGCGCTGCTGCGCCCGCTGGGCAACGTGATCTACTTCATGCCGCCTTACGTGGTGAGCGAGGCGGAGATCGACCATCTGGTCGCGGTGGCCGTGGCCGGTATCGGCCGAGCGGTGACGTGACCGAACGCGGATCCTGACATGCGCACCATCCGCATCCATGTCGATTCACCGCTGGCCGTCGGCACCGCAGTGGCCCTGCCGGCGCAAGCCGGCGAGCACGTGGTGCGCGTGCTACGCCTGTCCGTGGGCGATCCGCTGGTGCTGTTCAACGGCGACGGCCACGATTGCTACGCCACGATAGCCGCCATCGGCAAACGCGAAGTCAAGGTGCAGGTGCTGGATCGGCAGGAAGTGAATCGCGAGTCGCCTTTACGGCTCACCCTGGCGCAAGGCGTGGCGCGCGGCGAGAAGATGGACCTGATCGTGCAGAAAGCCACCGAGCTCGGGGTGGCTCGCATCGTACCGCTGCTCACCGAACGCGCTGAGGTCAAGCTGGACGCCGCCCGCGCCGACAAGCGCCTGGCGCACTGGCGGGCAGTGGCCGCCAGTGCCTGTGAACAGTGTGGCCGCGCGCGACTGCCCGAGATCCTTCCCAGCCAGGCCTTGTCCGCTTGGCTGGCCACGCTGACCGGTGACACGGCACTGCGGCTGGCATTGTTGCCGGAAGCCACCACTTCCGCCCGCACGTTGCGCCTGCCCGACGCCGGCGCCGTGCTCGTGGTCGGCCCGGAAGGCGGGCTGGGCGAACGCGACGTGGGCCTGCTGGCGGAGGCAGGGTTTGCCAACCTAAGGCTGGGACCACGCATTCTGCGCACAGAAACGGCGGGACTCACCGCACTGGCCACCCTGCAGGCCTTGCATGGGGACCTGTGACCCGGCCGACGGTCTGGCCTAGCAGCGGTCACGCAAACAGCCGGCTGCTGCGATGCCCGCAAACATGACCGCCACGCCGTAAAACGCTGGTTGCCTACCGACGATCGCGGGAAGCGCGAACATCGCGCCGGCCGGCGCAAACAGCAAGCTGCCACGCACGGCTTGCCGGCGCTCGGTCACGCCGCGCCGTCAAATTCCTGCGGGGCGTCGTTGATGCCGTCGCCATCGTGCGCTTCCGGCTCCTGGTCCGGCGCCAGCAGCCGAACCAGATCCGCCTCGATGCCCTCGAGGTCAGGGATCACGGCGACGTCGTCGCGCACCAGCACCTGGGCGCGCACGCCGGCTGGCAGGGCATTGCCGTCGTGGGTGGGAATGATCAATTCCGAGTTCAGCGTGGTCAGTCGCGGGAAGCCCTGGGTGAGCACGGCGATGAACGGCATCGTCGGATGGCCGCCCAACGCCTTCAGCACTGCCACGCGCACGGTGAGATCGGCATCGCCGCCGGCGGCGCCGGCAAGCCGCGAGAACGACACCAGCGGCACGCGCCAACCGCGCCAGGTGAAACGGCCGAGCAGCCACTCGGGGGCACCCGCCACCGCCTCGTGGACAGGCAGGGTGATCACTTCGGCCACGGTGGCGTTCGGCAGCAGCAGGCGCAGGCTGCCGTCCGGCACCAGCACGCAACGGATTTCACGGGGCAACTCGACGCTCATGGATAGACCTCGATCAGATGTGCCGCCAACTCGTGCAGCGTCCCGGAATAACTCACCAGGCGCTCGGCGAAGAGGCTGCCGACCATGTCGTCGTGACGCACTCCGTCGATGGCCTCCACCCAGACCTGGCCGCCACGGTCGTGGATCGCCTGCGCGCCGGCCACCGCATCGGTGGAGCGGCCGGCGAACACGATGCCCAGCGCATCGCGTGCGAACGCACTCGCCGCCATGCTGAAGCTGGCGTCGATGGATGGCTCCTGCCCCGCTTGCAATTCGACCTTGCCGTCACGACGCAACTGAACAAGGCCAACTGCTGGCGCCAACAGCACCTCGCCGCCGCGCAAACGGCTGCCGTGCGTCGCCAACCGCACCGGCAGGATGGAATGGGTGGACAGGCGCTCCAGCACAGCCTCGACTGGTTGCTCGCCAAAGTGTTGGGTAAGCAGGATGGCATGGCGCGCGTTGGCCGGCAGACTGGCTAGGAACTCGCAGACCGAGTCCAAACCGTCGGCGGAGGCGCCCAACAGGACCACCCGGCCGGGTGCACCGTCGAGGTCGTCCAACAGTATCTCTGTGGGTTCCCAGGACTGTGGTGCCACGGCTTCCTCCATCGACACCAGTTCCAAACTCAGGGTCGGCACGAGGTCGTCCGCCGCGGGCTCGACGTCGGGCGCAAGAAAATCCGCGGCGCTGAGTTTCTCGACGCCGAAATCGGCAGCCTTTGCCGGGGCTGCGACAGCCTCGTCATGATCGACCAGCGCCCAGCCATGCGGCACGGAAGGCGGCTGTACCGCAGGTTCCGGTGCCGGGACAGCGTTTGCTCGCTCGTCGCCATGCGGCGCGAGACTGAAGTTGCCATCGTGCAGCGGCAATTCCTGACGCGGCGCGGTGGAGGTTGTGACATCTTCCGCCGGTAGCTGCGCATCGCCAGCGAGCAGCGCCGCCAGGTCAGCCTCGAGGTCATCCGATTCGGCGAGGTCCTGCCACTGCTCCTCGCGTTCACGGCGTGGCGCGGCCGGCGTGGCAGCGACAGACCGACGCAGTTCATCTGGCGCCTCGGACGCCGATGTCGCAGGCTCGGCGAGCAGCGCCGTGAGTTCAGCCTCCAGATCGTCGGAGATCCGGGCTTCGGATGCCTCAGGCTCGATGCCTACGGTATCAGGCTCTGCCGCCTGCGCGAATACGCTTTCTGTCTCCTGTGCCGGGGGTTCCGGGGAGCCGTCAACGGCAGGTGCCGGAGCCACTACCTGGGCGCCGGCCGGCCGCGGCGGATCGACATCGCCACCGGCCAGAACCTTCACGGCAAAGTGGCGCGCCCAGCGCGCCCGGTCCCAGCCACTCAGCGCGCGGCTGGCACGGGCGTCGTTGAGCACCAGACGCGGGCGATCGCCATCGACCATGCCGAACAGGCGGTCGATGGCATCGTCATCGTCGTCGTCCAGGTTCACTACCAGCACGTCGGGATCGTGTTGATGCAAGGTGGCGGCATCAAAGCCCGAGACGGCACCTTCGTGCACGATGCAGGCGCCGCGCTCCTGCAAGACCTGGCGCAAATGCGCGCCAAGCTCGGCGTCGTCGAACAGCAACGCCACCGAAGGCGGTGTTTCAACCATGGTGCGACTCCTGAGCAAGCTGCTCCACGGCGCGACGCTCCAGCGCCTCGGCGCGCTGGTCCAGCACCTCGGCGATCTGCGACAGCAGCTCGGCCTCCTGGTAGGGCTTGCCGAGGTAACGGTCCACACCAATGTCGAACGCACGCTGGCGGTGCTTCTCGCCGGTGCGCGAGGTGATCATGATGATCGGCACGTCGCGCAGGCGCGGATCGGCCTTCATGTGGGTAGCCAGCTCGTAGCCGTCCATGCGCGGCATCTCGATGTCCAGCAGCATCAGGTCGGGCACGCGCTCGTGCAGCCTTTCCAGCGCGTCCACGCCATCCTTTGCGGTACCTACCTCGTACTCGTGGCGCTCCAGCACGCGGCCGGTGACCTTGCGCATGGTGATCGAGTCGTCGACCACCATGACCAGCGGGCGCGAACGCTGCTCCTCGATCTTCGGTAGCTCGACCGCGGCAAGGCCCTCGGAGAGGCGCTGCTCGCGGCGCGCTACGCCGCTGCGGACCAGCGGCGCCAGGTCAAGAATCACCAGCACCGAGCCATCGCCCATGATGGTGGCGCCGAGCACGCCCGGCACCGAACTGACCTGTGGACCGACCAACTTGACCACGATTTCGCGCGAGCCCAGCACCGCATCGACACGAATCGCGGCGCGCAGGTCGCCGGCACGGGCAAGCAGTAGCGGCGGCTGTTCGTCTTCCGGCACCACGCCGGGTGGCAGGCCCAACAACTCGGCCAGGTCGTGGATGCCGAACTGCTCGTCGCCATGGCCGAATACGGGCTCGTGTCCGGCCATGCGCGCAGCCAGTTCGTCAGCGTTGACGCGCGCCACGCCCTGCACCGAGGTCATCGGGATGGCGAAGGTGCTCTCGCCGATGCGTACTAGGATTGCCTGCGTCACCGCGAGGGTGAACGGCAGCCGCAGCACGAACGTGGTGCCCTGGCCAGGCTGCGATTCGATCGCCAGCGAACCGCCGAGCTGCTTGATCTCGTTGGCCACCACGTCCATGCCCACGCCGCGGCCGGCGAGCTGGGTGATCGTGCTGGCGGTGGAGAAACCAGGCTGGGTGATGAGCGCGAGCACTTGGTCATCGGTGAGGCGCGCATCGGAACCGATCAGGCCACGCTCCACGCCGCGCTTGCGGATGGCCTCGCGGTCGAGGCCGCGACCATCATCGCTGACGCGCACCACCACCTCGGTGGCCTCGCGCGTCACGCGGATGCGCACCGCGCCCTCGGCCGGCTTATCCGCCTTGCGGCGCTCGTCTGGCGACTCCAGTCCATGCGCCACGGCATTGCGCAACATGTGCTCGAACGGCGCCTTGATGCGGTCGAGCAGGTTGCGATCCATTTCGCCGTGCGCGCCATCGACGTACAACTGCGCGCTCTTGCCTTCCTCCTGTGCGGCCTGGCGCAGGGTGCGGCGCAGGTTCGGCACCATGGTGTCGAACGGCAGCATGCGGGTACGCAGCAGGCCTTCCTGCAGCTCGGTGCTGACGCGCGACTGCTGCACGAGCAGGTTTTCGGCCTGGCGGGTGAGTTCGTCCAGCGTGCCCTGGATCGACACCAAGTCGGACACCGACTCGGCCAGCGCACGCGAGTACTGCTGCAACTGCGAGAAGCGGTCGAGCTCGAGCGGGTCGAACGCGGCGATGCTGCCCGCTTCGCGGTGCTCGCGCTGGAAGCGCGCGATGATCTGCGCCTCGGTTTCGATTTCCAGCATGCGCAGCTGGCTGCGCAGGCGTTGCACGGTCTGGTCCAGTTCGGCCAGGTTGTTGCGGTAGCCGCTGACCTGCTGCTCCAGGCGCGAGCGGTAGATGGCCACCTCGCCGGCATGGTTCACCAGGTTGTCGAGTAGCTCGGCGCGGACGCGGATCTGCTCCTGCGACGATGGCGCTTCGACGGCCTGCTCGGTCATCAAGTCCGGCAACGGCTCGATCGCGGCCGCTTGCGCCGCCGGCTCCCCGGCAGCCTGCACAGGCGATCCTGTGTGGGCGGCCAGCGCGTCATCGTCGGCGAACTGCTGCTGGCCAGCCAACGCGAGCAGATGGTCGATGACGGCCTTCGGATAGCCCGGCGCCTGGCCCTGCGACACCTGCTGCACCATGGCGTGCAATTGATCGAAGCTGGTTTCCAGCACGGCGATCAGCGGCATCGCCTGGGCGACGTCGGCGACCGGCTTCTCCAGCAGCGTTTCGATGGCGTGAGCCAGATCGCCCACCGACATCATGCCCGCAATACGCGCGCCGCCCTTGAGCGTATGCAGGTCTCGCTGCAGCTCGGCCAGGTAGGCGCTAGCCGTCGGCTCGGCATGCCACTGCGCCAGCACGCCGTCGGCGTGGTCTAGGATCTCGCGTGCTTCCTCGATGAAAATTTCCAGCAGGTCGGCATCGATGGGCAGGCCATCGTTAGCGGCAGGCGCGGCGGCGGCCGGTGCGGCGCGCACGGCTTCGGCTGCGGCCTTGCGAGCCGCCTCGGCCGCACGTGCAGCCTCGGCCCGGGCCTGTTCTGCCGCTGCGGCTTCCGCCGCACGCTGCTCGGCCGCGGCCTTCTCTGCCGCTGCGCGAATCTGTGCCTCGGCGGCTTCGCGCGCGGCACGCTCCTGCGCCTGGCGCGCCAGCTCGGCGCGTTCCTGTTCCAAGCGCTCTTGCTCGAGGCGCTCTTGCTCCAGGCGCTCCTGTTCCAGGCGCCCCTGCTCGGCGTGCTCCTGCTCGGCGTGCTCGTGTGCCGCCTGCTCGGCCACGGCGCGTTCGTCCGCCTCCGGCGCGGCAACTTCGTGGGCATCCTGTTCCGTCACGGCGGACACGGCTTCGACCGGGGCGCCCGGCTCGAACGCCCCCAGCGCCGCCATCAACTCGTTGGCATAGTGGGCGTGCGTGCCGTCTTCGGGCGACATCGACAATGCTACCGGCGCCTCGGCCAGGTCGTCTTCGTGGATCTCATCCAGACCGGGCGCAGCTTCGACCGACGGCGCCGCCGGCTCGACCGGCGGCCGCACTGACTCCGCATGGTGTTCGGCGATGACGTGAGCACCCTGCACCTCCGGATAGCGGTCGCGCATCTCGGCCAGTTGGAGCGCCAGTTGGTCGACGTTCGGCAGTTGCGGCATGGCCACGTCGAACTGGGCCATCGTCTGGTCGACCACGTCGGCTGAACGATCCATCAGGCGCACGCCTTCGACCGTCAAAGGCTGGCCCGCGTGGCGCAGGCGCTTGAGTAGGCTCTCCAGCGGCGACAGCAGCTGGATCAGCAACGGGATGTCCACCATCGCGATGGCCCCGTGCAGCGTATGCACGGCGCGCAGCAGGTCTTCACCAACTGGCAGGTCGCCGCTGCTGCGCTGGATCGCGGTACGTATGGTCTGCAGGTACTGCGCGACTTCACTGCGCAGGATTTCCAGCAGCACCGGATCGACCGAAGGCAGCGGCGAGATGGCGATCGATACTGGCGGCTCGACAGGTGCCGGCGTTGGGGCAGCGACGCTGGCGGCATCGGTTACGGCGGCGGCGGGGATCGCTTCGGCGGCGGCATCGAGACGCGGCACGCGGCGGCGCACGATGCGACGTACGGTTTCCGTCGCTGCCGGTGCATGGTCCTCGATGCGCGCGGCGGCATCGCCCGCCGCAAGCTTGCTCGCGGTCTCCTGGATCGCAGCGATTGGTGCCGTCGGCAAACCCTCGCCCTTCAGCGAGGTCAGTAGTTGCGGTAGCGCACCAATGGCGTGGCGCACCAGCGCCTGCACCCCTGCGTGCGGCTCGATGGTGCGGTCGAGCACGCGATTGAGCATGTCCTCCACCCGCCAGGCGAACTCGCCCAGCGCGGCGATGCCGACCAGCCGGCCGGAGCCCTTGAGCGTGTGGAAGGAGCGGCGAAGCGGCGTCAGCGCGGCGAGCTGAGCAGGGTCGGCCAGCCAGACACCCTCCGCCTGGCGCAGATTATCGATCTCTTCCTGCATCTCTTCCAGGAAGATGTCGCGGATGTCGTCGTCGATGCCCTCGGCCTGCTGGTCGAAGCGGAAGCCCTCGGCCAACGCGTCGTGCGCCGACACCTGCTCCTCGATTTCTTCCTCGATCTCGATCCAGTCGGCATCGTCGCCAGGTGCCGGCGGCGGTGCGGTGGGCTCGGTCTGCGCCAGCCGCAGACCTTCGACATCGTGCGTCGGCGCAGGCTGCGGCGCCTCGGGTGCCACGAAGAGGTGGCTGGCGTCGTCGCCTGCAAAAACGCTGACCGACTCGGACAGGTTTTCGTGGACATGTGCCGGCGCGTCGACCACCGCCGCTGGCAGCGGACGCGCCTCAGGCAACGGCCAATAGCCGAGCTGACCGAGGCTGTGCTCGGCCACGTCGATGATGTGGGCCAGACCGCCGCGGTGCTCGCGCGCAGCTTCTAGATAGTACTCTAGCGCAGCCAACGCGTCGGCCAGGTGGTCCATCTGCGTGCTGCTAGGCACGCGGCGGTCCGCCAGCAATTCGTTTTGGATGAAGCGACCGATTCCCTCGGCCAGTTCGGCCGGGCGTTCAGCGGAGAGCATTCGCGCAGCGCCAGCCACCTCGGCCATCTGCGCGGGGGCCTCCGCCAGTCCGGCGTGTTCCCAGCCAGACTCAACGAACGCAACGATGGCCTCCTTGACCTTGGCGGTGCTACGGATCGCTTCCTGCATCACCGTAGTGAGGATACCCTGCGCTTCGCTGCGCGGGAGGCTCGGTTTTTCGGCTTCGTTCGCCTCTTCGCCGGCGCCCAGGCTTTCGATGTGGTCGTCCAGCGACGCCTCCACGTACAGCAGCGCACCGGCCACATCGAGCAGGGTCTCCTCGTCAACGGTGCGCATCCTGTTGGCGACCTCGTCCAGCACACGGCGCTGTTCGTCCACCACCCGGCGTGGCACGGCCAGCGCCAGCATGCCGAGGGTATCGGCGACACGGCCCAGCAATTCGCATTGGGGCGCAAGCGAGGCCGGGTCGGCGTTGAGCTGGCGCTGGAACAGGTCGAGTGCTTCCTTGACGCGCAATAGGTCTTCCTTGAGCGCCTTGGCCACGGAGTCGAGCAGCGCGCGGTTGTGCCCGGCCATTGAGCCGCGCGCATGCTCCAGTTCCTCGACGCCGGGGAGCAGGCTGTCCAGTGCATAGGTACGGCGCAGCAGCTCCATGTGCGGGCTGTGCTGACGCGACTGCGCCACGATGTACAACAGGCGGTTGCACAAGTCGTCGGCGTCGCCCCCTCGCAAACTGTCCTCGCCCTGTTCGATCAGCTGGCGGACATGACGATCAACCTTGCCGAGCAGTTGGCGCAGCTCGGTGGCGTGCGGGCCGAGCATGCCTTGCTCCAAGCCGTCTACCACGCCGGCGGCGATCCACCAAAGGCGCCGGCCGTGCACGTGGAAGCAGCGCGCGGCGATAGCCAGCAGCGACTTGCGCATGCCGGCCAGCGGCTGCGCCTGGTTCTGGCCGCGGAACCACGCCAGCATGTGCTGCTGGAACTGCAGGCGCAACGCGGCCAGCTCTCCGCGCCGCTCCAGTGCCTGCACCTCGCTCATTGCGGCGGGCGCCTGGGTGGGCAGGAAAGCGTCGAGGTTGGGGCGGAACAGCGCCGCTTCGGTCAGTGCCTCCAAGCCGCGGCTGGCACGCAGGTCGTTCAGCAGCGGCAGCAGCACCACCGGCACGTCGCGGTGCCCGCTGGCGACGCGCTCGAGGTAATCGGGGAGCTGCATCAGGCCGCGCATCATCGCGGCGTAGGCATCCTCGCGTTGCACGACCTTGTTCTGCAGCAACGCGATGGCGAGCGATTCCATCTCCGTCGCCACCATGGCTGGGCCGGGCAGCTCGACCATGCGCAGGGTACCCTGCACCTGGTGCAGGCAGTCGGCGCATACGCGCATGGCGCCCGCATCGGTCGGGTTGCCGACGTAGGACTCCAGCGACTCGCGGGCGTCAGACAGCGTCTGCTCCAGCTCGGGCCGCACCCACTGCAGGGTGGTGAAATCAATGTTGTCTTGAAGTCTCATGCACTTCCCTCAGCGGTCGCGCGGCGCATAGCCACGCCACCAGCGAGACTGCCCCCAGTCATTGAATATCGCCGTCAGCCCGGTAGCTTGAAGTGGGCCACCGAACGACGCAGGTCACTGGCCAGCTGCGCCAACGTACCGATCGAATCCGCAGTGCGGCTGGCGCCCTGCGAGGTCTGCGAGGTGATCTCACGGATCGCGTTCATCGATTGCGAAATGTCCGTCGCCGCTGCCGACTGCTGGCGCGCCGCGCTGGAGATGTTCTGAATCAGCGCCGAAAGGTCATGCGACACACGCTCAATGTCGCCTAGCGCACTGCCGGCATCTTCCGCCTTGCGTGCACCCGCCACCACTTCGGCGGTGGTCTGCTCCATCGAGTTCACCGCCTCGTTGGTATCGGACTGAATGGCTTGCACCAGCGTCTCAATGCGCTTGGTGGCGCTCGCCGAGCGTTCGGCGAGTCGCTGTACTTCGTCCGCCACCACCGCGAAACCGCGGCCCGCCTCGCCAGCCGAAGCCGCCTGGATCGCCGCGTTCAAGGCCAGGATGTTGGTCTGCTCGGCGATATCGTTGATCAGTTCCACGATGGAGCCGATCTCCTGCGAGGATTCGCCCAGTCGCTTGATGCGCTTGGAGGTTTCCTGGATCTGGTCGCGGATGGAGTCCATGCCAGAGATCGTCTCGCGCACCACTTCGGCACCGTGCGAGGCGATCTGCACCGACCGTTCGGCCACGTCGGCCGATTCGGCTGAGTTTTTCGACACGTGGTCCATCGAGCTGGCGATCTGGTTGATCGCGCTAGTCGCGGTGCTGATCTGCTGCGCCTGCTGCTCGGCGGCGTCGGCCAGGTGGCGCGCGGTCGTCTGGGTCTCCTGCGCCGACGAAGACACTTGCTCAGATGTTTCGTTGATCGTGGTCACCAAGGTGCGCAGCTCGTCGATGGCGTAGTTCACCGAATCGGCGATCGCGCCGGTGATCTCTTCGGTCACCGTGGTCTTCACCGTCAGGTCACCTTCAGCCAGCGCGCCCATCTCGTCCAGCAGGCGCATGATCGCCTCCTGGTTGCGCTGGTTGAGCGAAGTACTCTCTGCGAAGCGTCGGCGCTGGTCGCGCACCAGGCTGACGACCAGCAGCAGGGCGAAGGCCACTGCGCCGATGGCGGACAGCAGTCCCCACCACACGTTGGGGAAGAAGCGGCGTAGCGGCAACTTGCCGATCTCGTCGGCGAGGTCGTTCGCGCGGAGCAACACCGACTGCGAGTCCAGCGAGGCCTTGGTGCCGGCCTGCTTCACCGCGACTAGGTTGCCCGAGGCGGACACCAGCTTGGCCAGCGGATCGGTCAGCTTGTCCCAGTTCGCCTGCATGTCCCCCAGGATCTTGCGCGCGTTAGCGTCTGCGATCGGCTTCACGCCGCTGCTGGGATCGCTCTTGACCAGCGCCTGCAGCACAATGCCGTACTGCTGGGCATCGCGCTGTAGGCCGTCGGCCGCAGCCTGGGCATTGTCGCCGCCCTGCAGCACTTCCTGCACGCGACGGATGATGCGGTCGGCCGATAGCATCTGGCGCGAGGTGCCTAGCATCTGGTCAGCACTGCCGTTGCGCTGCTGCAGGATGGTGACCACCTGTTCCATGCTGGAGTTGAGCAGGGGCATCTGTTGCGACACGGTGGCTGCGCGCCGGCCGGAATCAAGCACCACAGCCTTGTTCGAGAGGATCTTGCTTATGTCGCTGTCGAGCTGCTTCCAGGCGCTGTCGAGCGCGCTGGACGCGCGGCCGACCGGCGAGGTGTTGTTGTCGGCGTAGGCGTGCATACCGGTGGACGGGTCGCCCTCGTCCAGCTTGCGTACCGCCGAATCGATGGCGTTGCGCGTACTCTCAAGCTCCCGGTACGACTCGGCGTTGCCGTCGGACGATTCCAGCGCGAACTTCGCGGTCTGCTGCGAGAGCACCTGGATCTGCGTGGTCAACGCGACTGCCTGGCGGTCTTCGCCGTTCTTTACGTTGAGCTGCCAGAAATCCAGGGCCGCAAAGCCGATCGCGACCAGCAACAGGACAATGAGTGTGGTGTTGCCACGCTCCTTGCCGACACCCCCAGTAGTGCTCATGTTCACCTCGCCCTTCTACTTCGCTGGGCTGGCCGCGTCGTCGGACGGGCAAACCCTGAATCTGTCATCTTAAAGTTGCCGGCCCCGGGTGGCGCCGGATCTACTGCCCGCAACCGCCGTGGATCAGGCCGCGGCCTGGCGGAAATCGGGAGCACGCACCAGCTTGCCCATGCTCAGTACCGCCATCTGTTGTCCGCCCTCACCTACCCGCTGCTCGGCGAAACGCGACAGCCGCGGATCGTCCTCCTGCTCCGCCGTGCGCCGTTGCTCCGCATCCAGAGTGCGCTGGCCAAACACCTCGTCCACCAGCAGTGCCACGCTGCCGCCGCCCTGACGCACCACCAGTAGGCGGGCGCGATCGGTCAGCTGCGTGCGTTCGCCGAACAGGAACCGGCCGAAATCCACCACCGGCATCAGATTGCCGCGCACGTTGGCCACGCCCAGCAGCCACGGCTGGGTACGCGGAACTGCGGTGAGCGGCGGCGGCGCCAGCAGCTCGTTGATCTCGCCGATCTCGCTGACCAGTGTACGCGGCCCCACGCGATAACCGATGCCGCGCCACAGGCCAGGCGCATCCATCCGCTCACGGGTGTCCGAGGCATGCGACAGCGACAACCGTTCGTAGTGGGCCAGGATCTCGAACGGGGTAAGTGAGGTGTTTGCGTTCATACCGCGCTCGACAACAGTTGGTTGATGCAGGCGAGCAGCTCGCCCTCGTTCACCGGCTTGGTGATGAAGGCCCGCGCACCCTGGCGCAGGCCCCATACCCGGTCGGTCTCCATCGCCTTGGTGGTGATCATCACGATCGGCACGCCGGCGGTAAGCGGGTCGCGGGTGAGCGTACGCGTGGCCTGGAAGCCGTTCATGCCCGGCATGATGACGTCCATGATGACCAGCGCCGGCGGCGCGCTTCGCACGCGCTCGATACCTGCCTCGGCGTTGCCAACGGAGGCGACCTGATGGCCCGCCCGCTCGAGCAGCGTGGTCAGCACGCGTACGTCGATGGCCGAGTCGTCGATGATAAGGATCTCTGCCACAGTTTTCCCTTGAGGATCTGTGGTCAGCGGCCGACCGCCGCGCCGGCGTAGTGCTGGATGGCGCCCAGCAGCTCGTCTCGGGTGAACGGCTTGGTGAGGTACTGTTCGGCACCCACCACCCGGCCGCGGGCCTTGTCGAACAGGCCGTCCTTTGAACTGAGCATGATCACCGGCGTGGCGCGGAACTGCGGATTGTTCTTGATCAACGCGCAGGTCTGGTAGCCGTCCAGGCGCGGCATCATGATGTCGACGAAGATGATGGCCGGCTTCTGATCAGCGATCTTGGCCAGCGCCTCGAAGCCGTCCACGGCAGTGAGCACCTCGCAGCCTTCCTTCTTCAGCAAGGTCTCTGCCGTGCGACGGATGGTCTTGGAGTCGTCGATCACCATGACCCGCAGGCCCGTCAGACCGTTCGCGTTCGCGTTCAGATTCATTTACTCCCCCTGTTGCCCAACATGAGCCCAGGAAAACCAGCGCGGCGAGCAATAAACGTGCCGCCGGGCTTGCATGACTAGACAACTTAAACGGTATTGCGCTCAGTAGGCCCGCTCGGTTGCGGGACAAGCATTCCGGTTGTTTACTGCCTGCCCGCGGTTGCGTCAAGCAAGATTCGCCATGCGACGCGCTGTTCGGGTACGCATGGTGCCGTATTTAGGCAGGACCTAACCCTTCGCGGCGCACACGCTTGTCGCCGTGGGCGCCGTGGGCGAACATCCTTCATCCCCCGGTCGGCGCGCCGCGTCGCAAAACCTTTCGCGGAGAACCCCATGACGCTTGCGGTTGCGGTGCTGATGGACCCCATCGGCGCGATCAAACCGGCCAAGGACACCACCCTGGCCATGCTGCTGGAAGCGCAACGCCGAGGCCATGCGCTGTCTTACATGGAACAGGGCGACCTGGCTCTGCGCAACGGCGCGCCCTGGGCGCGGCTGCGTGAGCTCGCCGTGCGCGACGATGCCCGCGACTGGTTCACCTTGGGCGAGGCGCAGTGGCGCGACCTGCGGGAACTGGACGTGGTGCTGATGCGTAAGGACCCTCCGGTCGACCAGCAGTTCGTCTACGACACCATGGTGCTGGAAGCCGCCCAGCGCGGCGGCGTCAGAGTGGTGAACGACCCGCGCGCATTACGCGACTGCAACGAGAAGCTGTTCGCGTTGCAGTTCCCGCAATGCATCGCGCCTACCTTGGTCAGCCGCGATGCCGGCGAACTGCGCCGCTTTGTGGCCGAGTACGGCGAAGCGGTGATGAAGCCGCTGGACGGGATGGGCGGGCGCGGCATCTTCAAGGTCAAGGCAGGCGACGGCAACCTAAACTCCATGCTGGAAACGCTGCTGGCGGGCGGCCCGCACGGCGAAGGCCGGCAGTTCGCCATCGCACAGCAATTCATTCCGGCGATCAGCGCAGGCGACAAGCGCATCCTGCTGATCGACGGCGATCCGGTGCCGTACGCGCTGGCGCGCATCCCGCAGGGCGATGAGTTTCGCGGCAACCTCGCCGCCGGCGGCCGCGGCGAGGGCGTGCCGCTGTCCGAGCGCGACCGCTGGATCGCCGCCCAGGTGGCACCGGAGCTGCGTCGTCGCGGCCTGCGCTTCGTCGGCCTGGACGTGATCGGCGACTATCTGACCGAGATCAACGTCACATCGCCGACCTGCGCG
>DAIDKO010000007.1 GCA_027450005.1 Rhodanobacter sp. | reverse complement strand
CCACAACATCGCCTCAATCTTCGTAGCAGACCAAAACAGGCTTTTCTTAGTGCTCTCTTCAATTGGATCGTTGAACAAATATCCAGCGATCTCGCTGGCGTGCTTGTCTGCCGACTCCCCCAACGTTTGATACGTTTCCATCAATGCGTGCCTGACCAGAAACCTTGCAAGGTCCGCTTGCTGTATCAGCTTGGCACTCGATTGCCGCGATCGTGCTTTGAAGATGGCGGGGAGTAACCGGAAAAAGCTAGCCAACGGATCAGATCTTGCAGACGCCGCTCTTGGCTTTGTGATCGACGTCGGTTGCGATGCAGGTACATCAGTAGGATTACTAGATAGTTTTACGGGTGGGCAGATAGCGACCGCGGCAGAGGTAAGTAGGTCAATTGGCTCCCAATCGAGACGCACCAAATGCACGGGCCATATGGGATTGAAGAGAATCGCGACACCTCCCATGGCCACTGCCCACCATGGGCGACCGTTGCGTGATGCTCGCCCCGCCAAGATTAAGGTCGCTGCGCATACTGCTAGGCGCAGGAATCCATAAAAGCCGTAGGGCCAGTCGGCAAGCGAGACAAGAAGAAGCGCGGCGACGCCGATCTGCAATTCGCGTCCAGCCAGCAACGTCCGCATCGTAGCCCCCCGTCGAATCGCGAGATAGATCCTGTAGCTGGGTTCCCTACCTAATCCATACCTGTCCGCTTCGGGCTGCTGCCGGTCGGTTGTGCTCGACCAGCGCCCCTCAGCCGATGGTCAGCTGGTTGGCGATGCCGGTCAAGTTCTGTGCCGCTCGTGGTCAACTGTACTGGCAACGCATGGTCAGTTCGTTGGCAACACGCAGATGAAATTTCGCGTTCCCAACATGCATGCGCCCGGCCCACTGAGTGGTGCCGTTGCATCCGTGATGCGCGTTACCATGCAGGCCCCGCCCTCGACCGGAAACGCCGAAATGACACTGTCGATCCGCCCTGCCACCGTTGCCGATGCGCCTGCGCTGAGCGCCTGGAACGCTGCGATGGCGCGCGAGACCGAACACCTCGAGCTCGATGCGGCGGTGCTGGAGCGCGGCGTGCGCGCGGTGTTCGAGCATCCGCAGCGCGGGTTTTACCTGGTCGCCGAGCGCGACGGCGAGGCGGTGGGGAGCCTGCTGGTCACGTTCGAATGGAGCGACTGGCGCAACGGCGACTACTGGTGGATCCAGAGCGTGTACGTGGTGCCCGGGGCGCGCCGCGACGGCGTGTTCCGCGCGCTGTATGCGGAGGTGGAACGCCGCGCCCGCGCCGCCAAGGCGGCGAGCCTTCGCCTGTACGTGGAGACGGAGAACAGCCGCGCCCAGGCGACCTACGAGCGGCTCGGCATGCGTCGCTGCCATTACGCGATGTACGAGCAGGTGCTTTGAGGCCGCACGTCGGCGCCGGCGATCATCGCCGGGGCATTCCTCGCCCGAAATTGTCACCGGAGGCCTGGCTCTGGTCCGTCGGCCGGCTGGATCGCGGCATCGCCCGCGGCGCCCTGCCCGCATCCGCGCCAGTCCGCTTTCGATAAAGCGGACGCAGCCCCTCGCTCAGTGCAGCGACGCGGCCGGCGCGGCGAGCTGGCCGCGTTCGTCCAACACGATGCGGCCGGTCGCCTGCAGTTCGGCGGCGCAGCCGTAGCGGTCGGTGAGCGCGGCAAGCAGCGGGCCGAGCGAGCGCGGGTGCAGCGGAAAGCCGTGGGCGAGCACGCGCAGCTTGCTGCCCTCGCCCGGTTGCGCGACGGTGACCGCCACCACGCCGAGGCCGGGTGCTTCGTGGGCGTACAGCTGCGGCGCCTCGTGCCTCGGGTCCGCCTCGGCCTGGGTTTCCAGCAGCCAGCCGGCGTCGGACGCGTCGTCGGGCGTGGACTGCAGGCACAGCGGCAGAGTGTGTGCGTCCAGCAGCGCCGCGTACTGGCGCAGCTCGAACACCAAGCCGGCGAAGTCGTGCGCGCGCTGCGCCGAGTCGCCGCTTTGCGCGGCCAGCCACGCGGTGGGCGACTGCGCCAGAACGCGGCCATCCGCGTAGCACAGCGCCAGGCCGCGCGCGCTGAGCGCGTTTTCCTCGCGGTACGGCGTGAGCAGGGCCGCTTCCAGCAGGCTCCAAAGCGGCGCGAGGTTGACGTGTTCGTACTGCACGCAGGTCAGCGCCATCAGGTCGTTACGGCTAAGGTAGCGCGCGTGTTCCAGCCGCACGCCCAGCGTGCGCATCAGCCAGTCAGCAGTGCGCTCGCCGGCTTCGCCGCGGCCGACCAGTTGCACCTCGATCTGTTCGGACAGCTCCGCGGCCAGATCCTCGGGCGCCAGCAGCGACAGCGGCAGCAGGCGCATCGGGCCGTTGGCGAACTGCGCCGCGGGCTCCAAGGGTTGCGCCGGCATGCGGCCCTCGTGGCTGCCGAACGCCACCACCTGCGCCACCCCGGCGCGAGGCACGCGGCGGCCGAGCTCGTCCAGCGTGGACCACACCGGAAAGCCGGGCCGCAGCAGCTCCACCGGGTCGAACAGCGCACCGGCCAGCGCCAGCCGGGCCTGTGCCACCTGCGGCAGCAGTGCATGCAGGTCGGCGGCGACCAGGCCGGCCAGCTGCTCCGCCTCGTCGCGGCTCAGCGTCGCGCGCGAGGTGGTGCCGGCCACGGGTTCCAGGGCGAGCACAATGGGCAGGGCGATCAGTGGGATTGCTTCCACGGCGACGAAATCCGCGAGGGGGAACCGCCATTCTAGCAAGCGGGCTGCCGTCGCCCGGACGCGACAGGGACTGCATTCGGTGAACAAAGCGCCATCAGTGCGGCCTGCCGCGCTTTCGTACCGCGGCAGGCCGGGTTAGCCTTGCAGCAGGCTTTGGCGGATTTCCCTGGAATGGAACAGATGCAGCGGCGCGTGGGTGTGATCGGCGGTGTGCGGATCCCGTTCTGTCGCAACAACACGGCGTATGCCGATGTGGGCAATTTCGGCATGTCGGTGAAGGTGCTGGGAGCGCTGGTCGAGCGCTACGGCCTGCACGGCGTGGAACTGGGCGAGGTGGCGCTGGGCGCGGTGATCAAGCACGCCTCGGACTGGAACCTCGCGCGTGAGGCGCTGCTCTCCTCCGGCCTCGCCCCCACCACGCCGGGCATCACCACCGCGCGCGCTTGTGGCACCTCGCTGGACAACGCGATCGTCGTGGCGAACAAGATCGCTTGCGGCCAGATCGACGTCGGCATCGCCGCCGGTTCGGATACCACCAGCGACGTGCCCATCGTGTTCGGCACGCGCCTGCGCAAGCGCCTGCTGGCGGTCAACCGCGCCAGGACGACGCTGGACAAGCTCAAGTTGGCGCTGCACCGCGTCTCGCTGAGGGAGTTCAAGCCTTCCTTCCCCGGCGTGGCCGAGCCGCGCACCGGCAAGTCGATGGGCGACCACTGCGAGCAGATGGCGAAGCATTGGCAGGTCACCCGCGAAGCGCAGGATCGACTCGCGCTGGACAGCCACCGCAAGCTCGCCGCGGCCTACGACGCCGGTTTCTTCGGCGACCTGATCGTGCCGTTCCGCGGCCTGGCGCGCGACGGCTTCCTGCGCTCTGACACCACGCTGGAAAAACTCGCGGCGCTCAAGCCCGCGTTCGACACGACTTCGGGGCAGGGCACGCTTACCGCAGGCAACTCCACCGGCCTCTCCGACGGCGCCGCCGCGGTGCTGCTGGCCAGCGAGGATTGGGCGGCGCAGCGTGGCCTCAAGGTGCAGGCCTGGTTCCGCGACGCCGAGGTGGCCGCGGTGGATTTCGTGCACGGCGAAGGTTTGCTGATGGCGCCCACGGTGGCGGTGCCGCGCCTGCTCAGGCGCAACGGCCTCGCCCTGCAGGACTTCGATTTCTACGAAATCCATGAGGCCTTCGCGGCGCAGGTGCTGTGCACGCTGCGCGCATGGGAAAGCGCGGATTACTGCAAGAACCGGCTGGGGCTGGATGCGCCGTTGGGTGCGATCGACACCACCAGGCTCAACGTGCACGGCTCCAGCCTCGCCACCGGCCATCCGTTCGCCGCCACCGGCGCGCGCATCATCGCGACGCTGGCGAAGCTACTGGAGCAGAAAGGCTCGGGCCGCGGCCTGATCTCGATCTGCACCGCGGGCGGCATGGGCGTCACCGCAATCCTCGAACGCTAGCTTCAGCCGCGATTCGAGCGGATTGGGGCATAAAGGCCGCATGTTGCGTCTGCGCACCACCACCAGCCTGAGCCTGCTCGCCCTGGCCGTCGGCATTGCCGGCACGCAATGGCTTAGCGGATTAAATGCCGGCTGGGCCGGCCCCAGCGAGCGCGTGGCGGGCTTCGCGCCGGCGCCGCGAAGCCATGCCGAGCCGCGGCGCCACGCGCGCGTGGCGCACCGGATGGTGCAAACGCCGCGCGCCTCGCTGCCGGCCATGGCGCCGCTGGCGCAGGCCGCACCGGCACTGCACCCGCCGGAACTGGTGCCAGTGTCCATGCCGCAGCTGTCGACCTCATGGTCGCAGATGGAAGGCCATCTGCAGGGGCGGGTGCTGCTGCACCTGGTCGTCGACGGCAACGGCCGCGTCGCCAGCGCGACGCTGTCCGAATCCAGCGGCGATCCCGTGCTCGACGCGCACGCGCTGGCCACCGTGCTGCGCTGGCGCTTCGCGGTGCCCGATGGGTATCCGGAGGGTTTCAGCGGCGACCTGCCGATGCGCTTCAGCAGCGCCGTACAACGGCTGGCGCAAACGCCGTAACCCCTCCGCGTGGGCTCGTGCCATTCAGGTTTCGCTGTCGCCCGCGTCCCAGCGATGACGGCCGAGGCCCTTGGCGCGATAGAGGTTGCGGTCCGCGCGTTCCAGCAGCGCATCGGCGTGCAGGTCGATCGCGTGGCGTTCGGAAACGCCGATGCTCACGGTCACGCGGCCGTCGATGCCCTGGCGGTGCGGCAGGTTCGCGGTGTGGATGCGCTCGATGATGCGGCCGGCCACCACTTCCGCCCCCTGCAGCGGCGTGGCGGGCAGCAGGATGACGAATTCCTCGCCGCCGTAGCGGCCACAGAAGTCCGAAGGCCGGTGCAGCGTGCCGGCGATCAGGCGTGCCACGGCGCGCAGGCAGTGGTCGCCGGCCTGGTGGCCGAACAGGTCGTTGTAGTCCTTGAACCGATCGATGTCGATCATCAGCAGGCTCATGCTCTCTGGCGTGCGCATCGCCGACGCCCATTCCCGCGCGAACGCGCGGTCGAACGCGCGGCGGTTGGGCAGGTCGGTGAGGGCGTCGTTGTAGGACAGCCGCTCCAGCGCCGAGGCCATGCCCTGCAGCCGGTCCTGCGCCTGCAGGTAGCGGTACTGCACCTGCACGCTGCGCACGATGTAGGCCACCATCGCCAGCCCCACGATCGTCAGCACCTGGTAGGTGTGGCGGTCGTCGATGCTCACGCCCACCGCGAAGATCGCCAGCAGGAACAGGATCGGGCCCACGCCCGGCAACACCCGCTGCAACACGCCGCTACCCGCGGTATCGTCGTCCGCAGGGAGGTTGCGGCCATGATGTAGCATCAGCGCCAGCCCGACGAAGGGCAGCGGCGGCAGCACGTCGCCTAGCCTGCTCATGAAGCCGACGCCCACGTCATGCATGTCGAAATGGTTGTGGATGCCGATGCACGCCGCGTAGCCCAGCAGGAACACGCTGGTGATGCGGAAGAACCGCCGCGTGGCCCCCGGGTCCGCGGTCAGCCAGCGGATCGTGTGCGCCAGCGCCATGAAAACGTTCACCGCGTCGAGCGCGTGCTGCGCGTACCACAGGCCGTCGGCGCTGATGCTGCCGTGCGCATCCAGCCTGTCAATGATGCTGATCCAGTAAAGCAGGCCCAGCAGGGTCAGCAGCAATGCGTCCATCGCGCGCTGCAAGCGTGACGGATGCGGGTCGCCATAGGTGGCCGCTCCGTAGAGCAGTGGGATGCTGTAGCCGACGAACAACAGGTAGGTGTAGTTCGTGATGTCCACCAGCGAGTGCTGCCAGTCGATCTGCACCAGCAGCGTCGCCCCGCCGAGCGTCCACATGGCGAGGCTGGCCGTCAGCGCCACGATCAGCGGGCGCGGATAGCTGGAGCGGAACACCAGCCGCACGCACCAGGCGGTGGTGGCCAGCGCGATCAGGAACTGCAGGTGGTACGACCAGTGGTCCACCAACAGCGGTGCGATCCACAGGCCAGCCGCCAGCAGCGCCGGCAGGACCGCCAGTGCGAGGGCATAGCGCAGGGCTGTCTGCCGGTTCATGGCAGTCATCGGCGGGGGGTTGTGCGGCTGGCCATGGCGTCGGCGCAGCATGCGCAAAGCCTGCCGCCGCCGCAAGCCGGCCGGTTCCGCCATCCGGCGATGGCACGGCGCCGGGGGCCGGCGCGCGCCTCAGCGCTTGACCGGGGTCCCGCGCAGCGGCGCGGTGGAGCCGCGCACCACCAGCTCCGGGCTGAAGCCCTCGTTGCCCTCCTCCAGCGGCTCGCCGTTGGCAGCCCGCTGCAGGTTGCCGATCAGCCGTTGCGCGGCGTGGCGGGCGATTTCCTCGGTGGCCTGGCGCGCGGTGGTGAGCGCAGGCCAGGATTGCTTGGAGAACGGGCTGTCCTCGAAGCCGGCGATCGACAGTTCCCACGGCACGCTGATGCCGCTGGAATGCGCGGCGGCCAGCACGCCGGCGGCGATCTCGTCGTTGGAGCCGAAGATCGCGGTGGGCCGGTCCTTCAGCGCCAGCAGCTTGCGTGCACCGCGGAAGCCGTCGTCGAAGGAGTAGTCGCCAGGTAGGATCAGCTTGCGGTCCAGCGGGATCCCGTAATCTTTCAGCGCATCCTCGTAGCCCTGGTAGCGTTCCGGGCTGGAGCGGTGATCGCGGCCACCCCACAGGAAGCCGATGCGGGTGTGCCCAAGCTGGATCAGGTGTTCGGTGATCGCGTAGGCCGCATCGCGGTCGTCCACGTAGACGCAGGGATAGCCGTCTTGCGGGTCCTTGCGCGCCGAGATGATGCGCATGAACGGGATCCTCGCCGCCGCCAGCTTGCGGATCAGTTCGGGCTGCTCCGACATCGGTGGCGCCAGCACCATGCCGGCCAGTCGCGCCTGTGCCGCCAGGGACACCAGTTCGTCGGCCAGCCGGGGCGAGGTGGAGTCGCAGGGATGGATCTGCAGGCCGTAGCCGTTGGCGCGGCATGCCGCCAGGACGCCGCTCTGAAGGCTGATGACGTAGTGCGCGTTGGGGTTGTCGTAGACCAGCCCTACCGCGTAGGCGCGAGTGCTTCGCAGGCTGCGCGCGGACGGGTCGGGCCGATAATCCAGCGCCTCGATCGCGCGCTGCACCTTTTCGCGGGTGCGCGCGTGCACCGAAGGTTCGTTGTTGATGACGCGCGAGACAGTCTTGAGCGATACGCCCGCCTGCTCGGCTACGTCCTTGATGGTGGCGCTGCGCAAACGCGTGGCCTCAATGGAAGGAAGGAGCATGCGGCGTGGCCATCTGGCCGCACCGCAACCCGACATAGTCTAGCGGACGGCTTCGTGCATGCGGCACGCGCGCTCAGCCTGCGTACTGGCCGACACGATGGCCGCGCAGACCGTAGTAGAGGATGTAGAGGTAGCACGGCACGATCACCAGCAGGAACGCCAGCTGGAAATTGATCGCCTCCTTGAGGTGCACGAACACCTGCGGGATCAGCGCGCCGCCGACGATGCCCATGATCAGGAAGGCCGAGCCCACCTCGGTATGGCTGCCCAGGCCCTTGATCGCCAGTGGAAAGATCGCCGGCCACATCATCGCGTTGGCGAAGCCCAGCGCGGCCACGAAAGCCACCGAGGCGTAACCACTCGTCACATAGGCGCCCACCGTGAGCAGCACGCCCAGCACCGCCGATACCGCGAGGTAGCGTTGCTGCGAGACGACGCGCGGGATCAGCGCCAGTCCGACGACGTAACCCATCAGCATGGCGAACATGGTGTAGGCGGTGAAATGCTTGGTGGCGTCCAGCGGCAGGCGCAGGCCCTGGCCGTAGATGCCGATGGCGTCGCCGGCCATCACCTCCACGCCGACGTACACGAACAGGCACAGCACGCCCAGCCACAGGTGCGGGAAGCTGAAGATGCTGCGGCCAGTGTGGCCGATCGCGTGCTCGTCGTTCGCGCCCGCCGGCTTGATCTCCGGCAAGGCCGAGCGCACGACCCAGATCGCCAGCACCACCAGTACCGCGGCCATCGCCATGTACGGCGCGTAGACGCGCGCGGCGAAGCCGTTGAGCAAGGCGTCACGCGCCGCGAGGCTGGGCGCGGCCTTCACCTGCTGGTCGAGCGTGTCGATGCCGCTGAGCACCAGCGCGCCGAACACCAGCGGGGCGAGGAAACCGGCGAACTTGTTGCAGATGCCCATGAAGGCGATGCGCTGCGCCGCGCTGTCGATCGGGCCCAGGATGCTGATGTAGGGATTGGACGAGGTCTGCAGCAGGGACAGGCCGGCACCGATCACGAACAAGCCCACCAGCGCGCCGTGGTAATTGCGCAGGTTGATGAGCTCGCCGAACATCACCGCGCCGATCGCCATCACGAACAGCCCGAGCGCCATGCCGCGCTTCATGCCGGTGCGCTTGAGGATCGCCGCCGACGGCAGTGCCAGCACGAAGTACGACAAGTAGAACGCGACCGGGATCAGGAAGGCGCTGACGTCGTCCAGGCTGAAAGCCAGTTTCACGAAGATCGTCAGCGGCCCATTGAGCCACGTGAAGAAACCCATGATGAAGAACAGCACGCCGATCATCATCATCGGCCCGATGTAGGAGCGTTCGGACGGCGCGGCCGCCTGCGTGCTTGCCATGAGTTTCTCCCCGTGAAGACGCGTGTGCAGGGCGACGCCTGCGGGCCGCCGAAGCTCCTTTATTGGCCGCAAAGTCCATCGTTGTCAACTGGTGCGTACGCCAGGCCCGCGCGCCGTCGCATTGCGATGCGCAGGGTGCCGCGGCGGCGGTAGCGGAGCTGCGCCAGCGTACGGACGAGGTGCGCCGCCCCGGACGGCCGGGTTGGGCAGCAAAGGCTTGTTCGCCAGCAGGACGATGATCCCGTCGATGAATCGGCCTGCCACGCGGCCTTTGCCGGCCATCGTGTTGTGTGGGGACGGGTGCCCGGGTCTTGCGGTTGTCCGGAGTTGGTCCCCTGCCACGAGTCATGTTGCAGTTCGGGGGAGCCCTTATGAAAATTTCCGGACATCCACTTGACAACGTTGTCATGCCGATCCCAGACTCCCATGCCATCGCCAGCCGGCGGCCGCACGCGCACCGCGCGCCGCGCCGGCAGGCCGCAGCGGAGATTGGGGGAAACCACGTGGGAGAGTTCGCCAGCCAGCGTCATGCCGCCCAGCCGGTGTCACCGGCGGTGCCGCACGGCATGATTGACCGGGCCGAGCCGTTCCTCGCCGCCGATGTGGGCGGTACCCACGCGCGGATCGGACTGGTGCGCGCCACGCCGGCCGGCCAGCCGTCGGTCAGCGTGCTGCATTACCACCGCTACGGCTGCGCCGACTGGGCCGACCTCGGTTCCGTGCTGCACGACTTCATGGCGCGGCTGCGGTCCGCCGGCCATGCCGATCTCGCCGCGCGCGTGCGTCGCTGCGTGGTGGCCTGTGCTGGCGTGGTGCTGGACGACCACATCGTCAACGACAACCTGCCCTGGCCCGTGTCCATCAGCGCGCTGCGCGAACAGCTCAAGCTGGCACAACTGGAAGTCATCAACGATTTCGAGGCAGTGACGTGGGCGACCCAGTTCGTCGCCACCGACGAGACCTTGCCGGTGATCGACGTCGCCCAACCGGCGGCGCGGGGCCCGGTGCTGGTGATGGGGCCGGGCACAGGCCTGGGCTCGGCGGTGCTGCTGCCGAGTGCCGGCGGCCACGCGCAGGTACTGCCGACCGAAGCCGGGCAGATCGCGCTGGCGCCCGGCAACGAGCGTGAAATCGAGATCCTGCGGGTGCTCGCGCGCGACCGCGCGTACGTCTCCTACGAGGACGTGCTGTCCGGTCCGGGCCTGCTCAACCTGTATCAGGCGCTGTGCGAATTGCGCGATTGCCCGGTGTCGCTGATGACCCCGACGGAAGTCACCGGCGCCGCGCTGGCTGGCCACGATGCCGCCGCCACGGAAACGCTGCAGGTTTTCTGTGGCCTGCTCGGCAGCTTCGCCGGCGACCTGGCGATGCTGTACGGCGCCAGCGCCGGCGTGTTCCTCGCCGGCGGCATCCTGCCGCAGATCCAGGGCTTCCTGCGCGGCAGCACGTTCGCCGAGCGCTACTTCAACAAGGGCGTGATGCGCGCCTGGCTGCAGAAGGTTCCCGTACGACTGATTGAGCACGGCCAGCTAGGTGTCATCGGCGCCGCCGGCTGGTTCCTGGAGGAGCGGCAGGGAGAACAGACCATGCCACCGCTCTAGCGACACGGCGCCGAACACCGCAACCGCAGTCAACCAAGCAAGTCAACACGACCTACGGTCACCGACCGATCCAGCCTCTGAGGGGAGGAAACCATGAACCATCGCAAGACACTGCTTGCCGCGAGCATCGTCGCCGGCCTGTGCCTGTCCGTCGGCGCCTACGCACAGGACGGCACGCAAACCCAGAACACCCGGAACGACACCGCGGCGAACAAGAAGGACGCCAAGCAGCTTTCAACCGTCGTCGTCACCGGCATCCGCAACAGCGAGGCGATGTCGATCGACACCAAACAGGCCGCCAATTCGCACGTCGAAGTGGTGTCGGCAGTGGACATCGGCAAGCTGCCGGCCAAGAACGTGGCCGACACCATCGCCCAGCTGCCTGGCGTGAACATCGCCGACGCGGCAGGCGCCGAAGGCGGCTTCGACGAGGCCGACCGCGCCAGCATCCGCGGCAGCGCGCCCTCACTCACCCTGACCACCGTGAACGGGCACAGCATCGCCTCGGGCGACTGGTTCGTGCTCGGCGGCGGCGGCACCCGCAGCGTCAGCTACGCCATGCTGCCTTCCGAAGTCGTCAGCCAGGTCGTGGTGCACAAGACCTCCGAGGCCAAGCTGCTGGAAGGTGGCGCCGCCGGTTCGATCGACATCATCACGCGCAAGCCGCTCGAGTTCGCCAAGCCGCTCTCCGCCGAAGCCAGCGTGGGCGGCGTGTATTCCGACCTGCCCAGCACCACCAAGCCGCAGTTCAATGGCCTGGTCAACTGGAAAAACAGCGACAACACCTTCGGCATCCTGGCCCAGGTGTTCTACGAGGAGCGCCAACTGCAGCGTGACGGCCAGGAAATACTGGGCTACTCCTACCTCCCCGTCGGATCGGCGGCGGCTACCCAGCTCGGCCTCGGCCCGGCGTCCCCGGGCAGCACCAGCACGGGCGTGTTCTACCCCAACCTGCCGGGTGCCGCCCTGTTCACCCAGCAGCGCAAGCGCAAGGGCGCCTCGATTGACCTCGAATGGAAGCCGCTGGACAACCTGACGTTGAACCTCGACGGCTTCTACTCGCACATGGACGCCACCGACTACAACCGCAACTACATGCTCCGTACCCGTGATCAGCTGCCGAAGGACGTACTGACCAGCTACACGCTGTCCGGCAACATCCTTACCAGCGCCGCGATGGCTCCGAACAGCGTCATCTCGCAGGGCATCTACGACATGATCTCGCGCCCGGGCGAGAGCGAGTCCAGCCAATACATCACCCTCGATGCCGACTGGCAGGCGACCCAGAACCTGAACTTCAAGTTCCAGGGCGGCACCACCAAGGGCACCGGCAATACCCCGACCCAGAACGTGATGGAAATGGATACGGGCTTCGGCCAGTCCGCCAGCTACGCCATGAACGGCACCGGCAAGCCGCTGGACTGGACGCTCGGCGGCAATAACAGCGCCTTCAATCCGGCGACGATGGGCCTCGACTGGATCTTCGGCGAGCAGGGCATCCACGTCATCGACAAGGAGAACTGGTTCCAGGCCGACGGTGAATACGACTTCGAAGACGCCGGCGCGCTCTCCTCGCTGGAGTTCGGCGCACGCTACTCGCGCCACACGCATGACAGCCCGAACGACGTCGCGCAGGGTCCGAACTGGGCCTCGGCCGTGCAGTTCGGCCTGAACTCCACCATCTACCCGGCCGCCGGCGGCAACTATCCCAGCAGCTTCGCCAGCGATCTCGGCGTAGGCTCGATGCCGGGCAACATCTGGTACTGGACGTCCGCACAGCTGGCGGCACTGAACGCGGCGTACGCCAACCGCGCGGTAACCGGTAACACCAGCTCGCGCCTGTACCCGAACGGCATGTACTCGATGGTCGAGAAGAACGAAGCTGCCTACGTCCAGCTCAACTTCTCGGGTAGCAACTGGGGCGGCAACTTCGGCCTCCGCTACGCCGGCACCGACGAGAACGTGGGCTATACCAGCCCCTCCATCGTCGAAGCCGACCACAGCGCCGCCCAGTTCACCTCCGCGTTCTACCCGAACGGCTGGTACTGGAACTACTACAAACACCACTACGGCAAGCTGCTTCCCAGCTTCAACCTCAAGTTCAACCTCAACAGCGACGGCAGCCTGCTGGCACGCTTTGCCGCCTCGCAGACGCTGACCCGGCAGGACTACGGTCAATTGGCTGGCTTCCTGAACCTCAATGATCCGGTCGTCGCCAGCGGCATGGGTTCCGGCAGCGGCGCCAACCCCTACCTGAAGCCGCTGATCTCGACCAATTTCGATGCGTCGCTGGAGTGGTACTTCGCCCCGCGCGGCCTGGTGTCGGCCAGCGTGTACGAGATGGACCTCAGCAACTACTACGACTACGGCGCCGTCACCCAGACCTACCTCAACAACTATCTGACCTACAACAAGGCCACCAATCCCAGTGGTACGCCCATCTACAGCCAGTACCTGGTCAGCGTGCCAGTCAACGTCAATGGCACCCTGAAGGGCGTGGAGCTGAACTGGGTGCAGCCGATCGGCGACCACTTCGGCACCCAGGTGAACTACACCTACGCGAACGGCCACTCCACGGGCGGTACCCTGCTGTACAACCCGGACGGTACGCTGGGGAACAACCGTGCCGCCGGCAACCGCCCGCTGTACGGCACGTCGCGTGACACAGTCAACGTGTCCGGGTTCTTCGAGAATGCGCACTGGAACGCGCGCATCAACTACACGTACCGTTCCGCGTTCTACGACGGCATGATGACCAACTCCGGCGCAGGCCTTCCGCTGCTGCCGTACTGGCAGGCGGGCACGGGCTACTTGTCGGCGTCGCTGGGCTACACGCTCAACGACCACGTCAGCTTCTCGTTCGACGCGATGAACCTCAACAACCCGAAGCTGCGCTACTACATCGACGGCGCTCAGGCCGGCCTGGGCTTCAACAAGGCGCCCGAAGCGTTCTACGTCAATGGGCGCCAGTACTACCTGACGGCGAACTTCAAGTTCTGATCCTCCGCTTCACCGCGACAATCCGCGGGCCACGGACGGCTCGCACTCTCCCCCGAACGGGCCCGGCTCCACCTTGCGGGCCCGTCTTTTTGTCCGGGGTAGCCATGGAGGTGGCATGCTCGGTTTGATGAGCCCGTTTCCAGTGCTTGGAAGCGGGTGATGTTGCGCCCGACGCCCGCAGGAGTTGCCGATGAAACGCCTTGCCTCGTTGTCCCGTGCCTGCCTGCTGCTCGCGCTTGCCCTGGTGCCCCTGCGGGCGGCGATGGCAGGCGATGTGCCCCAGCCCGCGTTGATTCCGCTGCCGGCGCAACTCGCGCTGCATCGTGGCGGCTTCGTCGTCGACGCGAACACGCCCATCGTGCTGGCTGACCACCATGCCTCGACGCGACAGACGGCGGACTACCTGATCGGCCTCGTGACGCGTACCCGCGGCCTGCACCTGCACGTCTCGGAAGACGCCAAGGCTGCCCAAGCGATCGTGCTGCAGCGCGACCCACACGCGCCGGTGGCGCAGGCCGAGGGCTATGCGCTGGACGTCACGCCGCGTGGCATCCGCGTCACCGCGCGCGACGCCGCCGGCCTGTTCCATGGCGCGGTCACGCTGGCGCAGCTGCTGACGCCCGACGCGAAGCAGGGCGCGGTGGACGTCCACGCGCTGTCCATCCGTGACTGGCCGCGATTCGCTTGGCGCGGCCTGATGCTGGATTCCGTGCGCCACTTCCAGAGCGTGGCCGACGTCGAGGAGCTGATCGACCAGATGGCCCAGCTCAAGCTCGACGTGTTGCACTGGCATCTCACCGACGACCAGGGCTGGCGCATCGAGATCAAGCGCTATCCCGAACTGACGAACATCGGCGCATGGCGCACGCCGCCCGGCGCCGGCCACGACGGCGAGCCGAAACGCTACGGCGGCTACTACACGCAACGGCAGATCCGCGCCATCGTGGCCTACGCCGCCGCGCGTCACGTCACCATCGTCCCCGAGATCGACATGCCCGGCCATGCGCAGGCCGCGGTGGCGTCCTATCCGCAGATCGGCGTGACGGGGAAGCGCCCGCAGGTGTCCACCGACTGGGGCGTGAATCCCTGGCTTTACAACGTCAACGACGACACCTTCACCTTCATCGACAACGTGCTTGACGAGGTGATGGCGCTGTTCCCCTCGACATACATCCACGTGGGCGGCGACGAGGCGATCAAGGACCAGTGGAAGGCATCGCCTGCCGTACAGGCGAAAATGCGCCAGCTCGGCATCACCGACGAGGACGCGCTGCAGGGATGGTTCATCGGCCGCATCGGCCAGTACCTCGAAAGGCACGGGCGCAAGCTGATTGGCTGGGACGAGATCCTCGAAGGCGACAACCTGCCCGCCGACGCCACCGTGATGTCCTGGCGCGGCACCGACGGCGCGATCAAGGCGGCGCTGCTCGGCCACGACGTGGTGATGTCGCCCTCGCCCGAGCTGTACTTCGACCACGTGCAGAGCAACCTTGCCGACGACTATGCCGGCCGCCTCGGCGTGGAATCGCTGAAGGACGTCTACGGTTTCCAGGCCGTGCCCGGCGTGCTCAACGCCGCGCAGGCGAAGCACGTGCTGGGCTTGCAGGCCAACGTTTGGACGGAGCACATGCCCACCTTCGCGCACGTGGAGCATGCGGTATTCCCGCGCCTCGACGCCTTGAGTGAGGTGGCATGGTCGCCCGCCGCCCGCCACGACTGGCCCAGCTTCCTTGCGCGCCTGCCGGCGCAGCTGCAGCGGTACCGTGCGCAGCACGTCGCCGTGGCCGACGACGCCTTCGCGGTAGGCATCGGCATCGACCGCAACCTGGCGCTGGCTACCGGCAAGGCCACGGTGACGCTGTCGGACCAGACCGGCTTCGGCGTCATCCGCTACACGCTGGACGGTAGCGTTCCGACCCCGGCGTCGCCGCGCTACGTCGCGCCGTTCGAGGTGACGCTGCCGGCCACCGTACGCGCTACCAGCTTCGCCGCCGACGGCAGCGCGCTGGCCGCCGCGCGCGAGCGCACGCTGGATCGCGCCGCCCTGCTCAGCCTGCCCGGCACGGAGCTGGCCAATTGTGCCGGCAGCGATTTCCGCCTGCGCCTGCAACCCACACCGGATGCCACCAGCACGCAGCCGGTATATGCGGTGAACATCTTCGATGATTGCCAGCAGTTCCCCCCCACGCTGATGGACGGCGTCACCGCCATCCACGTCGATGCGGTGCGGTTGCCGCGCAATTTCGCGCTGGCGCACGAGCAGAAACTGGTGGTGTCGCGCCCGCACGCCACGGCGTTCGGCGAGCTGGTGGCGCGTGCCGACGATTGCGCCGGCAGGATACTGGCCAGCATGCCGCTGCCCGATCCCGCGCACAGCCCGGCCACGTTCAAGCTGGATGCAAGGCTGCCCGCGCAAAGCGGCGTGCACGCGATTTGCCTGCTCTACACCGCGCCCGTGGATGGGCCGCTGTACGCGATCGGCCGGGTTGCGCTGCACGCCGGCCGCTGAACCGCCCGCGGCAGGGATGCCGCTTCGCTCAGCGCCGGGGTGACCGGCCGGCAGCGCGCACCGGCTGCCGGCCGGTCACCCCGCTCCGCGCAGCGCCTGCCGCGTGGCCTGCGCCTCGGCGGCGGGCAGCTCGACGAGCGGCACGAACTTGCCCGCGATCCGCGCGGCCACCGGCATGCCATCGCGATAAAGCACGCGCGAACCCGGCACGGCCGGTACCTTGTCGCCGGCCAGCACGCTACCCACCAGGTTGAGCGGATCGCAACCGCCCACCACGGCCAGCTCGCCATCGTCCGCGCGCTGGCGGATCGCGCGCAACGGCGCGATGGCCTCGGGCAGCGCGAACTGTTCCCCGACCATGCCCTCCACGAAGCGCCCGCCGCGGATCTCGCCGCGTGCCTCCAGCCGTCGATACACGCGCAACAGCTCGCGCCACGGCGGTAGCCATGGCGCCTCGCGCTCCAGCAGTTGCCAGAACATCACGCCGTAACGGGCCAGCAGGGCGCGTGCGGCGTGTTCGATGTCCTCGTCTCTTGCGGCCGACTCGGGCGCGGCGCGCACGAGCGACCAGCGCCCCGCATCCTCGATCCCGCCGAACGTATGTCGCCGCATGCGCCGGTGCCGCGGTGCCTCGCGCTTGGCGGCCGGTACCAGCAGTGCACGCAGGCCGGCGAAGCTGTCCGCGCTGGCGCGGCCGGCGGCGACCAGCTCGCCCAGTGCATCCTCCAGCTCGGTGCGCAGCAGGTGCGCGAGGGACTGCAGTTCGTCGAAGAACAGTGCGCCGTGCTCGCGCAGCGCGTCGGCCACGGCCTGCGCGCGTGAGGACAGCAGGCTCTCCTGCGGCGACGCCTCTTGCGCCATGGCCGTCCAGACGGCCATCTGCCGACGCGGCAGCAGCACGATCGGCGTGGCGCGGACCGGTCCGCTGCCGCCGCCTGCGCGCAGCCGGCTCCAGCCGATGCGTCCGGCGCGGCACAGTTCGTCCAGCCAGCTTGCCGAATAGTCGGCGATGCGCGCGGGCAGGATCTCCGCCTCCCAGGCGGCGGCGGCGGCTTCGTAGCCTTCCAGCTGCGCCAGCACCGCGGGCAGCGCATCCGGACCCCGCAGCCGGGTGGCTGGGCTGGCGTGCTGCCATTCGAGCAGGAAGCGCATCAGTTGTCGCCGGCTCACCGGCTCGATCTCGCGCCGCAGCCGGCCCAGCGTGTAGCGGTGGATCCGCGCAAGCAGGTGGCGCTCGCACCACTGCGTGGCATCGACGGGGGGATCGAAGCGGCCCTGGATCACGTAGCCTTCGGCCTGCAGGCGCAGCAGCGCGGCGTCCACGTCGGAGCACGCCACGCCCAGCGGCGTCGCGAGCGCGTCCACGGTGACCGGCCCCGATCCCAGCAACCGGCCGCGCACCAGCTCGCGCAGGGCGTCCTCGCGCGTCCAGCCCTGCGCAGCGCATTCGGCGGGCGCGGCAATGGCGGGATGCATCGTGGCCGCCGGATGTACCGCCTGCCACAAGGGCAACTTCTCCGCGCTGACCCATACGCTGCCACCGCCTTCTCCCCGTTGGGGAGAAGGCGACAGGCGCGTCGCACGCTGGTCCCGCGCCAACGCGTGCAACTTGTCGTCCCACCCTTCGTTCGCTGCCGCTTCGCCTGCCGTGACGCCGCCCAGCGCATCCAGCGCCTCGTGCATTTCGTCGACGTTGCGCACCTCAGGCCAGGCCTCGGCGCGCACCGCGGCGATGGCGTCGGGATCGAGCCGGCCGAGGTCGCCCGCGCTGGCCGGGCTGTCCTGCCGCACGGCGCGGGTGCGGCGCTCTTCCAGCGGCGCGTCGTCAAGGAAGGCGTAGGGCGCGGCGTTGAGCACCGCACCGGCGAGCGGGCTGGGAGCGGCAAGGTCGCGCGCGACCAGGCGGATCGCACCGCCTTCGAGTTGCCGCAGCAGGCGCAGCAGGCCGTCCACGTCCATCGCCTCGCGCAGGCAGTCGTGCAGGGTCTGCGCCACCAGCGGGTGGTCGGGGATCTGCCGTTCGCCGACGATGTTCTCCAGGCAGGCCACCTGGTCCGGGAAAACCGCGGCGAGCAGGTCCTCGCTCTTCATGCGCTGCAGCTGCGGCGGGGTCTTCTTGCCGCCGATGAACCGCGGCAGCGCGAGCGCGGTGACCGCGTTCCAGCGCCAACGCGCAGGGAACAACGGCGCGTCAAGCAGGGCCTGGATCAGCACGTGTTCGGCGCTGTTGGAATGCAGGTAGCGCGCCACCTGCTCCAGCGGAAAGCTGTGGCTGGTGGAGAGCGACAGCACGATCGCGTCCTCGGTGGCCGCGGCCTGCAGCTCGAAGTTGAACTGGCGGCAGAAGCGCTTGCGCAGCGCCAGGCCCCAGGCGCGGTTGATGCGGCTGCCGAACGGCGCGTGGATGACGAGCTGGGTGCCGCCGGATTCGTCGAAGAAGCGCTCGAACACCAGAGTGGTTTGCGTGGGCAGCACGCCCAGCGCGGCCTTCGCGCTGGCGAGGTAGTCGAGCAGTTGCTGCGCGGCGGCCGCGCCGAGGCCGAGCTCGTCGCGCAGCCAGGCCAGTGCGCGCAATGGGTCGTCCTCGCCCAGCTGCGCATCCATTTCCTCGCGCAGGCGCGACACCGCGAACGAGAGCTCGTCCGTGCGCCCCGGCGCCTCGCCCAGCCAGAACGGAATGCTGGGCGGCACGCCGTGCGCGTCCTCCACGCGCAGGCGGTCGCGCTCCACGCGCAGGATGCGATAGCTGGTGTTGCCGAGCTGGAAGATGTCGCCGGCCAGGCTCTCCACCGCGAAGTCCTCGTGCACCGATCCGATCACGGTGCCCTGGGGTTCCAGCACGACGAGGTAGTCGGCGGTGTCGGGGATCGCGCCGCCCGAGGTGAGCGCGACCAGCCGCGCGCCCCGACGCGCGCGCAGCTGGCGGTGCACGGCGTCGCGATGGAGGTAGGCCGCCCGCGCGCCGCGGCGCGTCGTGAAACCCTCGGCCAGCATGCGCACGACCGCGTCGAAATCCGCGCGCGCCAGTGCGCGATAGGGATAGGCGCCGCGCACCAGCGCGTACAGCGCATCCTCATCCCATTCACGGCAGGCGACCTCGGCGACGAGCTGCTGCGCCAGCACGTCCAGCGGTTGCGGCGGTTGCACCAGTGCGTCAAGTTCGCCGCGGCGCACGGCGTCCAGCAAGGCCGCGCATTCCACCAGGTCGTCTCGCGTGGTGGGAAACAGCCGTGCCTTCGGCGTGCCGCCGACATGGTGGCCAGAGCGGCCCGCGCGCTGCAGGAAGGCGGCAATGGAGCGCGGCGAGCCGAGCTGGCAGACCAGGTCGACGTCACCGATGTTGATGCCCAGCTCCAGCGAGGCGGTGGCCACCAGCACCGCCAGCTCGCCGCGCTTCAACCGTTGTTCGGCGTCGAGGCGTTGTTCCTTGGCGAGGCTGCCGTGGTGCGCGGCGACCGCCTCCTTGCCCAGCCGTTCGGACAGATGCCGCGCCGCACGCTCGGCCGAGCGCCGCGTGTTGACGAAGACCAGCGTCGTGCGGTGCGCCTGCACCAGTTGCGCGATGCGGTTGTAGACCATCGCCCAGCAGTCGTTGGACATCACCGCTTCCAGCGGTAGCGGCGGCAGTTCGAGCGCCAGGTCGCGCTGGCGCACGTGGCCCGTGTCGATGATGGCGACGTTGCTTTTCGGGTCGGCCGTCTCTTTCCTTCGGGGAGTGGGTGCAATCGCGGCACCCACTAGGAATCGCGCCACTTCCTCGATGGGTTTCTGGGTCGCCGACAAACCGATGCGCTGCAGGCGCCGCCGACACAGCGATTCCAGCCGCTCCAGCGTCAGCGCCAGGTGCGCGCCGCGCTTGCTGCCGGCAACGGCATGGATCTCGTCGACGATCACGCTGCGCGTGTCCTTGAGCATTTCGCGGCCGGAAGCCGAGCCGAGCAGGATGTACAGCGACTCCGGCGTGGTGACCAGGATGTGCGGCGGAGTCTTGCGCATCCACGCGCGCTCGGCCTGCGGCGTGTCGCCGGTGCGCACCGCGGTGCGGATGGCCACGTCGGGCAGGTCGCGCTTTTCCAGCGCGTCGCGGATACCGCCCAGCGGTTCCTCAAGGTTGACGTGGATGTCGTTGGACAAGGCCTTCAACGGCGACACGTAGACCACGCGCGTCTCGTCCGGCAAGGCGCCGCCGTTCGCCACGCCTTCGCGCACCAGCGCATCGAGCGCGGCAAGGAAGGCGGTGAGCGTCTTGCCCGAGCCGGTGGGCGCGGCCACCAGCACGTGGCCGCCGTCGCGGATCGCCGGCCACGCCTGCGCCTGCGCCGCGGTGGGTGCATCGAAGCGGCCTTCGAACCAGGCGGCGACGGCGGGGTGGAATCCGTGCAACGGGGAAGCGTCCGCATGCATGCAGGCAGGGTGCGATGGCCTCGGGGACTCCCGATTCTACGCGCACGGGTTTGCCCGCAAATCGCCATGCACGCCGGTGCGACGCCATGCCAAGATGCGCCTTGCCGCCGCTCGCGAGGATGCCGAGGGGAGTCCGCAGGCTGCGCGCTCATGCGAAGGAAACGCATGCGTACTCGATGCGATGGAATGATCCGCCGTCTCGGTCGGATCGGCATGCTGGTGCTGGTGTCCGCATGAGGTGTGGCGACGGCGCGTGCGGCCAGCCTCGATGCCGCGCTGCTGCCGACGATCCAGTCGGCCACCTTCGAGGTGGTGCAGGCCAAGCTGGCCAGTGATCCTCTGAGCTCGGAGAAGCCACTGCCGCTGGACCTGCTTCCCTACCGGGATCGTACCGACAAGTCATACTCCATCGGCACCGCGTTTTCGATCGGCCACGGCCCCTACGTGACGGCGGGCCGCGTGCTGATGGCCAGGCTGGACAGCCTGTGGGGGCCGCCCGAGCTGCGCGACGGCGCCGGCCACGTCTACCCGATCGCCAGGATCGGGAAATTTTCGCTGCGCCAGGACTCCGAGGTGTTCGCGCTGGCGCGCCAGCCGGCCGGCGACGTCGCGCTGGCAATCGACCGTAGGCCCGCGCTCGACCAGGTGGTCTAGTGACGTATTCCCTGCCGGTGCCGGACGGTTGCCTGATGATGGTGCGCTTCGTCGCGCCGGGCGGCCCGCACGATGCGAGGTTGGACCTCGACGAGCTCAGCAGCTTCCTCTGCGCCACCTACCAGGGCACGCTGGCGCAATGGAAGGATTTCCTCGGCGACCCCGCGCTGCAGCCCGCGGCGTTACGCAACATCCGCATCGGCTACGACTACGGCGGGCGCTTCAGCTATGCCTCGCAGCGGGTGGCGTTCTCGTATCCGTCCTCGTTGCAGCCGGTCAAGCCGGGCAATCTGCGGCAGCTGGGCTTCGTGTTCTTCCCCGACGGGTGCAAGCTGTTGTGGGACGTGGCGGCCGTGAATGTCTGGAAGACCCAGGCCAGCGACGACCAGGACAGGTGAACGTGCAGCGCCATCCCGCACCGCCGTCCGGACTAGACGATGGCATCGATGCGGTGGCGCCGCCCGGGGGCGCCGGCAGCCGGGTATCCTCGGTGCTGTACACCACCTCCAGGGGCCACCGGCACGCGGCCCCAGGACTTCATGAAGGGCAAGCTCGACTTGCTGACGATAGATCTGCAGGTGATGGAGCGTTGACCGGCAGGCATGGCGGCTCGCGGACCCGCGCGTGCCGCGTGGTGCCGCCTCGCATTCGATGATGGAAAGACCCCTGTGAAACAGCCAGACCCCGCGGCGCGAGAGGCGCAGGACACCGAACCGACGGCTGGCACGGCATGGCTGGCCATGCCCGACGGCCAGCAGCTGCGCCTGCGCGACTGGCCGGGAACGCAGGCGCGCGCAGCGGTGCTGGTCGTTCATGGGCTCGGTGAACACGGCGGTCGCTACCGCCAGCTCGCACAATGGTTCAACGACCGCGGCTACGCCGTACGCGCGTACGACCAGCGCGGCCATGGCGAAAGCCCCGGGCCGCGCGGCGTGCTGGCGCATCCCGACGACCTGCTCGCGGACCTGTCGGTGGTGCACGCCGACTATGCGCGGTCGCTGGGCGCGGCGCCCTTGCTGCTGGGCCACAGCATGGGCGGGCTGGTGGCCTTGCGCGCCGTACTGGACGGGCGCGTCGCGCCGCGGGCGCTGGTGCTCTCCTCGCCTGCGTTGCGCAGCCACGCCTCGCCGGGCCTGCGGCGGCTGGCGGCGGTGCTGGCCCGCGTGCTGCCGGATCTGCGCCTGCGCAACGGACTCGACCTGCCGCGACTGAGCCACGACGCGCGGGTGGTGGACGCCTACCGCGCCGATCCGCTGTGCCACGACCGGATCAGTCCGCGCCTGGCCGACTTCATCTTCCGCGCCGGAGCATCCTGCATCGCCGACGCCGGGCGCCTCGACCTCGCCACCTTGCTGATGGTGGCCGGCGAGGATGCGCTGGTCGACGCCGCGGGTAGCCGCGACTTCTCTTCCGCCGCGGTACGCGCGCAGCGGCTCACCACGCGTTACTTCGCCGGCCTGTACCACGAGCTGTTCAACGAGTCGGAACCCGGTCGCAGCCAGGTGCTGGTAGAACTGGTGGACTGGTTGCAGCGCCTGCCGACCGCGGGTGCGGCAGGCGCCTGAGCCGCGCAAGCGTGCCCGATTCCAGCCGGGGGTGGACTTCAGGCACATTCGCCGCCGCGCGAAGCCGGGCATAAAGGGAGGCAGGGTACGGACGCTGGACGCACGGTGTCTGCGGTTTTGCTGGCGCGCCACGGAGTACACGTGAACATCTTTGCCCCCATGATCCGGCGACCGGTCGGCACCTCGCTGCTGGCGATCGGTCTGGCCATTGCCGGCCTGTGCGCCTATCTGTTGCTGGGAGTGGCGGCATTCCCGTCGATCGAGTTGCCGTTCATGGCGGTGTCCGCGCAGTTGCCGGGCGCCAGCGCGCAGGTGATGGCGAACACCGTGGTGGCGCCGCTGGAGCGCCATCTGGGGCGCATTCCCGGGGTCGCGCACATGAGTTCCACCGCCACCGAGGGCGGGGCACAGATCTTCCTGCAGCTGGATTTCGGCCGCCGGCCGGACGAGATGGCGCGTGACGTGCAGGCGGCGATCAACGCCGCGTTGCCCGACTTGCCGCAGCTTCCCAACCCGCCGGTCTATTTCAAGGCCGACAGCTCGAAGATCCCCATCCTGCTGGTGTCGCTGACCTCGACCAGCCTGCCGCCGGACAAGCTCTACGACCTCACCGACACGCTGCTGAAACCGGCGGTCGCACAGATTCCCGGCGTGGCGCTGGTGCAGGTGGGCGGCGGTGCGCCGCACGCGGTGCGGGTGGCGCTGGACAGCGCCGCGCTGGCGCATGCCGGCATCACCGCGAACGAGGTGGCGAACGCGCTGCGCGCGGCCAACGTGACCTCGCCGCAGGGCGCGATCGGCGATGGTTCCACCCAGATGACGGTGTCCGCGAACGACGCGCTGCATACCGCGCGGGACTTTGCCCGTCTGGTGATCGCCAGCCACGACGGCGTGCCCGTGCGCCTGTCCGACGTGGCCACCGTCACCGATGGGCAGCAGGATAAGTACGCCGCAGCCTGGTTCAACGAGCATCGCGCGGTGGTTTTGCGGATCACCAAGCGCCCGGAAGCGAACGCGGTGGCCACCGTGCAGGCGATCCGCGCGCGCCTTCCGCGATTGCGCAAGCTGCTGCCGGCGGACGTGAAGATCACGCCGATCTTCGATCTCACGCCCACCACCTTGTCGGCGCTGCACGAGGTGGAGGTGGCGCTGCTGATGAGCGTGGTGATGGTGGCGCTGGTGATGCTGGTGTTCCTGCGTCGCAGGCGGCCCACGCTGATCGCGATGTTCAGCGTACCGTTGTCGCTTGCCGGCGCGTTCGTGGTGATGTGGGCGCTGGGCTTCACCCTCAACATCTTCTCGCTGGTGGCGCTGGTGCTGTGCGTGGGCTTCGTGGTGGATGACGCGATCGTGGTGATCGAGAACATCGTGCGCCACATGGAGCAGGGCATGCCGGCGCTGGAAGCTGCGCTGACCGGCGTGCGCGAGATCGGCTTCACGGTGATCTCGATCACGCTGTCGCTGATCGCGGTGTTCGGACCGATGGTGTTCGGCAACAACATTTTCATCCTGCTCATGCGCGAGTTCTCGGTGACCTTGATCGCCACCATCGTGATTTCGGCGCTGGTCTCGCTCACGCTCACGCCGGCGCTGTGCGGCAGCTGGCTGGCCGGCGACGACCTGCATGCGGTGCGTCGGCCGGGCCGGCTGGAGCGCTGGGCCGAGCGCTTCGACCAAGGGTTCTTGCGCCTGTACGAGCGAGGGCTGGACTGGGCGATGAAGCATCGCCGGCTGATGCGCTGGCAACCGCCGATCCTGCTGGTGCTGACCATCGTGCTGGCGGTGCTGGTCGGCATGACCGCCGGCGGCGGCATCATGCCGAAGGAGGACACCGGCCTGATCAACGCCAACATCACCGCCGACGCGAACATTTCGCCCATCCTGATGATGAAGCGCACCCAGCAGGTGGTGGCGCAGATCCACGCCGATCCGGCGGTACTGGATATCACTGCATCGATCGGCGGCGGCCCGGGGTCGGTCGCCAACCAGGCGAACCTTTTCATCGACCTGAAGCCGCTGGGCAACAAGCCCGGCGAACGACACGTCTCTGCGCAACAGGTGGTGGACCGGCTGGCGAAGAAATTCAAGAACGTGCCGGACCTCGACGTGACGCTCACCGCGCAGCAGTTCATCAACATGGGCGGTGGCGGCAACAGCGACGTGGGCCGGTATTCGTTCCAGCTCACCAGCAACAGCGGGACGCCGCTGCAGCAGCCCACGCTGGACCTGGAAAGGGTGATGCGCGGCATGAAGCAATTCCGCGACGTCACCTCGAGTTTCGACAGCATCGGAAAGCAGCAGATGCTCGAGGTCGATCGCGCCGCCGCTGCACGACTACAGCTCAACATGGCCCAGATCGACAACGCGCTGTACGACGCCTTCGGCCAAAACCCGATCTCGACGATCTATTCGGACATCAATCAGTACCGCGTGGTGCTGACCTCGGATACCGCCGGCACGCTGAGCCCGTACACCCTGCTCAACACTTACGTGCGCAATACGCAGGGCAGCATGATCCCCCTGTCCGCGGTGGCGCGCATGGAGTCGCGAATCGCGCCGGTCAGCGTCCACCACTACGACCAGGTCGAGTCTGCGTCGATCAACTACAACCTGGCCGATGGCGTGAGCCAGGCGGATGGCCTGAAGCTGGTGGACCAGGCGATCTTCGCCGCCCACCTGCCGCCTGGCGTGCAGAAGAAGTACACCGGTGAGAACCAGAACCTGCTGGAAGCGCTCACCAACTCGTTGCTGCTGTTGCTGGCGGTGATCGGCGCGATGTACGTGGTGCTGGGCATCCTCTACGAGAGCCTGATCCACCCGCTGACCATCCTGTCGACGCTGCCGGCGGCGGGCATGGGTGCCTTCCTGGCGATGCTGCTGACCCACACGCAGCTGACCGTGATGTCGGTGATCGCGGTGCTGATGCTGATCGGCATCGTGAAGAAGAACGCGATCTTGATGGTGGACTTCGCCCTGGTGGCGGAGCGCGAGCGCGGGCTGGACGCGCCGGCGGCGATCCGCGAGGCGGCGCTGGTGCGCTTCCGCCCGATCACCATGACCACGCTGGTGGCGATGGGCGCGGCGTTGCCGCTGGCGATCGGTTTCGGCACCGGCTCGGAGATGCGCCAGCCGCTGGGCATCGCGATCCTGGGCGGCTTGTTCGTGTCGCAGCTGCTAACCCTGCTCAGCACGCCGGCGATGTATCTGTGGCAGCACGACCGCCGCGAGCGCAAGGCCAGGCTCAAGGCGCTGCGCGCGGAGATCAGGCGTCAGCGCGAGCGGGCGAAGCAGGTGCCGGCGCTGCCGGGATGAGCGGCGCGCCGTCCCTGGTGCACGAGGGGTCGGAACGCTGGCCGCAGGGCCTTGCGCCGGGTGGCGGGCCGCGCGAGCCGGACTGACGCAGCCCAGTACGGTACCCCGGCAGGCGCCGGGGCCGCCCGCTCAGTTCCCGCTGCCGGCCTCGACCGGCTTCACGTAGGTCTGGAACAGCTCGTCGATGCGGCGGTATTCGTCATACCAGTCGGCCGCGTGCTCGAAATCATGGCGCTCCAGCGGGTACAGCGAGATCCAGAAGTTCTTCTTGTGCAGTTCGATGAAGCGCTGGTACAGGCGGATCGAGTCGCTGGTCATCACGTTATCGTCGATCAGTCCGTGCTCGATCAGCAGCGGGTCCTGCAGGTTCTGCGCGTATTCGATCGGCGAACTGGTCTTGTAGGCCTCGGGATCGAGCTGCGGGCTGTTGAGGATGTTCGAGGTGTATTCGTCGTTGTAGGTGGACCAGTCCGCCGGCGGGCGCAGCGCGGCGCCCGCCGCGAACTGGCCCGGCGCACGCAGCAGCGCCATCTCGGTCATAAAGCCGCCGTAGCTGCCGCCGTAGATGCCCACCCGCTTGGGGTCGACGCCGTGGCGCTTGACCAGCCAGGCCTTGCCGTCGAGCAGGTCTTCGAGCTCCGGATGGCCCATGTTGCGGTAGATCGCGTCGCGCCAGTCGCGGCCGTAGCCGGCGGAGCCACGGTAGTCCATGTCCAGCACCACGTAGCCTTGCTGCACCAGCAGGTTGTGGAACATCTGTTCGCGGATGTAGTAGGTCTCCTGCTTGGACACATCCTGCAGGTAGCCGGCGCCGTGCACGAAGATCACCGCGGGGTGCGAGGCGGGCGCGTCGGCCTCGTTCGCGGGGCCGTAGTACTTGGCGTAGACCACGCCGGCGCCGTGCGAGGAGGGCACCTCGACGAACTGTGGCTGGATCCAGTGATGCGCGGTGTACGCGCTTTTCATGGTGTCGGTGAGTTCGCGCGGCATACCGCCGGCGGCATCCTGCACGGCGAGCTGGTCAAGCAGGTACGGCGCCGAGTGCAGCACGGCGAGCCGGTTGCCATCGGGCGACAGCATGAAGCCGTCCACGCCTTCGTAGTGCGTCACCCGGGTCAGCGAACCGCCGCCGGCGGGCACGCGGTAGACGTCGTAGCTATACGGCGCCACCTTGTTCGCCAGCAGGTAGAACCAGCGGCCGTCGGGGCTGAGCGCTGGCATGCTGACTTCGAAGCGGTGGTTGTCGGTAAGCGCTCGTGCCTTGCCGTCCAGTGGTTTTGCATACAGGCGCGACCAGCCGCTGGCCTCGCTGAGGTACCACAGCGTGCGGTTGTCTTTCTCCCAGCCGAAGTCGTTGAAGCTCCAGTTGATCCAGGCGTCGTCGTGCAGGCGGTCCTGCGGCACCAGCGCGTGCTTGGCGAAATCGACGCTGGCGATCCAACGGTCCTTGTTGTCGATGGCACGCAGCTGCACGGCGGCCTGCTCACCGTCGTCGCTCCACACGATGCCGCCGCCGCTGCCGTCGTTCGCAATGGTCACCGGGCGTACCGCCGGCGCCTTCAGTCCCTCGGCCTCGTCGTCGTGGCCGGCCTTTTCCAGCGCGGCCACGGTCTGTGCGCGGATCACTTTCAGCGGGTCGTCCTTGATGCCGGGCAGCGTGCCGGTGGAGAGCGGCCAGACCTTGAGCGCGGACAGGTCGAGCAGCAGCAGCGACTGCGGCGCGGGGGCGTTGCGGCCCACGTAGGTGCGCGCTTTCTGCACCTCTGTGTAGCCCGAGTCGGTGACGTAATGGATCACGTCTGGCGCCTTGCCGTCGTCGTGCTGCGCGGGCGCGGTGACCACCAGCATCCAGCGGCCGTCGGGCGACAGTTCGGTATCCACCGGCTTGACCTTGTCGCCCAGCCAGAAAGGCCGTGGCGCACGACTCGGGTCGGCCGCCTCCAGGATCCGCTAGTGGGCCTGCTGCGCATCGCGGTCGGCCTTCAGTTCGCGCAGCGTGCTGAACAGTCGCAGCTGCCGGCGCTCCAGCGCATCGGGCTTCCTTGCCTGCGGGTCGTCGGCGAATTTCAGGATGGCGGCGGGCGACACGACGCCGCTGGCGAGGTCGTAGTCGTACCAGTCGTTGGCGTCGCGGAACTGCAGCGTGCGGCCATCGGCGGAGAACTGCGGCGACGATTCGGCCTGCGGCGAGCGCGTCACCTGCACGCGGCGGCCGCTGGCCAGGTCCACCAGGAACACGTCACCGTGCAGGATGAAGGCGGCATGCGTGTGGCTGCGGTCGAACACCGCCGGGCCGTCGGCCTGCGCCATCGCGGCGGGATCGAGCTTGGCCCCGGTGCCGTTCGCCGCGTCCACGCGATACAGGTCGCGCACGCTGTCGCCGTCGCGCTTGAGCGCGTAATACAGGTGGTGGCCACCCACGCTCCAGTACGGGCTCTCGACAGGGTGGCCGATCCAGTCGGGATTGGCCATGACCTGCTCCAGCGTCAGGTCGCCGGCCAGCGCGGGCATGGCGGCGAAGAGGAGCGCGGCGACAAAGGCGGTACGACGCATGGTGGGTTCCCGGCGGCAAAAAGACCGAGCATAGCCGAGCGCGCCGGCCGCCCGGTTCAGCCTGTGCCGAAAGTCAGGTGCATGCATCGCAGGCTGGCGCTACGCTCGTACGCATCGTCGCCGCCTGGAGCTCCGCATGCGTACCGCGCTGGCCTTATCCCTCGTGCTGTTCGCCACCGCTGCGTGCGCGGGGCAGCACATGTCGCCGGCACACCGCAAGGCCGTGCCGCTGATCGGCGGCCACATGCCGCAACCCCCCGTTTCGCCACGCCATGACGACGCCACCGTGCTGCACGGCGTACGCGTGGCCGATCCGTACCGCTGGCTGGAAGACGCCGATGCGCCAGCCGTGCAGCAGTGGATCGCTGCACAGAATCGCTACACCGACGAGGTGGTTGCGGCGATGCCCGACGGCAAGGCAATGAACGCGCGGGTACAGCAGCTGGCAATCACCTCCACCACGCGCTCCTCGCCGCTGCTTGCTGGCGGCACGCTGTTCTACCTGCAGGAGACGCCGCCGCAGCCGCAGCCGCAGCTGATGGCGCAGCGCTGGCCGGACGGCACGCCGCATATGCTGGTGGACCTCAATGCCAACGGTGGCAACACCGCGATCACTGGCTACTGGCCCTCGCCCAGCGGCCGCTACCTTGCCTATGGCACCGCCGAGGGTGGCAGCGAACTCACCACGCTCCATGTGCTCGACGTGGCCAGCGGCAAGACCCTGCCCGACACGCTGCCCTGGGCTGGCGGCGGCACCACGCCGCAGGGAGTGGCCTGGGATGCGGACGAGAAGGGCTTCACCTACGTGCGCTTCCCGCCGCCGCCGTCCGGCAAGGACGTGGTGCAGTTCGATGCCACGCTGGCGCATCACGCGCTGGGCGACGCGGCAGCAAAAGACCGCGTGGTGTTTGGCAAGGGCTACTCCAAGGTGGCCGAATACCGCCTGCTGAGTTCGCCTGGCGCGAAGCAGCTCGCCGTGCTGGCGAACGCGGGCGACGGCGGTCCGGCCGATGTATGGCTGCGCGACGGTACGCAATGGAAGAAAGTGCTGGGCCACGACGCCAATGTGCGCTTCGCCGACTGGGTGGGCCAACAGCTCTATGTCGCCAGCTTCGCCGGTGCACCGCGCGGCAAGCTGCTTGCGGTGTATGCGGACGGGCAAGCGCACCAGGTGCTGGACCAGCGCGAAGGCGCCTTGCAGGACGTGGCGCCGATCGCCGACGGCTTCCTGGTGGTGCGCAGCTGGGGGCCGGACTGGTGGGTGGAACAGTACGACCACGCCGCAAAGTTCGTTCGCCGCCTGCCGTTGCCCCCGCACGGCATCGGCATCGGCGGGATCGCCGCCGAGCGGGGCCAGCCGCGGGCGCTGATCGATTACAGCGGCTGGAAGCTGCCCTCGCGCTGGGCCGAATACGACGCCAGCAGCGGCACGCTGAAGACCGTGTTCGCGGTGAAGGCCGCCGCCGACTACTCGCAAGTCCGGACCTATCGCATCGACGGCACCTCGAAGGACGGCACCAAGATCCCGGTCACCGTGCTGGCGATGAAAGGCGTGACGCCAGATGGCGCGCGCCCCACCATCCTCTATGGCTACGGCGGTTTTGACATCCCGGTGGCGCCGGGCTTCGTCGGCCCCGAGCTGGCGTGGCTGGAACGCGGTGGCGTACTCGCCTACGCCAACATCCGCGGCGGAAACGAGAACGGCGAGCTGTGGCACGCACAAGGCCAGACGCTGCACAAGCAGAACGTGTTCGACGACTTCCACGCCGCCGCGCTGGCGCTGGTCGACATGCATTGGACCGACCGCAGGCACCTCGGCATCCTCGGTGGCAGCAACGGCGGCTTGCTGATGGGCGCCTCGCTGGTGCAGCATCCGCGGGACTACCGCGCCGTGGTGAGCATGGTCGGCATCTACGACGTGATCCGCCACGAGACCGAGTTCGCCAACGGCGCCTATAACGTGCCCGAGTACGGCAGCGTGGCCGATACCGCGCAGTTCAAGGCCACCCTGGCCTACTCGCCGCTGCAGAACGTGCAACCACACACTGCCTATCCCGCCGTGCTCATGACGACCGGCGCCAACGACCCGCGCGTGGCGCCGTGGCAGTCGCGCAAATTCACCGCCGCGCTGCAGAACGCCACCAGCTCGGGCCTGCCGGTGCTTCTGCTCACGCGCATGAACGCCGGCCACGGCATCGGCGCGCCGTTCAGCCAGCGCGTGGGCAACACGGCGCTAGCGCTCACCTTCTTCGCGCAGGAGCTGGGCCTGCCGCGGAAGTGATGGATACGCCGACCCGACCGCGTCGACAGCAGCTGCGCTGGGGGAGGATCGCTGCCCGCCCAGCCGCCGCGGAACTCGCGGCGGTAGAGCGATGGCGTGGTGTGGAGCGCGGCGCCCAAAGGCTGGCGCATGGCCCAGTCCAGCGTCTTCGTCAGCGGCGTGTCGCGCGCGGTGGCCAGCACCGGCTGCGCGATGTATCGCGTCTGGCTGCCCTGTCGGTGCGGTACCACCACCAGATCGCGCGCCACACGGTTTGCCGCCTCCGCGCCGAGGTGGCGGCGCAGCACGTGCAGGCAGAAGGCGATGCCGGCGGCGGTGCCGGCTGATGTAAGCACAATGCCCTCGTCCACGTACAGCACGCCGGGATCGACCTGCACCCGCGGATAGCGCTCGGCAAAATGCGCGGCGCATCGCCAATGCGTGGTGGCGCGGCGACCGTCGAGCAGGCCGGCCTCGGCCAGCACGAAGGCGCCCACACCCGGGCCCACGACCACGGCACCGCGTGCATGGACCCGCCTGAGCGCGGCCAACAGCGGCGCCGGTGGCGTCTCGCGCCGGTTGCGCCAGGACGGCACTACCACGATTTCGGCCGAAACCAGCGTGCGCAGCCCGTGCCGAGCCGCGATGCCGAAGCCGGCCTAGGTGCGCTGCTCGCCGGATTCGACCGCGCAAACCCGCAACTCGAACGGCGGCGCCTCGTCGTCGGAGTTTTCGCCGAACACCGCGCATGGCACCGACAGGTGAAACGGGCGGATGCCGTCGAACGCCACCATCGCCACACCTATCCTGGCCATGCCGCACGCCTCCGCGTCGATTGGCCCGATTCGAACGAAATTTGGCAAACGGGCCACTGCCGGCGAGGTCCGCGGGCGCGGATCATGGCGTCGCCAGGACAGACCGTCCCACGCTTGTGGGGAATGCCGCCATGACCGAAGTCCGTCACCCGAGCCGCGCGCTGGTCGCGATCGATGTGTAGAACGAATACGAGAGCGGCGGCCTGCGCATCCGTACCCGTCGGTGGTCGATTCCCTGCGCAACATCGGGCGCGCGATGGATGCGGCGCATGTCGCAGGCATCCCGGTGATCGTGGCGCAGCAGTCTTCTCCGGCCGATGCGCCGCTGTTCGTCACCGGCTCGCGCGGCTGGGAACTGCACTCCATCGTCGCCGGCCGCCCGCGCCAGCGCTACCTGCGCAAGACCCTGTCCAGCGCCTTCGCCAGCACCGACCTCGGTGACCGTCCCTGCGAGCACGGCGTCGACACTCTGGCGGTGGTGGGCTGTATGACCCACAACTGCAACGACACCACCATCAAGCAGGCTTTCGACGCCGGCCTGCAGGTCGAGTTCCTGATGGACGCCTCGGGCAGCGTGCACTCCGCCACCCGCCCCGGCAGTGCCACGGCCGAGGAGATGCACCGCGTGTTTGCGGTGGTGGAGCAGTCGCGCTATGCCGGGGT
>DAIDKO010000006.1 GCA_027450005.1 Rhodanobacter sp. | reverse complement strand
GGCCCTGCTGCGCCGCTGAGCGCATTCCTCTGTTATAGTTCGCGCTTTCCGATCGCATGATCGCGAAGCGCAGAAGGCGGCCATGGTGCCGCCTTTCAAGTCCAAGTCGGGGCGTAGCGCAGCCTGGTAGCGCATTTGCCTGGGGGGCAAAGGGTCGTCGGTTCGAATCCGGCCGCCCCGACCAATTGGACTAGCCTAAAAATCGCTGGAAGTCCCCGAAACCGCGCCCTGGCGCGGTTTTTCGTTGTCGCCGCATGATGCACGCGGCGGCTGCACGGGACTGCGACCGCTTCAGGCGGCTTCCGCCAGTTCCCCGTCGTCGTCCATCTTGAAGAACGCCACGCTGCGGACCAGCGAACCGGCACGCGATTGCACGGCCTCGGCCGCAGCAGCCGCCTGCTCCACCAGCGCGGCATTGCTCTGGGTGACCTCGTCCATCTGGCGCATGGCCTGGTTGACCTGCTGTATGCCGGTCGCCTGCTCCTGGCTCTGCCGGGCAATGGCGCTGATCGTGTCGACTACGTTCTCCACGCTTCCGACCAGCCTGCCGACCATGGCCTCGGCGTGGCCGATCCTCTCGGTGCTGCCGTTGATGATGGAGATCGACTCCTCGATCAAGGCCCGGATCTGGTCGGACGCCTCGCGCGAGCTGCGCGCCAGGGACTGCACCTCGGACGCCACCACGCTGAATCCCTTGCCGGCCTCTCCGGCATGGGCCGCTTCCACCGAGGCGTTGATCGCCAGGATCCGGGTCTGGGTCGCGATCCGCGCGATTGTCTCGGTGATCTCGTTGATCCGCCCGGAGACGTCCTGGACGCGCTCCATCGCCTTGACGGCCTCGCCCATGGCGGCGCCGCTCTGGCGCGCCACGTCGGAAGCTCCGCTCGCCAATTGGGCGGCGTGCTGGGCGCGCGTGGCGTTGGCGCTGACGCTTTCGGTGAACTCCTGCATCGACGCCGCGGTTTCCTCCAGCGCCGCCGCCTGCTCGCTGGTGCGCGAGGAAAGGTCGTGGTTGCCGCTGGCGATCTGGTGCGTGGAGGACGAGATCTCGTGCGAGCCCTTGCGGATCGTGCCGACGACCTGCAGCAACTGGCGGTTCATGCGATCCAGCGCGGCCAGCAGCTGGCCTGTCTCGTCCCGGCTGGCGGCCTCGATGCGCATGCGCAGGTCGCCGTCGGCGACCGCCTCGGCCACCTTTACCGCGCGATGGATCGGCATGGTGATGCTGTAGGCCAGCAGCCAGATCAGCAGCGTGCAGGCGATCAGCGCGCAAACCACCACCGCCGCCAGCAGGTGCCAGGCGCGCAGGTAGGCGTCCTGGCTCTCCAGGTCGATGCTGCGACCGGTGGCGGCCGCCTTGTCCTTCATGCCGGTCACCAGGGCGTCGATGGCATCGGTCGGAGGACGATCCATGCCGGCCACCAGCGAGTCCACCACGTGCGTGCTTTCCGGCCGTTTCCCGTCGTATTTCAGCAGAGCCGCGTCGTAGCGCCTCTGCAGCTCGGCATGGGTGGCCAGCGCGGCATCGACGCCGCGGGTGTCCAGTCCCAGTGCGGCCATCTGCTGCTTGAGGGAGGCAAGGTCCTTGTCCACCGCGTGGCTGCGGCGGAGGAAGTCGTCGTGGTACTTGGTGAACGCGGCAGGGGAGGCGCCGCGCAGCAGCGTGTCCTTCCAGTTCTGCACCTGCTTCTTGAAGTCGACCTGAGCCACGCGCGCGGCATCGACGGCGGCAGCGAAGGCCGTGACGGTAGCGGTGGCGCGGATCTGCAATTGGTGGGTGCGCTTGAGGCCCCGCCAGCCGCCGAAGCCGACCACGGCCAGGAGCATTATCAAGCCGAGCAGCAGGCCGAGACGCGGGGCGATACGCTAGTCGCTTAACCGAAATGTCATGGCGAGAACGGTGGCCAGATGGAGTGCCGCGATATCGGCAAGCCAGGGATTTGGCTTGAGTGACGTGGCGCATCAGCCGGGACCGGCGTCGCCTGCCGGCGCCGGGGCCGTCAGTACAGGACGCGGGTACGCAAGGTCCCCTGGATGGCCACCAGCTTGTCCTTCAGCGCGTTGGCCTGGGCTTCGTCGGCCGAGACATCAATCACCACGTAGCCCACCTCGGCGTCGGTCTGCAGGAACTGCGCGTCGATATTGATGTTGCCGGCGGAGAACAGCTCGTTGATGCGCGACAGCACGCCGGGTACATTCCTGTGGATATGCAGCAGGCGGCGGCTCCTTGGATGCTCGGGCAGCGACACCTCGGGGAAATTCACCGCTGACAGGGTGGAGCCGTTGTCGCTGTAGCGCACCAGCTTGCTGGCCACCTCGATACCGATGTTGTCCTGCGCCTCCAGCGTGCTGCCGCCGATGTGCGGGGTCAGGATCACGTTGTCCAGGCCCACCAGCGGCGACACGAATGGGTCGTCGTTGCCCTTGGGCTCGACCGGGAACACGTCCACCGCGGCCCCCGCCAGGTGGCCCTCGTGCAGCGCCGCGGCCAGAGCGTCGATGTCGACCACGCTGCCGCGCGAGGCGTTGATCAGCACCGTGCCCTGGCGCATCGCGGCAATTTCCGCGGCGCCGAACATCAGCTTGGTGGCCGGAGTTTCCGGCACGTGCAGGGTTACCACATCGGCACGCTGCAGCAGGTCGTGCAGGCCGGCGGCGGCCTGGGCGTTGCCCAGTGACAGCTTGGTCTCCACGTCGTGGAAGATCACCCGCATGCCCAGGCTTTCGGCCAGCACGCCCACCTGGGTGCCGATGTGGCCATAGCCGATCACGCCCAGTACCTTGCCACGCGCCTCGTAGCTGCCCGCGGCGGACTTGCTCCAGCCGCCGCGGTGGCATTGCGCGTTGCGCTGCGGAATGCCACGCAGCAGCATGATCGTCTCGGCGATCACCAGCTCGGCTACGCTGCGCGTATTGGAATAGGGGGCGTTGAACACAGGCACGCCCAGCCGTTCCGCCTCGCCCAGATCCACCTGGTTGGTGCCGATGCAGAAGCAGCCCGCCGCAATCAGCCGCTTGGCGTGGCGCAGCACCGGTGCGGTGAGCTGGGTGCGCGACCGTAGGCCCACGATGTGTGCATCAGCGATACGTTCCCGCAATTGAGCTTCGGGCAGCGACTTCTCGTGGTATTCGATGTTGCTGTAGCCGGCGCGTTCAAAGACATCGACCGCGGTGCGACTTACGCCCTCCAGCAGCAGCACCTTGATGTCTTGCCGTGGGAACGAGGTCTTCATGGGGGCTCCAGCGCTGGGTGAACTGCTACTATGCCAGAATTGCGGCAACGCAACACATGGTCGTTTGGACGTCCGAACGCGGCGCCCGGCCTAACCCGACGGAAACCTCATGAGCGACTCCCTGGACGATCTCGCCCGCCGCCTGCCCGGGCTGCGCCTGCTCACCGAACCAGGTGACTTGGAACATTTCGGCCGCGACTGGACGCGCCGCTGGACACCCGCACCCTTGGCGATCGCATTGCCGGCCTCGGTGGAGGAAGTGCAGGCCATCGTGCGCTGGGCCAATGATCACCGCGTGGCCATCGTGCCCTCGGGCGGCCGTACCGGGCTCTCCGGCGGTGCGGTGGCGGCCCATGGCGAGCTGGTGCTCAGCCTGGAGCGGATGAACCGCGTGCTGGGCTTCGATGCGGCCGACCGCACGCTCACCGTGCAGCCGGGCATGCCGCTGGAGGCGGTGCATGCGGCAGCGCGCGAGCACGGATTGATCTATCCTGTGGACTTCGCCGCACGCGGCTCCTGTTCGATCGGTGGCAACATCGCCACCAATGCCGGCGGCATCCGGGTGATCCGCTACGGCAACACACGCGAGTGGATAGCGGGCCTGAAGGTGGTGGCCGGCAACGGCGAACTGCTCGACCTCAACCGCGCGCTGGTGAAGAATTCCAGCGGCTACGACTTTCGCCATCTGATGATCGGCTCGGAGGGCACCCTGGGCATCGTGGTGGAAGCCACGCTCAGGCTCACCGAGCCGCCGCCGCCCGCGCAGACCATGCTGCTGGCGCTGCCGGACATGGACGCGGTGCTGGCGGTGTTCGGCCTGTTCCGCACGAAACTGTCGCTGCAGGCCTTCGAGTTCTTCACCGACGTGGCGCTGAAGCACGTGTTGGCCCATGGCGCGCAGCGCGCGCTGGACGGCGAGCATCCGTATTACGTGGTCACCGAGTTCGATGCGCCGGACGAAGCTGCGCAGGACGCCGCCCTGGCGGTGCTCGGCGAAGGCATGGAGCAGGGCTGGATTGCCGACGGCACGGTCGCGCAGAGCGAGGCCCAGGCTGCCGCGCTGTGGCGGTTGCGCGAGGGCATCACCGAGAGCCTGGCGCCGCACAAGCCGTACAAGAACGACGTGTCGGTGCGCATCGGCGCGGTGCCGGCCTTCCTGCATGCGATGCAGGCGCTGCTGGCGCGCGAGTACCCGCAGATCGAGGTGGTGTGGTTTGGCCACATTGGCGACGGCAACCTGCACATCAACGTGCTGAAGCCCGCCGGCATGCTCGATACGGATTTCATCGCGCAGTGCGAGCACGTCACCAAGCTGTTGGCCGCCACACTGAAGGAACACGGCGGCAGCATCTCCGCCGAGCACGGCATCGGCCTGGTCAAGAAGCCGTATCTCGACAGCACGCGCAGCGCGGCGGAGATCGCGTTGATGCGTGGCGTGCGCAAGGTGTTCGATCCGAACGGCATCCTCAACCCGGGCAAGCTGTTCGAGGCCGACTGAAGCCTCAGTGGTGCCAGCTTTCCGCGATCGTCCGGCCGAGGTCGGCGAACAAGGCTTCACGCCCAGCCTTCGAGGCGGTTGACGCCGTGAGGAAGGCGGCCACGATCACCCTGCAGCCGTCCGGCCAGGTCAGGATGCCGATGTCGTTGTAGGCGGCGGTGAGCCCGTCCAGCGTGTAGGACGTGCCGCATTTGTCCGCAAACCGCACGTCGCCGGGCAGGCCTTGCCGGATGCGGTCCGGCGTGGTCTGCGCACGCATCAGCGCCAGCAGCGCGTGCGTCGACGCAGGCGATAGCAGTTCGCCACGCTGCAACTTGTCCAGAAAGTCGGCGGCGGCATCCGCCGTGCTGCGGTTGCGCGGATCGGCAAGGTAGGCGCGGTAGCCGCGCTGCAGGCGCGCATCCTCTGCCTTCGGCGTCTCGTTCGCTGGTGGCTGTTGGCCAGGTGCCAACTGTTCGAACACGCGGTCGACGTCCTCTTCACCCATGTCCACGCGCATGCCGGTGATGCCGTGCGCACGCAGGAAGGCGGTGACCTCGCGCGGCGGGACCAGCTTCAGCAGCGCATCGACGGCGGTGTTGTCGCTGTTGCTGACGACTGCTGCCAGCAGCTGGCGCACGGTGAACGTCATCTGTTCGCCGTGGAAGTGCGCTCCAATGGAGGGCCCGGCGGGGCCGTCGACGAGATCCGCGCGTGTCAGCGTGACCGTCTTGTCCATCGAGAGCGCGCCGCGGTCGATGCGTGCGAATACCGCGGCGGCCACCGGTGCCTTGAACGTGCTCATCATTGGATAGGCACGGTCGGCGTTGACACGCCAGCGCTCGCCGCTCTGCGGGTCGAGCACGACGATGCCGAGCGTGCCGGGCCAGGGCTTCGAGCTTGCCCTGCAGGACGGCGTGGTTTGCCTGCCCGGCTGATGGCTGGGTCGCCAGCAGAGTCGTCGGTGCCAGCAAGGCGAGGGTCAGGACGAGCCATTTCGACAGGCTGGTGCGGACGGTAGGCATGTGAGCCCCTGGCTGGAAAACAGTGAATGCCCAGCTTGCCACCCGAAAAGGGCAATGCGGTGGCACGCGGGCGGTCGGGGTGAGGCCGACGCAGCGGGTGGTCGTGCTAGCCTTCCCAAGGCTTTGCGGTCATCCATGACCGCGGGAAGCCGATGGGCGGCCATCCACGCTGCACGCTGCGGTGTTTTTGCGATCATCCGTGATCGCGGGAACCCAATGGGCAGCCATCCGTGGCCGCACTTCTCAATGACTTCATTCCGGGCAGGACCATGACGCAGGAACGCCGCACGCTGTATCCCGAAATCGAACCCTACGACCGCGGCATGCTCAAGGTCTCGGAGCTGCACACGCTGTACTACGAGCAGAGCGGCAATCTGCACGGCAAGCCGGTGGTGTTCCTGCACGGCGGCCCCGGTGGCGGTACCAACCCGAAGTGCCGGCGCTTCTTCGACCCCTCGGTGTACCGCATCATACTTTTCGACCAGCGTGGCTGTGGCCAGTCCACGCCGCATGCGGAGCTGCGCGAGAACACGACCTGGGACCTGGTGGCCGACATCGAGCGCGTGCGCGGGCACCTCGGCATTGATCGCTGGCAGGTGTTCGGCGGCTCGTGGGGTTCCACGCTGGCGCTGGCCTACGCGCAGACACATCCGGACAGGGTTGCGGGACTTGTGCTGCGCGGCATATTCATGCTGCGCCGTTGGGAGCTGGAGTGGTTCTACCAGAAGGGCTGCGACGCGTTATATCCGGACGCCTGGGAGACCTATCTCGCGGCGATTCCCGAAGTGGAGCGAGGCGATCTGATGAGCGCCTACCACCGTCGCCTCACCAGCGACGATCCCGGAGTGCGCCTTGCCGCAGCGCGGGCCTGGTCGGTGTGGGAGGGATCGACCAGCTACTTGCAGCAGGATGCGGTCAGCATCGGTGCGCACGACGAGGACGAATTCGCGCTGGCCTTCGCGCGGATCGAATGCCACTACTTCGTCAACGGTGGTTTCTTCGCGCACGACGACCAGTTGCTGCGCAACGTGGACCGCATCCGCAAGATCCCCGCCGTTATCGTCCAGGGCCGCTACGACGTGGTCTGTCCTCTGCGCAGCGCTTGGGACCTGCACCGGGCGTGGCCGGAAGCGGAGCTGCGAATCGTGCAGGATGCCGGGCACTCGGCGTTCGAGCCGGGCAACATCCACGAGCTGATCGAAACGACGGATCGATTCGGTCGCCGCTGAGCGCGGCTGCTGGGCGTGCCTGCCTGCGCAAGCCGCCCGCAGCGCGATTGTCCTCAGCTGAGCCGTTCGGCGGCGGCCAGCCGCTCCGCGCGGGTCTGCAGTGCCACGCGTACCAAGTACACCACGATCATGACGTTGCCTACCAGTGCGACGAACTGCAGCCAGCCGAAGTGGCGCAGCACTTCGTAAAGCTCGACCGGGATGAGCGATCCGGTGGCGACCACGGTGAACCACTCGGCCCAGTACTTGCCCATCAAGAGGCCCACCCCTTCGATGCCGAACAGCAGGGCGTAGCCCAGCGCCACCATGCCAACGGCCACGAAGCGGCTGGGGCCGAAGTCCTGCAGCGCGCCCACCAGGCGCCAGCGCAGCGCGTTGCTGCCGGTGAGCGGCAGGTGTTCCAGCCAGTGCACCAGCTGCCGGAAGGCCTGCTCGTGCTCGAGGTGGAAGGCGGCGATGGCGACGAGTACGAGACAGAGGGTCTTCACGACCTCGTAGATGGCGATGACGCGCAGGCCGGCGCGATGGTTCATGGGGTGCTTGGCAACGGCGGTCTCGGTTCGGGGCATGGAAAACATCAGGCAAGGAAGGGGGCGCGATCCATCACGCCTTCGTCGACGTTGACGGCCTGGCGCTGGCGCAGCCCGTGCCGTAAGGCCTCCGCGCGCGTGGCCCTGCCAATGAAATAGCCCTGCACGAGGTCGCAGCCCAGCGCCGCCAGCATGGCGTGCTCATCGGTATTCTCCACGCTCTCGGCAACCGTGGTCATGCCCAGCCGCTTGTCGATATCCACGATGAAGCCGGCCAGCGTGTTGGCGCTGTCCGACTGCAACGCGTGGGCTAAGGAGCGGTCGATCTCCAGTTCGTACCGCGGCAACCACTGCAGGCGGGCGAGCGACGAATAGCCGGTGCCGAAGTCGTCCAGCGACAGCCCGAAGCCAAGGCGGGCCAATTGCTGCTCCCGCAACTGGCGGCAGGCAGCGTTGATCACCCATTGCCCCAGCGCATGCACCAGACCGGTCTCCTCGGCGATGTGCACGAAGCGGTCGGGCGGCAGCGTGCCCAGGGTCGGGTCGTGCCAGCGCAGCAGCGTCTCCGCACAGGCGAGGCGACCGTGCCTATCCACTTGCGGCTGTAAATACAGCACCAGCTCGTCGCGCTGCACGGCGAGGCGCAGGCCGCGCTCCAGTTCGAGGCGGGTATCCGCCTCGTCCTGCATCTGCGGTTCGAACTGCCGCGCGGAGCGGCGGCCCGCCGCCTTCGTCCAGTGCAGGACGATGTCGGCACGTCGCGCGATGTCAGTAGTGGCGCTGCCGGCGTCGGGAGACGTGGCTACGCCGATGCTAACGCCGACGGCTTGCGCACGGCTATCGACCGCCAAGGGCCTGGCTATGGGCGCCAGTACGTGTTCGGTCATCGTCACGCCTTGCTGTACGGCGGCGGCTGCATCGGCGGCGGTGGCGTCCAGCAGCAGCACGAAGGAAAGGAACTCGAGCGCGTCGGTGGCCGGGTAGGGGCGGTTCATCGCGTCGATCAACACCACACACCACAATATGGCCAGGAACTGCGCCAGCAGACAGGCCAGCAGCATGGCTCCACGCAGGCGCTGGTCATGCGTCGCGCATTGGCGCGTGGCACGGTAGGACGCCAGCATCCCTGCGCACACGCACAGCGTGGCGAAGGCGAGTGGGGTGCGGTCGTGCCTGTGGCGCCAGCCGATCAACAGGGATTGCAGGCTGGCGCAGGTCGCGACCACAGCGGTGGCAATCAGTGCAGTGACGAAGTATCCGAAGCTGACGGGGTGGGGTACTGCGGGCATGCCCTGCGACTCTGGAAACGCGAAGCCCCGCCGGGATGCTATGGCGGGGCCTTGGGAGTGCGCACAGTTTAACAGCAGCGCCCGCCGCCACCCTTGTACCGGGCTTCCTGGCGCTCACGGAAGAACTCGGCGTAGCTGGGCACCTTGTGCCCGGGGTGGTGCTCGCGCAGGTGCTTCACGTAGGCCTCGTAGTCGGGCACGCCGCAACACAGGCGAGCGGCCTGCACCGCCCGCTTCCGGAATGCCTGCAGTCGCGCGAAGAGTTCCATGAAGTCAGTGTACCGCGACGTCCGTGAGTGCCACGTAGGGTTCCTCGTGGGCGGTGGGATGGTTGGTTTTCCAGGCCTTGGCCAGCGCGTTGAGGCAGAACAGCGTCATCACCATCACCAGCGCCATGAACAGCGCGGTCATCGCCATGTCCACGCGGTTGTTGGTCACGATCTGCCGCATCGCTGCCGCGGTCTTGGCCGGCGCCAGCATCTGGCCGTTGGCCAGCGCGGCGGCGTACTTGTCCGCCGCGGCGGTGAAGCTGATTGGACCCGTCAGCTTTTCCCAGCCCGCCGCCAGCGTGCACACGATCAGCCAGATCGCCGGGATGCCCGGTACCCACACGTAGCGCTCGCGCTTGAGCTTGACCACCACCGTGGCCAGCATCAGCGCGATCGCCGCCAGCATCTGGTTGGCGATGCCAAACAGCGGCCACAGCGTGTTGATGCCGCCCAGCGGGTCGACCGCACCCTGGTACAGGAAGTAGCCCCACAACGCAACGCAGATCGCGGTGGCGAGCAGGTTGCCGGCCCAGGACTCGGTGGCCTGCAGCGGCTTGTGTACGAGGCCGGCGATCTCCTGGATCATGAAGCGGCCGACGCGCGTGCCGGCGTCCACCGTGGTGAGGATGAACAGCGCCTCGAACAGGATGGCGTAGTGGTACCAGAACGCCATCATGCCCTCGCCCGGCAGGATGTTGTGCAGCAACTGGGCCATGCCCACCGCCAGCGTGGGCGCACCGCCGGCGCGGCTCAAGATGCTCTGCTCGCCCACGTTCTTCGCGGTCTGCACCAGGTCGTTCGGCGTCAGCACGAAGCCCCACTGGCTGATCGTCTGCGCCGCGTGTTCCACCGTAGTGCCGATGATCGCGCTCGGCGAGTTCATCGCGAAGTACACGCCCGGGTGCAGCGACACCGCCGCCACCATCGCCATGATCGCCACGAACGCCTCGCACAGCATGCCGCCGTAGCCGACCATGCGCGCCTGGCCCTCGTTGGCCAGCAGCTTGGGCGTGGTGCC
>DAIDKO010000005.1 GCA_027450005.1 Rhodanobacter sp. | reverse complement strand
TAGAAGCTGTTACCAGAAGGCGAGCCCGCTTGGCCGAAGGCGACCGAGTGGGCCTGTCCGGCAGGCGTGACGACGGCTATTTTTCCGGGGCCGGCGCCTGTGGGCGGCGCCGGGAACGCGCCAGCCAGCATCGCAGGGGCGTACGGCGCCGTTTCGGGATGCGGTTGGGCCCATGCAGTCGGAACGGCCAGCAGGGCCGCCAGGCAGAGGATGGTGAGAGACCGGGTTGTTTGCATGATGTTGAACTCTGGCAGAAGGTTGAAGGTTGTTGCAGTGCGCCGCATGGATCAATCAACTAGGCACGGAGGACGCTGCGCTGCGGCCTGAGCTTGTCCGATCGCTTCGTCGTGCCAGGCAGGGACAGCCTGACAGCGCACGCAAGCAGGGTTGATGGCCGTCAATTGCTCTCATCGTTGTCAGCGGAACGACTCGCGGGTTACTGCGTCGTGCCTCTCGCCCGATGCCCAGGTCCATCTGGCTGCAGGCCATCGGCTGCCTTCGCGCTTCAACTCAGGTCCAACACACGATTTCCGCGGAACGGCTCAATGCGCGACGATTTCGCCGAAGTACATGTTTTCGGAACAGTGGTAACGATAGCGTCCGGGCGCGGGAGCCTCGATCACGACCCGACGCGTCCGGCCCACGGGAACCGTTGCCGTCACCGGGCCGCCGTGCAGGCCTAAATGGGGGAACACGGTCGACAGCGCGCAGCCGCCGACGAAATCGGTGATCTCGAGCGCCACAGGCTTGCCTGCAGGGATGTCGAGCACCTGGGGGTTGTAGACGTAGGGCGAGCCCTTGCGTCCTTCGACGATTTTGAAATTCGCCCGCGCCAGCGCGCTGCTCGCCGCGGGCGCCGCATAGTTGCTCCAGAAATAGTGGAACAGGTAGATCCCGGTGAGCAGGAACAGTGCGCCTACGGCGCAGGCCAGCGAAGGGCCGCTCCAGCGGCGCAACATTGCTAGCGTCGGCTGGCCTAGCGTGAGCATCAGCAGCATCAGCGCCGACAGTGCGATGCCGTAGACCACGACGGCCAGCCCGGCCAGCGCGTAGTTGCCCACGGCCAGCGGCAGCATCAGGACTCCTATCACCACCGGTAGTGTGCAGCTGTGGGACGCCGCGCCGTACGCCACCCCGAAGGTGACGAGTTCGCCGCGCCGACTGCCTTTCCCCCCGCGCAACAGACGTTCGTACAGCGCCCGCCCGGGCAGATGTTCGGTCAGGTGGCTCAACGAGGCCCCGCGCCCGGTCAGCATCAGCACGCCCAGCGCGGCGAAGGCCACACCCACCAGCGGAATCAGGTAGATCAGCACGTTGTAGATCGCGGCGCCGACCGCCATGACCAGGATGCCGCCCGCGGCCGACACGCCGATGATGCCGACCGCGATCCACCAGGCGGCGGCGAACAGGCTGCCCGCGCGGGGAGCCTCCTGGCTGTCAACGAAATACGTGAGAAAGGCCGGGGTGATGGCGATGCTGCACGGTGAGAAGAACGATGCTGATCCAGCGAGTACGGCCAGGCCGAGCACCAGATCGGGCGGCAGCACGGGCAGTCCCTGCGCATGGAACAGCGCGCGACCCACGACCTGCGTGTAGACCCAGTGCCCGCCGACGAACAAGCCGACGAGCAAGACCAGGGTCATCGCAGCGCCTGCCAGGGTCGCCGCGCCGAGCGCCGGCCGGACCTTACCCGGCTGGTCTGATTCCTTTCCCACCTTGCTCCTCCATCTCATGTCGCTTTCGCTCCATGTTTCAAAGATTGTGCGCGCAGCTCGTCGCTTTGCGCGTGCGCAGGGCCAGCGGCAGCGCAGCGCCTACCGCCATCAGCGCGGCACTGATCCCGTAGATCGCGGCATAGCTTCCCGGTTCGCGCCGCACCAGCAACGCACCCAGCAGGCCCAGGCCCATGGCCCGGCCCATGTTGTGCGCAAAGTTGAACAGCCCCCCCGCTTGGCCGGCCGCTGCTTCGGGCACCTGGCCCAGAGCGGTCAGCGCCGTGGGCGCCAGCGGCAAGGCCATGCCGACGCCGCAAGCCGTCAACACGGCAAACAGGGTCGCCCGCGACGGGTGCGGCCCAAGCAGCGCCAGCACGACAAAGCTGGCCGCCATCAGCGCGAAACCCGTGACCCATGGGGGCAACGGTCCGAGGCGGTCGGCGATGCGCCCGCCCCACACTCCCACGACGAGGGCGGCGAGGGCCAGCGGCAGCAGCGCGTTGGTCGCCGCCAGCGCCGTATAGCCCTCGACGTACTGCATCTGCAGGGGCACGAACATCATGGCCGAGAACATGCCGACGCACACCAACCAGGTGCCGAGGTTGCCCAGCACGAAAGGCCGGATGCGGTACAGGCTTAGGTCGAACAGCGCCCGTTTGTCGGTCTTCTGATGAATCCACAGCAGCGCCATGGCCACGCCGAAGACTCCGTAGAGCATCCAGGCCATCGCGTGCATGACCCGACCCGTGGCGGCTGCCAGGCCGGCCTGCATGGTGTCCATGCCCGAGGCCGACAATGCCACCACGACAGCCGACAATCCCACCAGAAACAGCACCGAGCCTACCCAGTCGAAGACTTCGTCGCTTCGCGGAAGCTCATTGAGCGAGACCGCACCCCACAGCCAAAGCAGTACCGCCGGCAGCGCCGGCAGCCACATTAGCGAGCGCCACCCCAGCAACGCGGACAGGTAGCCACCGATCACCGGGCCACCCACCGTGCCGGACAGCAGCGCGGCGCGCCACACGCCGAAGGCCACGCCCCGGCCCTGGCGTACGCCTGCGCTGATGAATACGATGGAGTCGAGGATGACCCCGCCGCCCAAGCCCTGCACCGTGCGGGACGCGATCAGCGCCGCGGCGCCGGGCGAGGCCGCGGCGGCCAGCGAGCCCAGCACGTACAAGCCGAGCCCTCCCAGGAACACGCGCTTGTGGCCGTATCGATCGCCGAGCTTGCCCACCACCGGCATCACCACCGCGTAAGGCACGAGGTAGGCGAGGACGATGGCTACCAGCGCGTAGCCGCCTGCGCCGAAGCCGCCCCCAAGAGCGCTGCCCACGTCGGCGAGGGGGACGTTGGCGATTCCCGCACTCAGGTTGGAGAGGAAGGTTGCCAGCGACGCGATCGCCACCAGAGAGAGCGGGAAACCGCGTTGCTTCATGATGCAGCTGCGCTTCGTTGGATCAGGCGCCCGCCGAAGGAGTTGGCGAGCACCGCGGTGATACTTGCGGCCATCGCGGCCATGGCCCATACCGGCTGCAGCAGCCCTGTAGCCGCCAGTGGGATGCCGATGCCGTTGAAGGCGAAGGCCACGGCGAGGTTCTGCGCGGTCTTGGCGTAGCTGCGCTTGCCGATGTCGAGCAGGTCGGTGACTGCGCCCAGCCGATGGCTCATGACCACCGCGTCGGCCGATTCGATGGCAATGTCGGTGCCGGCTTCGAAGGCCACCCCGATGTCGGCCTGCATCAGCGCCGGCGCGTCGTTGATGCCATCGCCGACCATGGCCACGCGAGCGCCGCCGCGCTGCAACTCGCGCACGATGCCCGCCTTCTCGTCGGGCAGGGCTTGCGCGTAGACCCGCGTGATGCCCAGCCGCTCGGCCAGCGCCTCGACGGTGCGCCGGTTGTCGCCGGAGACCATGATCGGCTCGATACCGCGCCGGCGCAGTTCTCGCACCACACGCTCGGCATCGGGGCGCGGGCTGTCGCCCAGCAGGATGAAGCCGAGCAGCCGGCCGTCACGGGCGACGCAGACCGGCGTGGCACCCTCATGCAGTTCCGTCCCCGGGCCCGAGGGAAGGGCGACGCCGCTTTCCTGGAGGTACCTGCGACTGCCCACCAGCACGCGAGACGCGCCCAACCTCGCCGACACGCCGCGGCCGGGGGTTTCCCGGAAGTCCTCGGGATGATCGGGCACGTCCAGTCCACGGGCCTGCGCCTCGCCGTGGATCGCCACCGCCAGCGGATGGCGCGAATAGCGCTCCAGTGCGGCCGCAGTCGCCAGCACGTATTCATCCACCGTGCCCACCGCGCCCAGCGTGTCTACGACCCGGGGCTTGCCCTCGGTCAGCGTTCCGGTCTTGTCGAACACGACCACGCGCACATCCCTGAGGGTCTGAAAGGCCTCGGCGCTGCGCACCAGGATGCCGCGCGCTGCTGCCTCGCCGCCGCCGCGGATCAGCGCCAGCGGCGTAGCCATGCCGAGCGCGCAGGGGTAGCCCATCACCAGGACCGACAGCGCCGCGAACAGCGCCCGCTGGCCGTCGCCCACACGAAACACGGCCGCGACGAGCAGCCAGCCGGCCAGCGCCGCGACCGCGACGCCCAGCACCACCGGCACGTACATCGCCAGGATGCGCTCGACCAGCACCAGGATGGCGGGCTTGAGCGCCTTGGCCGCCTCCACCTCGCGCACCACTCGGGCCACGAAGCTCTCGGTCGCCGGCCTGCCGACCTGGATGGCGAGCATCCCGTCGGTGTTCATCGATCCAGCGATCGCCGCCGCGCCCGGCTTCTTGGTGACCGGCAGGGGCTCGCCCGTCACCATCGACTCGTCGACCGCCGCGGTGCCTTCGACCACCCGTCCGTCCAGGGGAATGCGCTCGCCCGGGCGCACCCGGACCGTCTCGCCGACCGCGATGTCGGCCACTGGAAGCTCGACTTCCGCGCCGTCGCGTAGTACCCGCGCGGTGGCCGGCTGCAGCTCCAGCAGCTTGCGCACGGCCTGCGAGGCCCGCGTGCGCACCACGCCGGCGACAAAGCTGGACAGGGTGTGATAGCTCATCAGCAGCACCACCGCCCCGAAGAAATCCACCGCCGGGAACGACGGCCTGAACAGCCCGATCAGCCCGGCGGCGAAGGCGCCGAGCGCGCTCAGCGACAGCAGCACATGCTGGTTAAGGATGCCGCGCCGGGCAGCTGCCCAGGCCATGCCCAGAAAGCGCTTGCCCCACGCGAGCATGAAC
>DAIDKO010000004.1 GCA_027450005.1 Rhodanobacter sp. | reverse complement strand
ACCTCGCCTTGACCGACGGTCCCAGCACCGGCGACCGCTACGTGCTCTACGCGGCGATCAAGCCGACCAAGCTGCGCGACATTGCGCTGGGTACGATCAAGCAGAACCTCGCCACGCTGCGCAACCGCATCAACGCGCTGGGCGTGTCCGAGCCGCTGATCCAGCAGCAGGGCGAAGACCACATCGTGGTCGAACTGGCCGGCGTGCAGGATCCCACTGCGGCGAAGCGCCTGATCGGCGCCACCGCCACGCTGGAATACCGCCCCGGCATCGGCTATCCGGGCGATCCGCGCGCGATCGAGGCTGCGCAGACCGGCAACATTCCGCCCGATGCCAACCTCTACTACACCAGCCAGGGCCATGTCCCCGTGTTGGTGGGCAAGCGTGCCATCGTCACCGGCGACCAGCTGGTGGACGCCAGCTCCGGCGTCGACCCGAACAACGGCACGCCCTCGGTGAACGTGACGCTGAACGCCTCCGGCGCCGCCAAGATGCAGGAATTCACCAACAACAACGTCGGCAAGCCGATGGCGGTGCTGCTGATCAACACCGAGTACGAAACCACCACGGTGAACGGCAAGGAAGTGCGCACGCCGAAGACCAAGACCGAGGTGATCAACGACGCGCAGATCCAGAGCCCGTTCGGCAAGGAGTTCTCCACCAACGGCCTGGGCAGCCCCAAGCAGGCGTCCGACCTGGCGCTGTTGCTCAAGAGCGGTGCGCTGGCCGCCCCGATGGATATCGTCGAGCAGTTCGTGATCGGCCCCAGCCTTGGCGCGGAGAACATCAAGAAGGGCTTCGACTCGGTGATGCTCGGCCTCGGGCTGGTGCTGCTGGCCGCGGCGATCTACTACAAGCTGTTCGGCCTGGTGGCTGATATCGCGCTGTTCTTCAACCTGCTGATCCTCGTCGCGGTGATGTCGATGATCGGCGTCACGCTGACCATGCCGGGCATCGCGGGCATCGTGCTGACCCTCGGCATGGCCATCGACGCCAACGTGTTGATCTGCGAACGCGTCCGCGAGGAACTGCGCAACGGCTCCACGCCGCACGCGGCGATCCACGCCGGCTACGACAAGGCTTGGGCCACGATCCTCGACGCCAACGTCACCCACCTGATCGCCGCGCTGGCGCTGATGACGATGGGAACCGGCGCGATCCGCGGCTTCGGCGTCACGCTGGGTATCGGCATCCTGACCTCGATGTTCACCTCGGTGGTGATGACGCACGCGTTCACCGCGCTGATTCACGGCCGCCGCAAGCTCAAGACCCTGTCGGTCTAAGGGCGGGACATACAAATGGAAATCTTCAACCACAACAGCAACATCCACTTCCTGCGCATCCGCGTCTTCAGCGTCGCGGTGGCCGTCGTGCTGATGATTGCCTCCGTCGCGCTGCTCGCCACCAAGGGCCTGAACTACGGCTTGGACTTCACCGGCGGCGTCTCGCTGGTGGTCGATTACTCACGGCCGGTGCAGACCGGCGACGTGCGCGATGCGCTGGAGAAGGGCGGCATTGACCACACCGTGGTGCAGAGCGTGGGAGGCAGCCGCGAGGTGTCGATCCGCATGCAGCCGACCAAGGCGATGCTCGACGCCAAAGGCCAGGTGGACCTGGACAAGGTGGCCAGCCTGGTGATGCAGCCGCTGAAGGCGGCTCGCAGCGACGCCTCGCTGAAGAGCCGCTCCTCGGTCAGCGCCGAGGTGGGCGCGGAGCTGAAGAGCGACGGCATGGTGGCCGCGGTGTTCGTGATCCTCGGCATCATGGCCTACCTGTGGATCCGCTTCGAGCGCCGCTTCGCGATCGCGGCGGTGCTCACCGAAATCCACGACACGCTGGTAACGCTGGGCATCCTGGCGCTGACCGGACGCGAGTTCGACATGACCGTGCTGGCCTCGGTGCTGGCAGTGATCGGCTACTCGATCAACGACAAGGTGGTGGTGTTCGACCGTATCCGCGAGCTGTTCCGCCTGGCGCGCAAGGCTGAGCCGGAGGACATCCTCAACCGCTCGATCAACAGCACGCTGTCGCGAACCATCATCACCTCGCTGTTCACCGGCATCACCATGGCCGCATTGTTCTTCTACGGCGGCCCGGCGGTGCACAACTTCGCGATCACCATGCTGATCGGCATCTTGGTGGGCACGCTCTCTTCGATCTTCGTGGCCAGCCCGATCCTGCTCTGGCTGGGCGTGTCGAAGAAGGACCTGATGCCGGTGACCCGCGAGAACCCGGAGCTCGCCCGCCGTCCATGACGGCGGGTGGCCCTGCGTGCCGGCCACCCATAACATCCTTGGTTGAACATGCACGGCCCGGTTCGTTCGGGCCGTCATTTTTTGCGCGACGTGGTCACGCCGGCGCGAAAGCTCGTGGTCGTTCTGTCGGGGCCGGAAGCGAGGCATCCTTCAGCTGTCCGGACCTACCATGGGCCCAGTTCCTCCTTCCGGGATCGACCATGCACAACCTCTCCGCATTCTGGATGGCCGCGGTGAACTGGCTGACGCTCCATGCCGTCGTGCCGGCGCTGCTCGAGTTGCACCTTTCGCACTTCGTCGTCGATCCGCCGCGCGAGATCGCCGAATACTTCCTGCTCACCGCGGTGGAGGTGGCGGTCATCGCCTGCGTGTTCCGGCCGATGGAGAGCCTGTGGCCGGTGGAGCACTGGCCCGAGCGCCAAGCCACCGCGATCGACCGTACCTACACTCTGCTCAAGCTGTTCGGCGTGCTGCCGCTTTTCACCTACCTGGTGCTGTCGCCGTTGACCCAGCTGATCGGTGGCGCTGGCGCCGGTGACGACGCAGCCGGGCTGGTCAGCGTGCAGGGCATGCTGCCGTGGCTGGGGCATCACCCGGTGCTGCTGTTCCTGGTCTATTACGCGATCTACGATCTGGTCTACTACGGCATCCATCGCCTGCAGCACTCGATCCCGTGGTGGTGGGCACTGCACAGCCTGCACCACAGCCAGCGCCAGCTGAACTGCTGGACGAACGACCGCGACCATTATCTCGACGACCTGCTGGAGGCGCTGATCGTGGCCGTGGCCGGGCTGCTGATCGGCGTGTCGCCCACCGATTACGCGCTGCTGGTGCTCAGCGGCAACCTGCTGCAGAACCTCGACCACGCCAACGTGCGCCTGCGCTTCGGCCCGGTGCTGGAAAAGCTGCTGGTCGATCCGCTTTACCACCGGTTGCACCACATGCGGGTGGACCCGGAGCGGCCGAACCTGCACTACTGCAACTTTGCCTTCATCTTCCCGTTCTGGGACATCCTGTTCGGCACCGCGCTGTTCGGCGAGCCGGCGCGCCCCACCGGCGTGGGCGACCCCATGGTCGACGCGGACAACCGCCGTGGCGTCGTGGGACAGCAGTTGTACGTGCTGCGCCGGTTCTGGGGCGCGCTCCGCTGCCGCGCCGGCTGGCGGCCGGGCGACGTGGCGTTCGACGAGCGCTACGCACCGGTGTCGGTGCACGAGTTCGACCTGCACCAACTGGAATCCAGCCAGATCCCGCTGGCGCACGCCGCGGCGCGGGTGCCGATGGCGGCCCCGGCTCAGCCGGAGACTTCGGCATCCAGTTGAGCGAGGCGCTCCGGCGTGCCCACGTCGGCCCAGCGGCCGCGATGCAAGGAGCCACCCAGTG
>DAIDKO010000003.1 GCA_027450005.1 Rhodanobacter sp. | reverse complement strand
AGAGCGTGGAAAACGGCAACGTTTCCAGCGCGGTGATCAGTGCGGATCAGCCGGCCACGATCAGCGGCAAGCTGAAGGACGGCTCCAGCTACCGTACCGTGGCCCCGATGCTTGGCTTCTCCACCAATGCGGTGGTGAAGCGGATGCAGGAAAAGGGCGTCGAAGTACGCCAGGATCCTGCCGAGAGTTTTTCGCTGATCGGCCTGCTGGTGAGCTGGCTGCCGATCCTGGTGTTCGCCGGCGTGCTTATCTGGTTCATGCGGCAGATGCAGTCCGGTGGCGGCGGCCGTGGCGCGATGAGCTTTGGCCGTTCGCGTGCCAAGCTGCAGGGAGAGGACCAGATCAAGGTCAACTTTAGCGACGTGGCCGGTTGCGACGAGGCCAAGGAGGAAGTCGGCGAGCTGGTCGAGTTCCTGCGCGACCCGGCCAAGTTCCAGAAGCTGGGTGGCAAGATCCCGCGCGGCGTGTTGATGGTGGGCCCGCCCGGCACCGGCAAAACACTGCTTGCAAAGGCCATCGCCGGCGAAGCCAAGGTGCCGTTCTTCTCGATCTCTGGTTCGGACTTCGTGGAGATGTTTGTCGGCGTGGGCGCCAGCCGCGTGCGCGACATGTTCGAGCAGGCCAAGAAACATGCACCCTGCATCATTTTCATCGACGAGATCGACGCGGTGGGCCGCCATCGCGGGGCCGGTCTGGGCGGCGGCCACGATGAGCGCGAGCAGACGCTCAACCAGCTACTGGTCGAAATGGACGGCTTCGAGGGCACCGAGGGCATCATCGTCATCGCCGCCACCAATCGCCCCGACGTGCTCGACCCGGCCCTTCTGCGCCCAGGACGCTTCGACCGCCAGGTAGTGGTCGGACTCCCCGACGTGAGGGGGCGCGAGCAGATTCTCAAGGTCCACCTGCGCAAGGTACCGGTCGCAGCCGACGTCGATGCTATGACGATCGCGCGCGGGACACCGGGCTTCTCCGGCGCGGATCTCGCCAACCTGGTCAACGAGGCGGCGCTGTTCGCCGCGCGCGAGAACGCGCGCGAGGTCCGCATGAGTCATCTCGACAAGGCGCGCGACAAGATCCTGATGGGCGCCGAACGCCGCTCGATGGCAATGAGCGAGGACGAGAAGAAGCTCACCGCCTACCACGAGGCGGGGCATGCCATCGTCGGGCGCCTAGTGCCCGAGCACGATCCCGTCTACAAGGTGACCATCATTCCGCGTGGTCGCGCGCTGGGCGTCACCATGTACCTGCCGGAGGGCGACCGCTACAGCATGAATCGCGTGGCAATCGAATCGCAGCTGTGTTCGTTGTACGGCGGCCGCGTGGCCGAAGAGTTGATTTTCGGCGCCGACAAGGTGACTACCGGCGCCTCCAACGACATCGAGCGCGCCACCAAGATGGCCCGCAATATGGCGACCAAGTGGGGCCTATCCGACGAACTTGGCCCGATCACCTACGGTGAGGACGAGGACGAAGTCTTCCTCGGCCGCTCGGTGACCCAGCACAAGAGTATCTCGAACGAGACGGCGAGCAAGATTGACGGCGTGGTGCGCGGCATCCTCGACCGCGCCTACGCGCGCAGCACGCAGCTGCTGACCGACAACATCGACAAGCTGCATACGATGGCCGAGGCGCTACTGCAGTACGAAACCATCGATGCTCGACAGATCGACGACATCATGGCTGGTCGACAGCCGGGGCCGCCGGCCGACTGGAACCGTAACACCACGGGTGGTTCCACGCCGCCGCCGCCGCCGCCCAAGAGCGGGGATTCGACGGTAGGCAATCCGGCGACGCAGAGCCGCTCCGGCCTGGACGTTTGATTCGGACGTCTGGACGTCCAAGGCGGACGACGACAGAAAGGGCGGCAGTGGTCGCCCTTTCTGTCGTTTGCCGGCGACGACGAGACGCCGGCGCAGCGGGTGGCGGCCGCGTTTCAGTCAGCGAGGAGAAAGGTTCCCGGGGTGCGTGAAAAAAATCCACAAAAAGTGTTGACCTTCGATGCCTTACCCTGAATAATTCCGCTCCTCGCTTCGGCGGTTCGGGAAGCCGGCCTTCGAAACGAAAAGTTCAGTGCGCGCCCGTAGCTCAGTTGGATAGAGTACCTGGCTACGAACTAGGTGGTCGGGAGTTCGAATCTCTCCGGGCGCGCCATTTGTAAAGCAAGGCGAAGCATCCGTGTTTCGTCTTGCATCCACGGAGCAGGCAACTCGCCAATGCCGGGGAATGGTGGGCGAGGTGGGCTTGAGCGATGCCATCGGTTTGACGGACGACAAAGTCGGCCGCAGCATCGCAAGACTGTGTTGATGAAGGCTGTCGTGGGCTCGTTCGGGGTATAGCTCAGTCTGGTAGAGCGTTGCGTTTGGGACGCAAAAGTCGGGGGTTCGAATCCCTCTGCCCCGACCATTGCAAGTTCTGCCAGAGGCGTCCGCGCCTGTAGCTCAACCGGATAGAGCATCGGCCTTCTAAGCCGACGGTTGCAGGTTCGAGTCCTGTCGGGCGCACCACTAGTCGTGTTTCATGGTGGACGTAGCTCAGCTGGTAGAGTCCCGGATTGTGATTCCGGTCGTCGTGGGTTCGAGTCCCATCGTTCACCCCAAATTTCAGGTTTCAGGGCCGTTAGCTCAGTTGGTAGAGCAGTTGACTCTTAATCAATTGGTCGTAAGTTCGAATCTTACACGGCCCACCAACACCGAAACGCCGATCCTCGTGGTCGGCGTTTCGCTTTACGGGGATCGGCGACATCATCGGTGTACGTTGCGTGCTTGTGCTGCGGCTTGGCGCGCCCGTACAATGAACCGCTTTAGCGCAGGGTAATCATCGACTTAGGCTATGGCTCGATGGGGCGGCGGTGTGCTGTCGCTCGCACCTACGAAGCCAGGTACGACAAGCGAAAGTGGCGGAATTGGTAGACGCACCAGATTTAGGTTCTGGCGGGTAACCCCCGTGCGGGTTCGAGTCCCGCCTTTCGCACCACGTCGTGATGATTCCAGGTGCTGCGGAAATGCAGCCAGGGCGCCTCATCGGGCGTCACAACTATCGGGTTCCAGGAGACGACATGCAGGTTTCGGTAGAAAACATCGGCACGCTCGAGCGCAAGCTCACTGTGAAGTTCCCCGCCGAGCGTTACGAGACGCAGGTGGGAGCGCGCATTGCGGAGCTGGGGCGTACGGTGCGCCTGAAGGGTTTTCGCCCGGGCAAGGTGCCGGTAGCCGTCATCAAGCAGCGCTTCGGCGAGCAGGTGCGCGGCGAAGTGCTCTCTGACCTGATCGGCAGCACACTGCGCGAAGCGGTGACGCAGGAAAAGCTGCAGCCGGTCGCGAATCCCGCCATTGATACCACCGGCAAGCCGGAAAACGGCGAGATTGCCTACACGGCCACCTTCGAGGTGATGCCGGAGTTTCCGGCCGTCGACGTCGCCGCGCTCGAAATCAAGCGCCCGCTGGCAACTGTGAGCGACGCCGATGTCGAGAAGATGCTGGAAACGCTGCGCCAGCAGCGCCGTAGCTTCGAGCACGTCGAACGCGCCTCTGCCGAGGGCGATTTCGTGATGTTCGAGTACGCCGCACAGGCGGGCGACTACCGATTCCCGGTCGAGGGGCTGGAACGGGCCGGCAGCGTGCTGGGCGCGGGTAACCTGTTCAAGGCGCTGGACGAAGCGCTGACCGGCCGCAAGGCCGATGACAGCTACGAGGCCGACGTCGAGTTCCCAGCGGACTTCCGCAACGAGAACCTAGCCGGCAAGAGCGCCAAGGTGAGCTTCAAGATCGTCAAGGTGCAGCAGCCGAAGCTGCCGGAGGTGGACGCAGAATTCGCCAAGCTGTTCGGCATTTCTGATGGCGACCTGGAGCGCTTCCGCAAGGAGGTTCGTGCGAACCTGGAGCGCGAGCTGAAGGCTGCGCTGATGGCTCGCCTGAAGTCCGAGGTGGCAGAAAAGCTGGCCGACGCGCACGCCTCGCTGGACGTGCCGAACATGCTCGTGCAGTCCGAGGCGCGCGCGATGGCCGCTGGCAGCGTGCCGAGTGGCCAGCAGCCGCCGCCTCAGCTGGTCGAGGCCGCGCTGCCGATGGCGCGCAAGCGGGTCATCGCTGGCCTGCTGATGGGCGAGATCGCCCGCAAGCAGGAGTTGAAGATCGATCGCACCCGCGTGGCCGAGCAGCTTGCCGCAATCGCCTCGACCTACGAGGAGCCGGAGAAGGTCATTGAACTCTACAACGGCGACCCCCAGTTAATGTCCGGGCTGCAGAATCGCGTGATGGAAGACCAGGTGGCCGAGTGGGTGGCGGACCATGCCAACACCACCGCGCAGGACCTGAGCTTCGACGAAGTGATGCGCCCTGCGGGCGCCTGACCAAGCGCCCATCCATCGGGTCTGGCGCCAGCTGGGCCCGATGGCATACTTCAGGCACATCAACCGGAGAGCGCACAGACCATGGAACCGATTCAGAACCTCAACCTGGTGCCGATGGTCGTCGAGCAGACCGCCCGCGGCGAGCGCTCCTACGACATCTATTCGCGCCTGCTCAAGGAGCGCGTGATCTTCCTGGTGGGCGAGGTAAACGACCAGGTGGCGAATCTTTTGGTCGCGCAGATGTTGTTCCTCGAGTCGGAGAACCCGGACAAGGACATCCATCTGTACATCAACAGTCCTGGTGGCGCGGTGACCGCGGGTCTGGCGATCTACGACACCATGCAGTACATCAAGCCCGACGTTAGCACCATGTGCATCGGACAGGCGTGCAGCGCTGCGTCGCTGCTCTTGATGGCGGGTACCAAGGGCAAGCGTTTCTCGCTACCGAATTCGCGTGTGATGATCCACCAGCCGTCGGGTGGCGCCCGTGGCCAGGCCACCGACATCGAGATCCAAGCGCAGGAAATCCTCTACCTGCGTCGTCGCCTAAACGATATCTACGTACAGCACACCGGCCAGCCGCTGGACCGGATCGAGCGCGATATGGAGCGCGACCGCTTCATGAGCGCCGAGGCGGCCCGCGAGTACGGCCTGATCGACTCGGTACTGGATCGCCGCGCCGTCGAGACGGTCAAGTCGGCTTAACTTTTGCGACCATCCCCTGTCGCGAAGATCAAACAGGCGGCCATCCATGGCCGAAGTCATCGCGGCCATGGCCTGAGTTGGGTTGCTTCGCGTCTGCGGGCAGGCGCGGGGCCCTGTGCTATCCTCGGGCCGCAACCTGAATAAACGACAGTTTCACCAGCGGGATCGAAAGTATGAGTGACGACCGACAGGGGCGTTCCAGCGACAGCGGCAAGATTCTCTACTGCTCCTTCTGCGGCAAGAGCCAGCATGAGGTGCGCAAGCTGATCGCGGGCCCGTCCGTGTTCATTTGCGACGAATGCGTGGAGCTGTGCAACGACATCATCCGCGAGGAACTGGAGGAAAAGTCGGCCTCCGGCCGTACCCAGCTGCCGAAGCCGAAGGAAATACGGGAGTCGCTGGATCAGTATGTGGTAGGCCAGGCACGCGCCAAGAAGGCATTGGCGGTGGCGGTCTACAACCACTACAAGCGCATGGAATCGCGCCAGAAGGGCGATGACGTCGAGCTTGGCAAGTCGAACATCCTGCTGATCGGCCCCACCGGCTCGGGCAAGACACTGCTAGCGGAGACGCTGGCGCGGCTGCTCAACGTGCCGTTCACCATCGCCGACGCAACTACGCTGACCGAAGCAGGCTACGTGGGCGAGGACGTCGAGAACATCATCCAGAAGCTGCTGCAGAAGTGCGACTACGACGTCGAGAAGGCGCAGTCGGGCATCGTTTACATCGACGAGATCGACAAGATCTCGCGCAAGAGCGAAAACCCCTCGATCACCCGCGATGTGTCCGGCGAAGGCGTGCAGCAGGCGTTGCTCAAGCTGATCGAGGGTACGCTAGCGTCGGTCCCGCCGCAGGGCGGTCGCAAGCATCCGCAGCAGGAATTTCTGCAGGTGGACACCAAGAACATCCTGTTCATCTGCGGCGGTGCGTTTGCCGGTCTGGAGAAGGTGATCCAGCAGCGCTCCGAAACCACCGGTATTGGCTTCGGCGCCGAGGTGCGCAGCAAGGAGCGTACGCAGAACGTGGGCAAGTTGCTGGCCGACGTGGAGCCGGCCGACTTGGTGCGCTTCGGCCTGATCCCCGAGTTCGTCGGTCGCCTGCCGGTGATCGCCACGTTGGAGGAACTCGACGAGGCGGCGCTGGTGAAGATCCTCACCGAGCCCAAGAACGCGGTCACCAAGCAGTTCAAGAAGCTGTTCGAAATGGAGGACGTGGAGCTGGAATTCCGCCCCGAGGCGCTTCTGGCCATCGCCAAGAAGGCGCTCAAGCGCAAGACCGGCGCGCGTGGCCTGCGCACCATTCTGGAGCAGGTGCTGCTGGATACCATGTACGAGCTGCCCTCGCTAGAGCATGTCAGCAAGGTGGTGGTAGACGATGCGGTGATCGAAGGCCAAGCCGAGCCGTACCTGATTTATCGTGGCAACCTGCAGCAGCATGCGGCGGGCGAGGGCGGCAACGCCGCCTGATTGTCCGCCCGGCGTTGGGGAGATACGGCTCCGGTGTCCGCGCCGGAGCCGTTTTGTTTGGTCGGGACTGTGTCCACCGGATGCAATCGTTCGCTGCCTGCGGAGCAAGGCGTTTGTAGGGGTGGCGTTCGCTTGAGTAATCCCCGGCCAGCCTCCACTTGACGAGTAATGAAGCCCGGCGCAGTGTCGGGATGTCCCCGGATTCCCGCGAGAAACCCAATGGCCAAGAATCTCCCCAAGCCAGCCGTGCTTGACGCATTGCCCGTGCTGCCGCTGCGTGACGTGGTGGTCTATCCGCACATGGTCATCCCGCTGTTCGTGGGGCGCGACAAGTCCATGCGTGCGCTGGAGCGTGCGATGGAGGGCGAGCGCAAGATCCTTTTGGTGGCCCAAAAGAGCCCGGACATCGACGATCCGGCGGTGGACGACCTGCACAAGATCGGCACGCTGGCCGGCGTGTTGCAGCTGCTGAAGTTGCCCGACGGCACGGTCAAGGTGCTGGTCGAGGGCCAGTCGCGCGTCTCCCTCGAGGACTGTCGCGACGACGGCGGCATGCTGATGGCACGCTCGCGCGTGATCGAGCCGGTCTACAGCGCCAAGGAGCGCGAACTGGACGTGGTATCGCGCACGCTGGTCTCGTTGTTCGAGCAACTAGTGAAACAGAGCCGCAAGCTGCCACCGGAAGTGCTTGCCAGCCTGTCCGGCATCGAGGATCCGTCGCGCGTGGCCGATTCCATCGCCGCGCACCTGTCAGTGCGCATGGCCGACAAGCAGAAGGTGCTGGAAGTCGCAGACGTGGGCGAGCGGCTGGAGCTGCTGATCGGTCTGGTCGACGGCGAAATGGATCTGCAGCAGGTGGAGAAGCGCATCCGTGGCCGTGTGAAGTCGCAGATGGAGAAGAGCCAGCGCGAGTACTACCTCAACGAGCAGATGAAGGCGATCCAGAAGGAGCTGGGCGAGGGCGAGGACGGCCCGAACGAGATCGAGGAGCTGCAAAAGAAGATCGAGGATGCCGGCATGCCCAAGGCGGTGCTGGCCAAGGCGCGCGCCGAATTCGGCAAGCTGCGCCAGATGTCGCCTATGTCCGCCGAGGCCACGGTGGTGCGCAATTACCTGGATTGGCTGATCGGCGTGCCGTGGAAGAAGCGCAGCAAGGTACGCAAAGACCTTGCGCTGGCGCAGGAAGTGCTCGACGCCGACCATTTCGGCCTAGAGAAGGTCAAGGAGCGCATCCTCGAATACCTCGCCGTGCAGCAGCGCGTGAACACCATGAAGGGTCCGATCTTGTGCCTAGTCGGGCCGCCCGGCGTGGGCAAGACCTCGCTCGGCCAGTCCATTGCCAAGGCCACCAACCGCAAGTTTGTCCGCATGTCGCTGGGCGGCGTGCGCGACGAGGCGGAGATCCGCGGACACCGCCGCACCTACATCGGCTCGATGCCGGGCCGCATCGTACAGAACCTCAACAAGAGCGGCAGTAAGAACCCTTTGTTCGTGCTCGACGAAATCGACAAGATGTCGATGGACTTCCGTGGCGATCCCTCCTCGGCGCTGCTGGAGGTGCTTGATCCCGAGCAAAATCACGCGTTCAACGACCATTACCTGGAGGTCGACCTCGACCTGTCGGAAGTGATGTGGATCGCCACCGCCAACTCGCTGAATATCCCCGGGCCGTTGCTCGATCGCATGGAAGTGATCAGGATCCCTGGCTACACCGAAGACGAGAAGCTCAACATCGCGCAGAAATACCTGCTGCCGAAGCAGCTCAAGGCGAACGGTCTGAAGCCGGAAGAGCTGAGTGTGGCCGAGGAAGCCGTGCGTGACATCGTGCGCTACTACACGCGTGAGTCCGGGGTGCGCAATCTCGAGCGCGAGGTTTCCAAGATCTGCCGCAAGGTGGTGAAGGAGCTGATGCTGGGCGAAGTACGCAAGACCAAGGGCAAATCGAAGTCGGCCGCGGCAAAAGCCGCGAAGGGCAAGACCAAAGCCATGGCGGCGGTTGTGGTGGATTCGGCCAACCTCGACCACTACCTCGGCGTTCGCCGTTTCGACTTCGGACGCAAGGAACAGCAGAACGAAGTGGGCTTGGTCACAGGCCTCGCCTGGACGCAGGTAGGCGGCGAGCTGCTCAGCATCGAGGCCTCCGTAGTGCCAGGCAAGGGGCAACTGGTGCATACCGGGCAGCTTGGCGACGTGATGAAGGAATCCATCCAGGCCGCGCTGTCGGTGGTGCGCGCACGCGTGGACCGGCTGGGTATCGATCCGGAGTTCCACAAGAAGTTCGACATCCACGTGCACGTGCCGGAAGGCGCCACGCCCAAGGATGGTCCCAGTGCTGGAATCGGCATGTGCACCGCGCTGGTGTCCGCGCTGACCAAGGTGCCGGTGCGGTCGGAGGTGGCGATGACCGGCGAGATCACCCTGCGCGGGCGCGTGTTGCCGATCGGCGGCCTCAAGGAGAAGTTGCTCGCTGCGCACCGCGGAGGCATCACCACCGTGATCATCCCCGAAGACAACAAGAAGGACCTGGCCGACATGCCGGCCAATATCACCTCGTCGCTGGAAATCCATCCGGTGCGCTGGATCGACGAAGTGCTTGACATCGCGCTGGAACGGGCGCTGCAGCCGAACGAGACAAAGTCGGAGGCGCATGCCGTGCACGAGGAGCAGGCCGGCGCCGACGACGCCGAATCGTACGTTCGTCCACACTGAGGCAGGTACCAAGCTGGGCGCTACGGACCAGTCCGCGGCGCCCAGTTCACGCATGCCTTTGGTCATTGCGCAAGTGCCGCAGGTGTTTCGTGTCCAGCAAATGTTCCGGCGACTTCCTGCATGGCCTGAAATCCTTGCTGTGCCTCGTATTGCGATGCTTGGCAACGCGCTGGTATAAAGGCCGAACCGCAATCCCGGCACCTGCTGGGCGGGTCCGCGATGCGGGGTTGCGTTACGGCGCCCAGCGGGTACCAACCATCCACGGCGGTCGTGCACGCCCAAGCCACGGTGCGGGCCTGCCGCAAAACGTACTAGGGAGTTTTCAATGAATAAAACCGATCTGATCAATGCCATCGCCGACAAGGCCGAACTGACCAAGGCCGACGCTGGCCGTGCGTTCGACGCGTTCGTCGAAGTCGTGCAGAAGTCGCTCAAGAAGGGCGAAGACGTGTCGGTGGTGGGTTTCGGTACCTTCACCGTGCGCAAGCGCGCCGCCCGCACCGGCCGCAACCCGCGCACCAACGAGACGATCAAGATCAAGGCTTCGAAGGTTCCCGCCTTCAAGGCTGGCAAGACGCTCAAGGACGCCCTAAACTGAGCGGCTTGACGCTCGGTTTCGGGTGCTTAGCTCAGCGGTAGAGCACCGCCCTTACAAGGCGATGGTCGTAGGTTCGATCCCTACAGCACCCACCAGAAAACTGTGGAGCGGTAGTTCAGTCGGTTAGAATGCTGGCCTGTCACGCCGGAGGTCGCGGGTTCGAGTCCCGTCCGCTCCGCCACGGTTTGCAAGGGCGCCCCAGCGGCGCCCTTGTCGTTTGGCGATGTCGACGTTGAGGCCGTGGCAATGAATGGTCCATGTAACGCGCGCCAAGTGCGCTGCACAACACTGGCAGGAATGTAGGCAATGCTGCAGGCAATTCGTAACAAGATGCACGGGTGGCCGGCGGCCGTCCTTCTCGGCCTGGCCACCTTCGCCATGTCGTTCTTCGGCATCGAGGGCTACATCATGTCCCGTGCCGATACCTACGTGGCGAAAGTAGGCAAACACGAGATCAGCCAGCAGGATTTCCAGGAACGCATGAACCAGCTGCGCCAGCAGATGAGCGCGGAGGAGGGCGACAACTTCGACGCGGATGCGTTCGAGAAGCCGGCAATGAAGCTCAAGGTGCTGGACGGGATGATCGACCAGCAATTGCTGCTCAAGGCGAACAAGGACTGGGGTATCCGCGTGCCGGATCAGGCGGTGCGCGACTACATCGCGGCGATCCCGGCTTTCCAGGTAAATGGCCAGTTCGACCCGAATACCTACCGCACCCTGCTGGCCGAGCAGCGCAAGACGCCGGAGATGTTCCAGGACGAAGTCAGCGCCTCGCTAGCCACGCAGGCGTTGCCGAACGCGGTCGACGCCAGCGCCATCATCACCGATGCCGAGGTCGATCATTACCTCGATCTGCGCATGCAGCGGCGCGATATCAGCTACGCCCTGCTGCCCAAGCCGCAGCCAGCCGACCCCACCGTCACCGATGCGCAGATCGCGGACTACTACAAGGCACACATCGCGGACTACATGAATCCCGAGCAGGTGGCGCTGCAGTACATCGAGGTCAAGGGCAGCGAGCTCAAGCCGGACGCGCCGCCCAGCGACGCCGACCTGATGAAGCGGTACGAAAAGGAAAAGCAACGTTTCGTGCAGCCCGAGCAGCGCGAGGTGTCGCACATCCTGATCAGCGTGCCTGCCAATGCCACGCCAGCTCAGCAGAAAGCCGCGCTGGCCAAGGCCGATAAGATCGCCGCCGAAGCGACGCCAGCCGACTTCGCCAAGCTGGCCAAGCAGGACTCGGACGATCTCGGTTCGAAGCGCCAGGGGGGTGACCTCGGCTGGTTGCAGAAGGGTGTGACCAACGCTGCCTTCGACGCCACGATGTTCGCGTTGAAGAAAGGTGGGATCTCCAAGCCGGTGCTGACGCCGGATGGCTACGACATCATCTGGCTGCGTGATATCCGCAGCGGCGAGGTCAAGACTTTTGCCGAGGTCCGCGACCAGTTGCTGGCCGAGGCCACCCACGGCGAAAAGGACCGCAAGTACAATGAGGTGGCGGGCAAGCTGTCGGACGACACCTACCAGAGCCCCTCCTCGCTGGAACCTGCTGCACAGGTACTGGGCCTGCCGATTCAGACCACCGCGCTGTTCTCGCGCCAGGGCGGTGCCGGCATTGCAGCCAATCCCAAGGTCATCAAGGCGGCGTTTGGCAGCGACGTTCTGGCTCAGGGCAACAACTCCAACCTGATCGAGCTCGGCAACGACGACGCCGTGGTGATCCGTGTGGCGAAACACGTCGCCGCCGCCGCCAAACCGTTGGCCGAGGTGCACGATGCGATCGGCAAGACCATCCTTGACCAGCGCATCGAGGCCGCTGCGAAGCAGCAGGCCGACGGGTTGCTGGCACGCCTGGACAAGGGCGAGGCGCTGGCCGCGGTGGCCGCGTCCGATGGCGCCGCCGTGAAGAGCGTGGCCGGTGTCGTTCGCATCCAGCCCGACGTACCCGTGGCATTGCGCGATGAGGCTTTCCTATTGCCGCATCCGGCCAACGGCAAACCGCAGTACGCAGCGGTAGATATGAAGGACGGCAGCTACGCGCTGCTGGCGGTGGAAAAAGTGCAGGGCGCGGACCTCACCAAGATCACGCCGGAACAGCGCACCATGCTGCGCCAGCAGATGACCCAAGCCTACAGTGCAGTGGAAACGCAGGAACTCATCAAGGCACTGCGCAGCAGCACCGAGGTCAAGATCGCCAAGAACCGCATGTAGGTCCTGCGTGCAGGCGCAGCAGTTAAGAAGAAGGCGGCTGAGCTGGGCCGCCTTCTTCGTATCCTTGCAGTGACAGCGGCCTTGGCGGTGTACCCGACATCCGAATCACCGGCGTGCGGACCCGACGCGCGCTGGTGATGCCTACATCGGCGCGCTGATCTTCAGCAATTGGCCGGGCTTGATGCGCGCTCCGTGTAGGCGATTCCAGCGCTGCAGGTCTTGCACGCTCACTGCATAGCGATGTGCCAGTTGCCACAGGCTTTCGCCGGCGACGACGCGATGCGTGCGTGCGGGAGGGTCGCGCCGCGCGGGTGCTTCGGTGCCGAACTCGGCAGCCGAGCCAGTGCGCGGCGTGGCGTTGGCGACCGCCGCCTGCGCCAGCAGTGCGTGCTGAAACTGCTGTGCGTGGTTGACCGGCATCATCAGGTAGGGCGCCGCGTTCGCGTCTGCCATGCCGTTGCGGAAAGCGGCGTTCAACGCCTTCAGGGCGTCCAGCGGCATGCCTGCCTTGTCGGCGGCGCGCGCCATCGTCATCGAGTGCGGCAGCGGTACTGGCACGAGGTGCTGATCGGGTTCGAGGAGCGGCAGCTCGACGCCGAAGTGTTCTGGCTCGCGCACGACACAGGCCATCGCCAGCAGCTTGGTGAGGTGCTCACGCGTGATGCCGCGGACCGGCCACCGTGGAACCACCGGTTCCTGTGGCGGCAGGCCGTGGGTCTGCATCATCCGGCGCACCTGGTATTCGCCTGCGTTGTAGGCGAAGTCGACTACGCGCCAGTCGTGGAACTCGTCGTAGTAGCGGCGCAGCAGCTTCATCACCGCATCGGCGGCGGCTTGTACGTCGAGGCGCGCATCGTAGCGGCGGTCGATATGCAGACCCATCGCGGTAGCGGTTGCCGGCATGATCTGCCACATGCCGGCCGGCCGGCCACGTCGGGCGGGAATCGGGCGGAACTCGCTCTCGATCCACGGCAGCAGTACGAATTCGCCGGCCACGTCGTGTTCGGCCGCCACCTGTTGCACATAGGTCAGTTGGGGCAACGCATCGCGCAAGGCTGCCTCGAAGCCTTGCGGGTAGCGCGTGTAGCGTCTGGCCCACGACATCACCGCGGGATCGGCGCCGCAGTCGGCCATCTGGAAGCTGCCGCGCAGCCTGTTCCATACGTTGCCGACCACTTCGGGCGCCGCGACCGGGGCGGACGATGAAGTGGAAGCTGGTGCGGGCGAAACCGGAGACGGAGCGGCAGGCGGCGGTGCCTGCGCGGGTCGCGTTGCCGGTTCGGCGGCACAGGCGGCGAGCAGGGCGGCGAGCGTCAGCGGCAACAGGCGCTTCGAGAGCGTGCGTTTGTTCATGCGCGGAACGAGTCCTTGGCGGCGCGCACGGCGGTGAAGCACGCAATGCGATTCGTGGAATCCACGGCCTGGCGCCGACACCAATCGACCACGGCGGGCGCGTCGATGCGTAGGAAAGGATTCGTCGCCAATTCGCAGCGCATGGATACCGGCAAACTGGCGCGCCGCTCTGCACGCAGCAAAGCGACCTCCTGCATGCGCTTCGACAGTTCGGCATTGTGCGGCTCGATCGCCTGCGCGAAGCGGCCGTTGGCGGCGGTGTATTCGTGTCCGCAGCAGAGCAGAATGTCAGCCGGCAGGGCTGCAAGGCGATCCAGCGAGGCCAACATCTGTGCCGGCGTACCCTCGAACAGCCGGCCGCAGCCCATGCTGAAAAGGGTGTCGCCGGCCAGCAGCACGCCCTCGCCGTAGTAGGCCACGTGGCTCAACGTGTGGCCGGGCACCGCGAGCACCTCGAAGCTGGCGCGCGGAAGCGCCAGGGTGATGCGCTCGCAATCGCGCACGCGCACGGTAGCCATCGTGATGCGCTCGTCTCCGGGCGCGTAGACGGGCACACCGTGCCGATGATGCAGCGCGGTCGCGCCGCCGACATGGTCGGGGTGGTGATGGGTCAGCAGGATCGCATGCAGCTGCAGGCCGCGCGCGGCGATCGCCTGTTCCACCGGGGCATCGTCGCCCGGGTCGATGGCGATGGTATGGCCTTCGTCGTCGTGCAACAACCAGATGTAATTGTCGGCCAGTGCCGGTACCGGTACGAGATGCACGGCTTGCTCCGCTGCGTTGTTCGAGAACGTGCGCGGTTGCCGTCCCGGCATGCGCGGAACGGCCGACTATAGTCAGGCTTCCATGGCGACTCGTTAGCATGTCGTTAACGCGCGTGCCCGCGGTTCAGCGGCGTGCGCTGCGTCCGCCATGGCTTGCGACGCGGTAGACGTCCGTAAACGCTACACTGCGGGTCGGATTCCAACGACGACCGTGCGCCGGATCGAGTGCATGCCGCATTATCGCGACCTCGACTTCCATGCCAGGGCCCCCTTGCGCCGATTGCGCGGCGGGCAGTGGCACACCATGGTCCCGCTGTTGCAGCGCGAGACGGGGCGGCGTGCGCTTTGCATCGGCGTGGCGGACGATGACGCACTTCCGCCGCTGCCAGGCATGACGTGGACGAGGCTGTGGCTGACCCGCGATGGCTACCGGGGCGACGTACGTGGCCGCGCCGACGAACCGCTGCCCTTCATCGACGAGGCCTTCGATCTGGTCTGGTTGCAACATGCGCTGGAGGCCGCGCCCCACGCCGCTGCAGTGTTGTCCGAAGCGTGTCGCGTGCTGGCGCCCGGCAGCGTGCTGTTGACGACCGCGGTGCACCCCCTGGGCGGTTGGGCGCCCTGGTTTTGCTGGCATGCGCGAGGCCAGCACCAATCGCTGCAGTGGCCATGGCGCTTGCGCCGGCATCTGCGGCGCGAAGGGCTGGCGATCGAGCGCCAGCACCGCCTCGGCGCACCGTGGCCCGGCACCTCGTCAGCCGACGACAGTGCCTGGGGGGGCGCCTATCTGTTGCTGGCGCGGAAGCGGCGAAGCATCGCCATTCCGCTGAAACTGCGGCCACTACCGGCAAGAGCGGCGGTGGGCGTACACCTGTCGCCCGGTGCGCGACGGCATTCCGTACCTTAACTGGGAAACCGCGTGACGACCGAAGAAGTTCAAGCTTTTACCGATGGCGCCTGCCTTGGCAATCCCGGCCCTGGTGGCTGGGCGGCGCTGTTGCGGGCCAGGGGGCATGAGCGCCTGCTGGCTGGCGGCGAAGCCGATACCACCAACAACCGGATGGAATTGATGGCGGCGATCGGCGCGCTCGAGGCGCTGACCCGGCCTTGCGCCGTGGTGCTTACCACCGACTCGCGCTACGTGATGCAGGGCATCGAGCAGTGGTTGCCGAAGTGGCGCGCCAACGGTTGGCGCACCGCCGACAAGAAGCCGGTGAAGAACCAGGACTTGTGGGAGCGCCTCTCCGCGGCGGCGGATCGGCATCACGTGCGCTGGCAGTGGGTGAAGGGCCATAACGGGCACGCCGAGAACGAGCGCGTGGACCAGGCGGCGCGCGAGCAGGCCGAACGACACAGGAGCGCCGCATGAGGCAGGTGGTGCTGGATACCGAGACCACTGGCCTGGAGGTGCGCCAGGGTCACCGCCTGGTGGAGATCGCCTGCGTGGAAATGGTGGGGAGGCGCCTCACGGGCCGCTACTGGCAGACCTATCTCAATCCCGAACGGGCGATGGATGAGGGCGCCAGTCAGGTCACCGGCATCCGCGACGAGCACCTCGTCGACAAGCCACTGTTCGCCGACAAGGTGGACGAGTTCCTCGCCTTCGTCGACGGCGCCGAGCTTGTCATCCACAACGCCAGCTTCGACGTGGGCTTCATCGACGCCGAACTGGCGCGGCTGGGCGGCGCGTACGGCCGCATCGGCGACCGCTGCAACGTGCTCGATACGCTGGCCTTGGCGCGCGAACGCTTTCCCGGCCAGCGCAACAGCCTCGATGCCCTGTGCAAGCGCCTCGGCGTCGACAACTCGCGGCGCGACCTGCACGGTGGCCTGATCGATGCCCAATTGCTGGCGGACGTTTATCTCGCGATGACATCCGGCCAGGTGGCGATGGACCTGGCCTTTGAACAGCCGCAGGAATCGGCAGTCAACATGGCGGTGGATGCGCCACTGATTCTCCGCGGGCGTCCGCGCGTGTTGCGCGCCTCCGCCGAGGAAGCCGCCATGCACGAGCAGCGGCTCGATGCGTTGGACAAGAGCGCGGGCGGCGTCAGCGTATGGCGCAGGCTGGAGATGCCGGTAGAGGCTGGCTCAGCTTGAGCGCACCAGGATCGCGGTAATGTTGTCCTTGCCGCCGCGATCCAGGGCATTCAGCAACAGCTGGTCCACGCACTCCTGCGCGGCGAGGTCGGTGCGCGATACCGTACGCGCTATCGACGCCGCGTCGAGATCCTCGGTCAATCCGTCGCTGCAGAGCAGGAAGCCCATGCCCGGCGCAAGGCGGCCATGCGCCATGCCGACGTGCAACTGCGCAGCAGCGGTGACGCCAAGCGCCTGGGTCAGCACGTTGCGGTTCGGATGGCGCTCGATGTGCGCCGGATCCAGCTTGCCTGCCTCGACCAGCGCCTGTACCAGCGAGTGGTCGTGGCTGATCTGTCGAAGTTCGCGGCCGGTGGCGTAGATACGGCTGTCGCCGACCCATGCTGCCTCATAAGCGCCCTCATTGAGGCGTAAGGCCGCAACAGTGCTGCCCATCGGCAGGGTACTGCCTTGGCCATGCAATTGCGCCTTGAGTCGCTCGTTGGCGCCGTGGATGGCTTCGGCCAGACCGTGGCCGCGACTGACCAGCTCGACCACGCAGTCGCGTACCAGCGCTGAGGCCACTTCGCCGTGCAGATGGCCACCCATTCCGTCCGCCACCAGGAACACGCCGAGCGCGGCGTCGGCGTAGTAGGTGTCCTCGTTGCGCGTGCGGCGCAAGCCGACATGGGTTCCGTGTCCGAATTCGATCATGGGGAGAGCATGGCGGATGTTGGGGTAGGGTGCAAAAGGATCGCAGCGATACGATAAGGTGGGCGGGATTGTTCGGCTCATCCTTGAGCCGAACCCATCCGCACTCTGTGCGAATGGGCCAGCCTTTGGCTGTCAAATTTGTCGAACCCGGTGGGCTCTCACCCGGTCGCCACCATCAGAAAAACAGGCTCCTCAGCGGAATCCGTGGGTGATTCCTGCGCTATCCGGCTGATGCCACCTCACTCAAGAACCGGTACAGCTTTCTGCAGGTGACGTCGAACGCGTGTTGCTGGGCTTCGGTGATGCTGGGGTAGATCAGTGGGCCAC
>DAIDKO010000002.1 GCA_027450005.1 Rhodanobacter sp. | reverse complement strand
TTAGTCCGTTTGGTATCAGGAGCTCGCCGTGAAGGTGCTTAACTCGTTGAAGTCCGCCAAGGCGCGGCACCGCGACTGCAAGATCGTGCGTCGTCGCGGCAAGGTGTTCGTGATCTGCAAGAGCAACCCGCGTTTCAAGGCCCGCCAGCGCTGAATCCGGCGCGACGTGTCGATAAGAAAGGCCGCATCGATGCGGCCTTTTTTTGTTTTCTGTGCGTACCTCGGGGCCAAGGTGAAGCGCATCAGGTATTCGATGGACTTACGGCACGCGGGCGGCGGCACGACAGCCAGAACAGCACCACGGACGCGGACAGGAAAACCCAGTAGTCGCTGGGTGCTGGCCCCCACCAGTGGATGTGCCAGGGAATGTAGCGCGGTGCGAAGCGCGCAATGCCGTAGGCGGGGTTCAACACGAACCACAGGAAGTCCTCGCTGATCCAGAACAGCATGATGCAGGCCAGCACGCGTGCCTCGGCGCGCCAACTCCAGCGACCGGTGAATATCATCGGGAAGTGGAAAAACAGGCCCATGCACGGGAACAGCCACGCGTGATAGCCGGTCATCGGTCGCCCGCCCCAGAAGACATCCAGCGCCCAGCCGTGCTCGATGCGCCAGGTCGGCAGGTTCGCTGCCCAGCCGGCAGCGCCTTCGATCTGGATCTCCACGTTCGCGAAGAAGAAGGCCAGCAGGACGGTCCAGCCGAGGGTAAGCGCCAGCACCATTGGACGCATGGCGACGGGGTGGTCCCCCACGGGCGCGGGTCGGCGGTCGTGCCGGCGCACCTTCAACGGTCTGCTCCCGCAACTGCCGACGACGCGCCCTCAAGCTCGGCCTGGACGATACCGAGCACGCGCTGCGCGGCCTGCGGTCGGCCTAGGCGACGCGCCTGTTCGCGCATGCGCGCCAGTCGTTGCGGCTCGGCCAGCAACTCACGCACCCGGTACTCGAGCGAGACCAGGTCTATCGCCTTCAATGCGGCGCCCTGCTCCAGCACATAGTCTGCGTTGCGCTCTTCCTGGCCGGGAACGGGTGCGTACACCACCATCGGCACGCCCATTGCGAGGCATTCGGACGTGGTCAACCCGCCGGGCTTGGTGATCACCAGGTCGGCGCAGGCCATCAGCTGCGCCACTTCGTTGGTGAAGCCGAACGGGAACAACCGCCCTGGATGTTGCGCCGCCCGAAGCTTCAACGTGGCCAGCACAGCCTCGTTGCGTCCGGCCAGTACGACGAGCTGGAAGTCGTGCTCGAGCCGCAGCAGCGCGGCGGCCACCTCGTCGAGCCTGCCGACGCCGGCGCCGCCACCCATCAGCATGATGGTCTGCCGCGCCGGATCCAGGCCGAAGCGCACGGCGCAGTCGCGGCGATCCAGGGGTTGGCTGAAAGCCGGCATCACCGGAATCCCGGTGGTGTGGATACGTTCCGCCTCGATGCGATTGGCCTGCATGCGGAAGGCGATCTCCTCGCTCGCGGCGAAGAAGCCCGTCATGTGCGGGATCACCCACATGCGATGCAAGTCGAAATCGGTCACCTGGACCCATACCGGCACCGTGAAGCGCTCGCGCCGGATCTCGTGCATCAACATCTCGGCCGGCAGGAAGTGGGTGCAGACGATGGCGTCGGGCGCGAACGCATGGATGGCCTTGCGCAGGTCGCCCGTGCCCAGTCGTTCGATCGCGCGCCGCAACTTCTGCATCGGGCCGTTCGGGTCCGCCTCCGAACTGCGCTGGTAAAGCATTCCCCACAACGTCGGGTAGCTGCTGATCAGCGTGATGTAGAAATCGGTGTACAGCTTGCGGAAAGCGGATGGCACGAACTCCATCGCGTCCAGGTGCCTGGTCTCGACATGCGGCAGGCTTGCTTCTGCGGTCAGGCGCAACGCCTCGGCGGCACGCAGGTGGCCGGCGCCGGCCGAGACGCTGAGAAAGAGGATTTTCTGCTGCGGCATAGGGCGGACCGTTGTCAGGTGGCCGTCGGCAGGAGCGGCCGTGTCCCCAGTTGGCTTGCCGGACCGGCCACGTCGGTGGCTGGTCGTTCCGCACTCAACCTGCAGGCGCGCACTCAGGAATAACGCACGCCGATGATTTCGTAGTGCTTGACGCCGTTCGGCGCGGTGAACTCGAAGCTGTCGCCCTCGCTCTTGCCGATCAATGCGCGCGCGATCGGCGAGGATACGGCGATCAAGCCCTGCTTGATGTCGGCCTCGAGGTCACCCACGATCTGGTAAGTCACCTCGGCGCCGCTGTCCTCGTCCGCCAGGTCCACGATCGCGCCGAACACGACCTTGCTGCCGGCATTGAGGCGCGACACGTCGATCACCTCGGCGGTGGAGAGCAGCGCCTCCAACTGGCCAATGCGGCCTTCGATGAAGCTCTGCAACTCGCGCGCCGCGTGGTACTCGGCATTCTCCTTGAGATCGCCGTGTGCACGGGCCTCGGCGATGGCCGCGATGATGCGCGGACGATCCTCCGACTTCAGCTTTTCAAGTTCGGCACGCAGGCGCTCCGAACCTGCCTTGGTGATAGGTGCGCGATGGCTCATGCGCTCAGTTCCTTGTGCAGTTCCTGCAGGCTGTGCACGTCCGCGGCATTGTGGAAATCCAGCGAGTGGATTAGCGCGCGCGCGCCAGCGACGGTGGTGGAGTAAGTGACGCGCTGCTGCAGTGCTTCGCGCCGTATCGAGAACGAGTCGGCGATCGCCTGCTTGCCCTCGGTGGTGTTGACGATATAGACGATCTCGCCGTTCTTGATCAGGTCGACGATGTGCGGCCGGCCTTCGGCCACTTTGTTGATGCGCTCGCAGGCCACGCCGTGCTCGGCCAGGTATTTTGCGGTGCCATCCGTGGCAACCAGGCTGTAACCCTTGGCCAGCGCCTCGCGCGCCACCGGCAACAGGCGGTCCTTGTCGGCATCGCGCACCGAAACGAATACCTTACCCTTCGGCGGCGTCTTGATACCGGCTGCATCGTGGCCACGCGCGAAGGCGGCGCCGAAGCTGCGACCCACGCCCATCACCTCGCCTGTGGAGCGCATCTCGGGACCGAGGATCGGGTCAACGTTCTGGAACTTCAGGAACGGGAAGATCGCTTCCTTCACCGAGTAGTACGACGGGATCACCTCGTGGATGGCGCCCTGCGCCGGCAGCGTACGGCCCGCCATGGCACGCGCGGCGATCTTGGCCAGCGGCACGCCGGTGGCCTTGGACACGAATGGCACGGTACGCGAGGCGCGCGGGTTCACCTCGAGGATGAACACGGTATCGCCCTGGATGGCGAACTGGGTGTTCATCAGACCGATGACCTTCAGCTCCTTCGCCATCGCCGTCACCTGGCGCCGCAGCTCGTCCTGCACTTCGGCAGTGAGCGAATACGGCGGCAGCGAGCAGGACGAATCGCCGGAATGGACGCCGGCTTCCTCGATGTGCTCCATGATCCCGCCTACCAGCACGTTGCCTTCGGCGTCGGCGATGATGTCCACGTCCACCTCGACGGCATGGTCGAGGAAGCGGTCCAGCAACACCGGCGAGTCGTTGGATACCTGCACCGCCTCGCGGATGTAGCGCGAGAGGTCCGCATCGCCATAGACGATCTCCATGGCGCGACCGCCCAGCACGTAGCTCGGCCGCACCACGAGCGGGTAGCCGATCTCGCGTGCGAGCGCCAATGCTTCGTCGGCGTTGCGCGCGGTACGGTTCGGCGGCTGCTTCAGGCCGATCTTCTCGATCATCTTCTGGAAACGCTCGCGATCCTCGGCCAGGTCGATCGAATCCGGCGAGGTGCCGATGACCGGCGCACCGGCCGCTTCCAGCGCCCGCGCCAGCTTCAGCGGGGTCTGGCCGCCGTACTGCACGATAACGCCCTTGGGCTTCTCCAGGTCCACGATCTCCAGCACGTCTTCCAGCGTCAGCGGCTCGAAGTACAGGCGGTCGGAAGTGTCGTAGTCGGTCGAGACGGTCTCCGGGTTGCAGTTGACCATGATGGTCTCGAACCCATCCTCGCGCAGCGCCAGCGCCGCGTGCACGCAGCAGTAGTCGAATTCGATGCCTTGGCCAATGCGGTTCGGACCGCCGCCCAGCACCACTATCTTTTCACGGCCGGTCGGGTTGGCTTCGCACTCTTCCTCGTAGGTCGAGTACATGTAAGCCGTCGTGGTGGCGAACTCCGCAGCGCAGGAGTCCACGCGCTTGTAGACTGGGCGCACGCCCAGCGTGCGGCGCAGGTGGCGCATGGCTGCCTCGTTGGTCTCCAGCAGCTCGGCGAGGCGCGCGTCGGAGAAGCCCTGGCGCTTGAGTTGGCGCATGCGTGCCGCATCCAGCGCGGCGATTCCCTGCGCCTGCACATCCTTCTCGGTCAGCACGATGTCCTCGAACGCGGCGAGGAACCAGGGGTCGACGCGGCTCAGGCCGTAAACCTCCTCCAGCGACAGGCCGGCGCGGAACGCGTCGGCAAGGTGGAATACGCGGTCGGGACGCGGCTCGCGCAACTCGCGCTTCAGCGCAGCCAGGCCTTCGTCGGTAGTGAAGTCCACGCCGGTCGGGTTGAGGCCAGTCTTGCCGATCTCCAGCCCGCGCAGCGCCTTCTGCAGCGACTCATGGAAGCTGCGGCCGATCGCCATGACCTCGCCCACCGACTTCATCTGCGTGGTCAGGCGGGCGTCTGCCGAGGGGAACTTCTCGAAGGCGAAGCGCGGAATCTTGGTGACCACGTAGTCGATGGTCGGCTCGAACGAAGCCGGGGTCAGGCCGCCTGTGATGTCGTTCTTCAGTTCGTCCAGCGTGTAGCCCACGGCGAGCTTCGCGGCGATCTTCGCGATCGGGAAGCCTGTGGCCTTGGAGGCCAGCGCCGACGAGCGCGACACGCGCGGGTTCATCTCGATCACCACCACGCGGCCGTTCTCCGCATTGATGCCGAACTGCACGTTGGAGCCGCCAGTGTCCACGCCGATCTTGCGCAGCACCGCGATG
>DAIDKO010000001.1 GCA_027450005.1 Rhodanobacter sp. | reverse complement strand
ATCATCAGAAGGCCGATGGCGGCATCGCGGTGATCGATCCCCGGACGCACCGCTTATTGCATACCATCCACGTGCAGAAGTGCATGCCGGCCGGCCTGGCCCTTGGGCCGGACGACCGCCTGCTGGTCGGATGCAGCGACGATGCTGTCGCCGCAGGCTTCGCGCCGCGCTCGCTGATCATCGACCTGCGTGCGCGCAAGGTCGTCGCCAAGATTCCTAAAGTTGGTGGTTCCGACGAGGTTTGGTACGACAGCGGCTCGGGGGACTACTACCTAGCCGCCGTCGCCAATGCTGGTGGCCCGGTGTTGGGTGTCGTTGACGCGCAGCGCAACACCTGGTTGCGCAATCTGCCGAGCGGAAACGAAGCACACTCGGTGGCGGCCGATCCGCACAGTGGCCAAGTGTTCGTACCAGTTGCCGCTGACAACAGCGTCAAGGGCTGTGCCAACGGCTGCGTGGAAGTATTCGGTAACAAGTAACCGGGCCACTCGCCTTGACCCTCGGGCAGTAGGCGACGAAAGCCGGACGAAACGCTCGCTTCGTCCGGCTTTCGGGTCAAACAGACTCGACCTGACCTGTCGTAACGCCCCGTTCAAGACATCGGACATGCGCCTTGAACCGAAGCGAGCGCGAGGTTAGTGATTCCGCTGTGGCAGCGCGCGACTAGACGCCCCGAAGACGCCGAATTCAGCCCCGCGCTCCAGAGCGGGACTTAAGCCAACACCGCTACACCTGGTGATGTCCGCAAGCGGGCAATGTCTCGCGCCGGCGGCTCGCCAAAGAGCCGGCGATATTCCCGACTGAACTGCGATGCACTCTCGTAACCCACGCGGAAGGCGGCGGTCGCCACGTCGACGTGCTCCACCAGCATCAGGCTGCGTGCGTCCTGAAGCCTGAGCTGCTTTTGGAACTGAAGCGGCGTCATCGCCGTAGGGGCACCTGCATTTGTTCCTGCCGCTTCCTGACATGGGAAGCGGCAAGGACCCCTGCCACGACCTCGCCTAGCTTGCTGGTCGTGGAAGCCATCCAACCTCCTGGACATGATCAATTGCGTCCAATCGGTGCGGTGGCGATCGGACCCAGGCCGCTACGGCGAAGACTGCCCTACCCCCGATAACCTGCCCCTAATCACTCTCGTTCGCGGGCATAGCGTGCGGGTGGCATTCCGACGTAGCGGCTGAAGGCGACGCTAAATGTACTCGCTGAGCTGTAGCCAACACGCTCGGCGACGTCCGCGACGGGGACGCCCTGGTTGCGAAGGAGCTTTTTTGCCAGCGCCATCCGCCACGCTAGCAGGTACTCCATAGGTGTTACTCCTACGGCGCGGTTAAAGCGCTCGAAGAACGCCGAGCGCGACAGCGCGGCTTGTTTCGCCAGATGCGCCACCGTCCATGGGTGCGTCGGCAGCTCATGCATGCACCGTATCGCGACGGCAAGGCGCGCGTCGGCCAAGCCGCGCAGCAATCCGGGCGACTCAGTGGTGTCCGCAGAAGATCGCAGCGCTTCGATCAACAGCACCTCCAGCAGGCGCGTGAGGATCAGTTCGCGGGCAGGCCGCTGTCCTCGTGACTCCTCGTTCACCAGTTGCACCAGCGTTGCGAGCCGCTGCTCGCCGCGGACGTGCACCAGCTGGGGCAACAGCGATACCAATATGGCGGCGTCCGGCGAGCCAAAGACGCAGTAGCCGACCATCATGCGCACTTGCGGAGGTCCCTCCAGCGCGCCAAGGCGGAATTCACCACTGGGCACGATGGTGGGTGGCGCATCCGGGCCGTCATCCGGCGGATCAATGCTCGAGGTTGCAAAGTTATGCGCGGCGGGGATCAGCACGAAATCGCCAGCCAGCAGCACCAACGGCTCGCGCCCTTCCACGACAAGCCGGCAGGATCCTTCAAGGATCACGCAGTAGAACGGCCGCCCAAGCTCTGTGCGGCGAACCCGCCACCGGCCAGCCCCGTTGACCACCTTGGAAAAAGCGGCTTCGGGCTGAAGTAGCGTGACGACTTCGGAGAGCGGATCAATCATCACAGGACTTTGGCGAATAAAATTCGGACTTTCTATGGTAGATGATCCTGTCTTCGACACGTATCGTGGATGCCTCACTCCACCACTTTACGCAGGAGCTTCCATGAAAACGGTTCTAATCACTGGCTGTTCATCCGGCTTTGGCCTCGAGACCGCCAAGGACTTCCACGGACGCGGCTGGCGAGTCATCGCCACCATGCGCACGCCCCGCGAAGACTTGCTGCCGCGCTCCGATCGCATGCGCGTGCTGCCGCTCGACGTAACCGACCCGCGGAGCATTAGCACGCTCATCGATGCAGCTGGTCCCATCGACGCTCTCGTGAACAATGCCGGCATCGGCTTGCTCAATGCCCTGGAGGGCACCTCGATGGACGCCGCTCGCGACGTGTTCGAAACCAACACCCTTGGCACCATCGCGATGACCCGGGCAGTGTTGCCCCAATTCCGGGAGCGCCGGAGCGGCGTGATCGTCAACGTCACTTCCTCAGTTACGCTGAAGCCGCTTCACCTCCTGTCCGTTTACACCGCCAGCAAGGCGGCCGTGAACGCGTTCACCGAATCGCTGGCGCTCGAGTTGGAACCGTTTAACGTTCGGGTTCGGTTGGTGCTGCCTGGGCGAGCACCGGAAACCCGTTTTGGCGAGAACGCACGTTCCCGCATGCAAGGCGGCTTCCCTGAGGCATACCGCGGGCTGGTGCAGAAGGTTTTCGAAAGCTGGTCGCGATCGACCGATCCGGTGACGCACCCCTCCGACGTGGCCGAAGCGGTGTGGCGAGCAGTCAACGATCCAGTAAGCCCCGTACGCCTACCGGCGGGCGCCGATGCCGTGGCCTTGGCCGCTGCGTGAGGTGTGACCCGAAGCAACAACCAACAAGGATCACAGTGGCCAAGATTCCCGCATGGCCGTCGTGGGGTGACCGCAGGGCACGATTTTCTGCTCTGCGGACGCACGTTTCCCATCCGTTGCTGCGGCCGTCGTGGTGGCCTTCCTACCGAAAATCCCTGGACCTCGCTTCAAGCGAAGCCCAGAGCCCGGAAAGATCCCGCATGTGCCGCACGATGACATGCGCACTGCCGTCCGCCTGCTGCCACTCGCCTTCGACGGCAAGGAAGTTCGAAGTGAGGAAGATATGACGGTAGGCCTCGGCGACCTGCCGCCAGACAATGAGATTGATGAGACCGTGCTCATCCTCCATGGATACGAAGGTCACGCCGCTGGCCGTGGTAGGACGCTGGCGCATGATGACCAGGCCGGCAACGCGCACCCAGCGTCCATTAGGACAGCCTTGCAGTGTCCGACTATCGAGGCAGCGCGCAGCGCGCAGGCGTGGGCGTAGCTGTCGCAGTGGATGCGGTCCCAGGCTGATGCCGACGCGTGCATAGTCGGCCTCGGTGTCTTCGACTTGGCTGGGGAGTGGAAGGACAACGGCGGCTTCACTTGGGCTCACGTTCCCAAAGAGCGGGAGCTGTCTTTCGACACCCGTGACAGCCCACTGGGCGCGGTGGCGATGACCGGCTAATCCGCGCAGGGCACCGGCATCAGCCAAGGCTTCCTGATCACGCTTGTCGAGTCCACCTCGTGCACAAAGATCCGTCACATCTCGAAAAAACCGTACTCGGCGCGCCTCGACCAGCGCGTTAGCCGCCGTCTCACGTAGTCCCCTCACCTGCCGCATCCCGAGTCGAAGCGCCCATCCCCCCTTAGGATCCGCTTCCAGGGTGCAATCCCAGTCGCTGAAGCGCACGTCCACCGGCTTGATCGCTACACCATGGCGTTGGAGGTCCTGCGCGATCTGGCCTGGCGCGTAGAACCCCATCGGCTGGGCATTGAGCAGAGCACAGGCATAGGCCGCGGGGTGGTGACACTTCAGCCAGCAACTGGCATAGACGATGCCTGCGAAGCTGGCCGCATGGCTTTCCGGGAAACCGTAGCTGCCAAAGCCCTTGATCTGCTCGAAGAGCTGCACCGCGAACTCGGTGCTGTAGCCGCGCTCCAGCATCCCTTGGGTGATGCGCTCGCGGTGCTTCTCCATCCCGCCGTGGCGCTTCCATGCGGCCATGGCCCGGCGGAGCTGGTCGGCCTCGCCGGGCGTGTAGCCTGCGGCGACGATCGCGAGCTTCATCACCTGCTCCTGGAAGAGTGGTACACCCAACGTTCGCTCGAACACAGCCTTCAGTTCGTCCGACGGATAGTCGATCGGCTCCTCGCCGCGACGTCGGCGGAGATACGGATGCACCATGTCGCCCTGGATCGGACCGGGTCGCACGATGGCCACCTGGATCACCAGATCGTAGAAGTTGGCCGGCCGATGGCGCGGAAGCATCGCCATCTGCGCCCGCGATTCGATCTGGAACACGCCCACGGTGTCGGCGCGCTGGATCATCCGGTAGGTCGCCGGATCTTCCACGGGCAATGTGGCCATCGTGAGCTCGAGGCCGTCATGGGCCTTGAGCAGGGCAAGGCATTTGCGGATGCAGGTCAGCATGCCGAGCGCAAGGCAATCGACCTTGAGGAGTCCCATCGTGTCCAGGTCGTCCTTGTCCCACTGGATGATCGTGCGATCATGCATCGCCGCGTTCTCAACCGGCACAAGCTCATGGAGAGGCGCATCGGCGATCACGAAGCCGCCGACGTGCTGGGACAGATGCCGCGGCATGTCCAGCAATTCCGTCGTGATCCGAAGCACGCGCTGGATCAGGGAGCTGTCCGGATCAAAGCCCTTTTCACGGAGGCGCTCGTCGAGCGAAGTGTCACCCTCCCACCATGCAAAGACGCGGCTCAACTGATCCACCGACTCAGGAGGCAGACCCAAGGCCTTGGCCACATCGCGTACCGCACTCTTGCCGCGGTAGCAGATCACGGTCGCCGTCAGGGCGGCCCGCTCCCGCCCGTACTTTCGGTAGATGTACTGGATGACTTCTTCGCGCCGCTCGTGCTCGAAGTCGATGTCGATGTCAGGGGGCTCATTGCGTTCTTTGCTGATAAACCGCTCGACCAGTAGGTTCATCCGTGCGGGATCGACTTCGGTGACGCCGAGGGCGAAGCACACCGCACTGTTGGCGGCCGAGCCGCGACCTTGGCAAAGTATTCCCTGCCCCCGTGCGAAGCGTACGATGTCGTGCACGGTGAGGAAGTAGGACTCGTATTCAAGGTCCGCGATCAGGGCCAGCTCATGTTCGATCTGCCGATGCGCCTTGTGCGGTATACCGTCAGGCCAGCGCCAACGAGCCCCCTTCTCCGTCAATTGGCGAAGCCATTGGCCGGCTGTATATCCCTTGGGTACCAATTCTGCGGGGTAGCGGTATTCCAGTTCGTCCAGGGCGAAGCGGCAGCGTTCAGCGATGCGCACAGTCTCTGTCAGCAACGCGGTGGGATAGATTGCCTCCAATACGTCCCGTCGGCGCAGGTGTCGCTCACCGTTGCGAAACAGGATCTCGCCTGCTTCCGCCAGGGTGAGACCGTGCCGGATCGCGGTCATTGTCTGCTGCAGGGCCAGACGGCGGCGCACATGCATGTGCACATCGCCGGCAGCCACGCACGGTAGCCCGATTTCGCCAGCCAACGCCGTCAGTCGCGCCAGGCGCGCAGCATCGTCGTGTTCGCGCAGGAGTTCGATGGCAAGCCAGGCGCGATCGCCGAAGGTATCCCGCACCCAACGCCCGTGCTCCGGGTCTGGCTCACGCGCAGGAATCCAAAGAGCCAACACATTGGAAAGACCCTCGGTGCAGTCCGTGCGCCGAAGGCGATACTCGCCTTTGACGGATGCGCAGCGGCCACGCGTGATGAGGCGGCACAACGCGGTATAGCCGGCCTTGGACTCCGCCAACAAGACCAGCTTGGGGCCATCGTCCAGCTGGACCTCGGTGCCGATGATGAGCTTCACGTCCGTCGCTCGCGAGGCCTCCAGTGCGCGCACGATGCCAGCCATCGAGCACTCGTCAGTAATCGCCAGGGCTCGATAGCCACAGGCCTTGGCACGCGAAAAAAGCTCCTGCGCCGACGATGCCCCGCGCTGGAAGGAGAAGTTCGAAAGGCAGTGGAGTTCGGCGTAGTCCATCACGCGAACCAGCCATGCAGCATCCAACCGTCCTGCTCACCCGGCGGGCAAAACACCCAGGCCTTCTGTCCCTGTGCGGTGCGCACGATGTAGTAATCGCGGCATACGGTCTCGCCGTCCCACCATCCCGTCTCGATTCGCTCAGGACCGGCCAGCACGCGCGGCGATGCACCGCGCAGAGGCATGGGTCGGGGCAATAGCCATGTCGGACGCGGAAGCGGATCGATGCTTCCGTCTTCCCCACCGCCCACCCTTTGCGAGCGCTCCGGTCGCGGATCGTGGGTGGTGCAAAGTTGTGTCACCGCCTCTTCGCCCAACCGGGCGCGCAGCCGCTCACGCAATTGCGCAAACGGCAGCGCACCGACCGGTCGCTCGTCGAAGAGATCGCGGCCTTCGGGCACAAACGGCGGCAGATGATTCGCCATCAGACGAAGCGCCACCACGGGTGCTGGTAGCGTCAGCGTCGCGACACGCCCTCGTGCCGCTTCGAACAGCACCTCGGGCTCGCGCTCCGGTGACAGCAAGCCAATGTCGACCGACGTGGCACCCTCACGGTGTTCGAGACCGATCGTGAAACGCTGCACCCCGCCGTCGCGGATCGACAGGTAGGCAGCCAAGTCGTAGGTCAGGCGCCGCAGCGGGAATACCAGCGCGGCCGCGTTCTCGACTTCGAAAGGCAACTCCAGGCCCCAATCCACTTGATCGGGCGGTTGGTACAGTGGCAAACCGGCCGGCACATCACCCGCCAGGCGATCCAGATAGTCAAGGACCTCGGCACCGAGTCGCCGTAGCAATCCGGCTCGCGGCAGACGCCAGAGCTGGCCCAGCGTGCGAATACCCATACGAGCGAGCGTCTCGATATCCCTCGCCCTTAGGTGTGCGCGTTCCAGCGGCACCGCCTCCAGGAGGCGCTGCGAGTGCGCCGGCGACTCCGCCACGATTCCATCCTGAAACCCCGCCAGCACCCAGGCCGCATGCGGTGTGGGTGCGGCGGCCAGACGATGGCGGAATCCCAAGGCATCCACGTCTTCATGCAGTCGCCGCGCGATCTGCGGCCAGGCGCCGAAGAGCGACTGGCTACGACTGACTTCCAGCACCACGGCCTTCGGCAGCAAACACACTTCGCCGCTGTAGCGATAGGCCGTCGAAGCCAGCAGCGCATGGCTATGCGCGATGTCTCTCGCCTCGCACGGCACGACCTCGAACTGCGCGAGCAACGCCTGGGCCGCCGCCAGGCGCTGGCCGACCCGTAATCCCGCAGCGCGCGCCGCCGCATTGACGGCCACCAGTGTCCGCGCGTGCGGTGGGCCATCGACCAACACCAACGGTCCCTCCGGAGCACGTTGGCGAAGGACACCGTCCAGCGCCAGGTGTGGCAGCAACAGGCAGGCCCACAGCATCGCGGCCGATCCTCAATGCACGCCTTCCGGCCATGCCACCGGCATGGCCGGCGGCTGGCCACCACGACACTTGTGTACCCGGATGCCGGGTGCGGGCGCCAACTCCAGGGCCAGACGCAAGGGTGCCGGCGAGGACTGCGCAAGGTGCTTGCTGTCCCGGAACACGAAGGCGAGCGCACGACCGGTGTCGGCGGCCATCTGCAGACGGCGCAGCGCGCGATCATCCGCCTGCCGTGGCCAGGCCAGTACGGCGGAGCAACTCCCCGAGCGAAGGCATTGCTCCATGGCCCACAGCACGTCGCTTTCCGGCGCCTGCACCACGTGCAGGTTCCGCAACGTCACGCCCCGTTGGCGCCACCCCATCGCGCAGGGCAGATACGGAGGCGTGACCAACGCCACCGGGCGCGCCCCATGGCTCAGCCGCGCCAGCGTCGGCATCACCAGACGAAGCTCACCCACGCCATCAGCCGGCAGCAAGATCTCGGTGACCGATGCCTCGGGCCAGCCTTGGGCCGGCAGCACGGCATCCAGTGCCGACCAACCGGTCGGCTCCGCACCCGCCGGCACCGGTACCGCCCGACCGCGCCAGACCTGACGTGCGTCGAGCAACTCAGAAAGGGCCACCACCGCGCCCATCACGCACCTCGGATCAGGCCGGCGTACAGCCCTTCAATCGCAAAGTCCTCGGTGGGGTCGACCTCGATCGGCCGGTACCCCGGGCTGTTAGGCAGAAGACGGATCACGCCGTCCTTCTGGTACAGCTTCTTGATGGTGAAGCTGTCGCCCGCGACCCGCGCCACCACCACTTGGCCGTGGCGGGCAACGGGCGTCGCCTTCACGGCGACCAGGTCACCGTCGTGGATGCCCTCGCCGATCATCGACCGACCGACCACGCGCAGCAGGTAATCCGGGCATGTCCGAAACAGTGTGCGGGCAACGCGCACCGTCCGTTCAATGCGATCCGTGGACACGATCGGCTCGCCGGCCGCGATCTTGCCCACCAGCGGCAGCTCCAGCGTGTCACGATCCAGCGGATCTTCCTCTTCCACCAGGCGGATGCCGCGGGCCTGGTTCGGGGTGATGACAAGCCGGCCCTTGGCCTCGAGCGAGCGCACGTGCTTCAGCACCGCGCTGACGCTGGCGATCGCCAGGGAGTCGCCGATGTCCTCAAGCGTCGGTGCCTCGCCATGCCGCGCGAGATAGCTGCGAATGAAGGCAAGGACGTTCGACTGGCGGTGGGTGAGCTGTAGTGTCATGGCACGCATAGTTTCACCTCTTTAGGTGAAAATGAAAGTGAAAAAGTGGCTCCCATCAGCCACCCGAATCGGATCAAGGGGTTAGTGCGACTTCCTGTGCGTCCGTCGATCCCCCGTTCGACCCAGCCTCCCCTGTTGCGATCTCACGGCGTGAGATGGCCCCGCGATTTACTGCGCTCCCGACGTGCCGAGACCGCTGCATGAATGCCCTTCCCGACCGCTACGCAACCGATGAGCTGGTGCTGCGCCGCTCTGGCGATGGCCTCACGCTGGTCCAGCGGCTGACCCAACGTTATGCCGCCTGCATCACCGGAGCCTTCAAGGTGCCCGGCCAGGAAGGCGCCTTTGCACCGTTGCCTGGCGATTTGCCACCTGCGCTGGCACAAGCCCTGCGCTCGCGCGGCATCGCCGAGCTTTACAGCCATCAGGCACAGGCCTGGGCTTCGGCACAGTCGGGGGAACATGTGGCTATCGTCACGCCTACCGCGTCGGGCAAGTCGCTCTGCTACACGCTGCCGGTGATCGCCGCGGCGATGACCCAGCATGCCAAGGCGTTGTACCTCTTTCCGACCAAGGCGCTGGCGCAGGACCAGGTGGCGGAACTGCTGGACCTCAACCAGGCCGGAGCGCTGGGCGTGAAGGCCTTCACCTTCGATGGTGACACTCCCGGCGATGCACGTCAGGCCATTCGGCTGCACGGCGACATCGTGGTGAGTAACCCGGACATGCTGCACCAGGCGATCCTGCCGCATCACACCAAGTGGGCCCAGTTCTTCGAGAACCTGCGCTATGTCGTGATCGACGAGGTACACACCTACCGCGGGGTGTTCGGCTCCCATGTGGCCAACGTGATCCGTCGACTGAAGCGCGTGTGCGCGTTCTACGGCGTGACCCCGCAATTCATCCTGTGCTCGGCCACCATCGGCAATCCGAAGGAACACGCCGAAGCGCTGATCGAAGATGCAGTCACTGCAATCACCGAGAGCGGCGCGCCCACCGGCGACAAGCACGTCCTCCTGTGGAATCCGCCCGTGGTCAACCCCGACCTGGGACTGCGTGCCTCGGCGCGCTCGCAAACCAACCGTATCGCACGGCTAGCTATCAAGTCGGGTCTGAAGACGTTGGTCTTCGCGCAGTCGCGCACCATGGTCGAGGTGCTGACCAAGTACCTGAAGGATGTGTTCGACAGCGATCCACGCAAGCCCGCACGGATCCGGGCCTATCGCGGCGGCTACCTGCCCAAGGAGCGGCGCGCCGCGGAGCGGGAGATGCGCGCCGGCACCATCGACGGCATCGTCAGCACCTCGGCGCTGGAGCTCGGCGTAGACATCGGCAGCCTCGATGCGGTGGTCCTGAACGGCTACCCCGGCTCCGTCGCCGCGACCTGGCAGCGTTTCGGCCGTGCCGGTCGCCGGCAGCAATCGGCGTTGGGAGTGCTGGTGGCCAGCTCCGACCCGCTCGACCAGTACCTGGTGCGGCACCCGGAGTTCTTCCAAGGGGCGCCACCGGAGCATGCCCGCGTCCAGCCGAACCAGCCGTTGATCCTGCTGGACCATATTCGGTGTGCCGCCTTCGAGTTGCCGTTCGTGGGCGACGAGTTATTCGGTACCGAAGTCGCGACGCCCTGGCTCGACGTGCTGGGCGAGGAAGGCGTGCTCCATCGCGAAGGCGATCGCTGGGAGTGGATCGCGGACAGCTACCCGGCCATCGCCGTCTCGCTGCGTTCCGTCGCCGACGGCAACTTCGTGGTGGTCGACCGCACCGACGGCCGGCAGACGATCATCGCCGAGGTCGACTACACGGCCGCGCCAGTGACGCTGTATGAGGGCGCCATCCACATGATCCAGTCCGTGCCCTACCAGGTGGAACGGCTGGACTGGGAGGGCCGCAAGGCCTACGTCACGCGTACCCACGTCGACTACTACACCGATGCGATCGACTACACCAAGCTCAAGGTGCTCGAGAGCTTCGCGAACGCCCGGGCTGGCTGCGGCGATGCGCATCACGGCGAGGTGTACGTCGTGCGGCGCGTACCGGGCTACAAGAAGATTCGCTTCTACTCACACGAAAACATCGGCTACGGACCGGTGAACCTGCCCGACCAGGAGCTGCATACCACCGCGGTATGGTGGCAGCTGCCGCAAGTGGTGCTCGACGCGGCATTCGAGCAGCGGCAGCAGGCGCTTGATGGCTTCCTCGGTGCGGCGTATGCGCTGCACATCGTCGCCACGGTGGCCGTGATGGCCGAGGCACGCGACCTGCAGAAGGCCGTCGGCAGCGGCGACGGCGCCTGGTTCGTGAGTGCCGACTCGAACGGTCGGGGTCAGATTCGCGGCACCGATGGGCAACCGGCAGCCCTGGCCGCGGAGGCGCCGTTCACGCCGACTGTCTACCTTTACGACGCCTTTCCCGGCGGGATCGGTCAGAGCGAGCCGTTGTTCCAGCGGCACGAGGATCTGGTGGCGCAATCGATCACCTTGATCGAACGCTGCGCGTGCACGGGCGGCTGCCCAGGCTGCGTGGGACCGGTACTCGCGGCGGATGAAACGGCGGACACGACGCCAAAAGCGTTGGCCTTGCGCGTATTGGCGCTCTTGGTGGCGCTGTGAGCGCGCTGGCCGATCGGCTGCGACAACTGCGTACACAGTCCGGTCACGCATCGCGAATCCCTCCCCCCAAACCTGCGCTTTCACCGGACGTACTCCAACTAATCCGCCAGCGCACGCGCATCCAAGGGGCGCCCAAGGGAAACGCAGCAAGTGACCGGTTCGTGCCGGGGACCGAAATCGCCCCCGGGCTGTTCCTCACGGAGGCGATGATGGACTGGGGCTCCCCTGAGCCTCTGATCGATACCACCTTTGCACGCTGGGCGGAGCCAGTAGCCCATCGACGGCTGCTGCACTTTGATACCGAGACGACGGGGCTCGCCGGCGGCACCGGTACACGTGCCTGGATGATCGGGGCGGCAGACTGGCTGCCCGATGGGCGCTTCCGTGTGCGTCAGCTGACGATCACCACGATTGCCGCCGAAATCGCCATGCTACGCGTGTTCGCGACCTGGCTGCAGCCGGACACCGTACTCGTGAGCTACAACGGCAAATGCTACGACGCGCCGTTATTGGCCACGCGCTATCGGCTGACCCGGATGCCGAATCCGCTTTCTGGGCTGGGACATCTTGATCTGCTCCATCCCGTGCGCCGTCGCTGGAAGACTGTCTGGCAGAACTGCCGCCTGGCGACCGCCGAGCGTGAGCTGCTGGGAGTGATAAGAGAGGACGACTTGCCAGGCTCAGAAGCTCCCACCGCCTGGCTAAGCTATCTACGGGGCGGTTCGGCACTGAACCTTCGACGTGTTCTCGCCCACAACCTTCAAGATCTGAGGAGCCTGGCAGGCGTGCTACTCCACCTTGCTCAGCTCATCTGGTGACCTCCTGAATTCGCTAGCTGACGGCGCCTTCGCGTTAGCTTCTTGGTCACGAGCGCTAACACAAACTTGCTCCAACCGGTTTTCGGCCCACTGAGGTCAACCTGGAAGAGACCGGTGATCCTCGAGCCATTCAGTCAGCCAGACGCCCTTCCCTGCCATCTCGATCCAGCCGACAAACCGGGGATATGCCTACGCTGTCGGATCGAGCACGTAGGCGACCGCAAGGCTTTGCCCCGATCAATGTCCGAATGTGGCGTGCAGGTAGGCGATCACGTGCTTGATGTCCGACTCTTTCAGGCTGGCATTACCGCCGTCGGGCGGCATGGCGACATCGCCAGTGCTGAAGCCGTGGATGATACGGTCCTCCAGCACCTCGTCGGATAGGCTAAGCACACCGCCGGCCTTGGTGAAATCCGGAGTGCCTGGCAACAGCCCCTTTCCGTTGGCGCCATGGCAGGCGATGCAGGTACCGGTATAGACCGCCTTCCCCGCTGCGACGTCATCCGCCGAATAGGTGTGCGGTCCTTCGGCAGCCCATGTCGCCGATGCGGCAAGGTACAGCCCCAGCGCCAACACCCCACTCACCACTTTCGCGATAGACATCAAAACCTCCCTAGAGATCGACGGTCATTGTCATTGCTGCTCTGTCACCGGCCGTGCATCCCGACGGAACAACAACGGCTGGAGGCAGTTGAACACGGTACTGTTGTCGCTGGTGTTAATTTTCACCCCTTAACTGAGCGGGGCATTTCATCGAAAGGCGAGCCACCCGTTGCGGTGGCAGCTTAGCTCAGTGCTTGGACAAGCGGGTGTCCCGGATCTCCATCTTGGCGTGGGCGGCGTGGTGGCCAAAAGGGTAGCTGTCGTTACCGGTTTCCACAATGTGGCGGCAATAGGTGAGTCACTCGAGCACTGCCGAGGTCGTCGACGTGTACATCGACCGCTGCGGCGTCTGCATCGGCCTGAACCAGGTCGTGTCGACCTACCTTAGGCGATGCCTTCGAAAGCATCTGGGGTACCTTGCACGGCGCCATGTCAGCTCTCTTGCAGGCGACCCAATCCGTAAGTCCGCCGGTCGAGGAGTGCCATGCGTCGAGTCGACACAGCTTTGCCGCATCTGCCCGCCGTGCAGAGTTACCCCTGCCCGACTACAATCTAGGCAGGGGATCTTGGGCGAGACGACAGCATGACCGCACATTTCCCAGGACCGGCATTCGCCGCCCAGGCCGCGGCCCAGGTCGACCAGGCCATGCGTTCGCTCACCCAGCGCAGGAACAGGCACATCACGATCCATCGCATGCGCAAGGCCATTCGCCGGCTGCGCAGCCTGCTGGCCCTGTGCCAGCCGGGGCTCGGGCCAGAAACGGATGTCATCGACAAAGGACTGCGACAGCTCTGCGTCGACCTGTCGGACCTGCGTGACGCCCACGTCGTGGTGGTGACGGCTGGCGGCCTCGCCTTGGATGGCGGGCAGAGCATCTGGCCCGCCGCCATGGCAAAGCTCGCCGCGCGACGCGAGAAGCTTCTTGCGAAAGCCCTTGCCGCGGACCCGGACTTCGCTTCGCGGCGGGCCCGCCTCGACACCCTTGCCCAGGCAATCGAGGCGTTGCCGTGGCATCACCTCGACGACAGCCATCTTGCCGCGGGTATCACCCGCAGTGCACGCCGGCTGGCTAAGGCAGAACGGAGAGCACAGCAGGAGCCGGGGGCCGACAGCAGCCACCACTGGCGTCGGCGCCTGCGACGCCTTCGCATGCAATACCAGGTGATCCGCACGGTGCGGAAAATGGAGCCATCGTGGAAGGGACCTCCCCGTGATCCCCATTACGCGTCCATCCATGCGCTAAACATACAGTCGGACCGCCTCGGGCGCCTCCAGGACCTGCACATGCTCAGGACCCATTTGAAGCGGATCGACGTGCCGCCCGCCGTACGGAAACGAATGCGCCACCGACTGCGTGCCGAGATCGACAGCGCATCGCGCTGATCCCCGAACGGTTCGATGTGACAGACGCGCCTTAAGGATAATTTCTTGTCGGCCGCCAAGCTGTGCCAGGACATTCCGTCTTTCAAGAGACTTGGCCACGGCTCTCCCCGTTGTTGCACCACACAAGGCTCGTTACCGGAGGTCCCGGCTTCGCACACTAAGGCTACTCAGTAGTGGCGTTAGGTCGTGCAGGTTCCGGCCGTGCGGGATAACGCATCTCGACAGTATGGGAGGCTGCGTTGCCCGAGTACGGCACCACACACCCGCCAACAGTCAAGATGCATGTGCAGTTGGATACTTGCTGTCAAAGCACGGTTGTCGGATAGTCCAAGGGATACCGACTCAACGAGCGATCTCATGCCGTCTGCGTCATCCTTCGCAAGCCTGTCATCTCGGAACGATCCAGAACCTGATTGGTCAATGCGCGAGGGCACCGGCTCGAGTTGGACCAAAGCATGAATACGAAGCGGAGCGGCAAACCGGCAGCCCATGCCACCAAGGCTGCCCCGGAACGCCTGCAGATGGCCGACATCGCGCGCCTCGCGGGAGTCGCCACCTCCACCGTCTCGCGCGCGCTCAAGGGCAACCCCCTGGTCAACGACGTGACCCGCGCGCGCATCACCGAACTGGCGCGCAAGTACAACTACACCATCAACCGCAACGCGACCGACCTGCGCTCGCGTACCAACCGCACCATCGCGGTCGTCGTGCCGTATGAAGAAAACCGCCGGCAGAACTTCTCCGACCCCTTCCTCCACGGCATGATCGGTGCGCTGGCGGATGAACTGACCGAGCTTGGCTACGAAATGCTGCTGGTCCGGCTGGATGCGGAGCGATTGGACTCGGTGGGCACGCTGGTTGACGGCGGGCGTGCAGCCGGCGTGATCCTGATAGGTCAATGGCACCAGCACGCCCAGCTGAACGCGATGGCAGACCGGGGCCTGCCCCTCGTGGTGTGGGGTGCCGCATTGCCGGACCAGCGTTATTGCTGCGTCGGTGGGCGCAACGTCGAGGGTGGTCGGCTGGTCGGCGAACACCTGCTTCAGCAGGGCTGTCGTCGCATCGCCTTCCTTGGCGATCGTGCATTGCCCGAGGTTGCGCAGCGTTACCGTGGTTTCATGGCGGCCATGCGCAAGCATGCCCTGCGGCATGATCCCGAGTTGCGCATCACCAGCCCCTTTCTCGCTCCAGCGGGTCGCATCGCAGTGCTGGATCTGCTCGACCGCAAGGTTCGCCTGGACGGGATCTTTGCCGCCAGCGATCTTCTGGCGATGGCAGCGATCGGATCGTTGCGAGAGCGAGGGCTGGATGTGCCCCGGGACATACTCGTGGCCGGTTACGATGACGTGGACTTTGCTGCCCACTTCCACCCTCCGCTGACGACGATCCGCCAGTCCTTCACGCTCGGGGCGCGCACCATGGTCGGCGCGCTGCTAGAGCTGCTGGATGAACACGACGCAGGCAGCAGCAGTCTGCCACACCGGTTGCAGACCGAGCTGATCGTGCGCGACAGCACGTTGCGCGACCGCACACACGAAAAGGCTGATTGACCGACTTTCGTGTAGCCAGCTTTCGCCGGACAGAACCACACCACCCGAATTTCGCTGCCTTGCAGGCAACCCCTCCCGGCTCCACGGACGCCGATGCCGGCAAGGCATGGGCGTTTACCGTGCCTGCAAACCAAGCGGCGCGCCACATCAGCCTTAAAAGCAATCGTTGGCAAAATTCATATAAAGCAAAAAAAAGGCAATTGCTACAATAGTTTATATAAACTAGAAAAATATGATGCACCGCACATTGCAAACGTTTGCATAGAACGCACAATAACGACACCGACTCGCCGCGGCAGCAGTCTGGTGACAACACCGACAGCACCGCGGAAGCCGGAAACAAACCAAGAACTTCGCGCCGGCGCATAGACAGCCCGGGATCAACGTCATTGGGGAGAGAAAACATGCGAACGATGTTTGGCTTTCATCGCAACACACTGGCCATGGCGATAGCATTGGCCTGCGCTGCAACGTTTCAGCTGCACGCCCATCCCGCACGGGGCGCCGACCACGCCATGACCGCGGCGGCCCAGGATACCCATGCGGCGACCGCTACAGTTGCGAAGAAGCCCAGCAAGAAGAACGCGCTTGATCTGTCCAAGGTGGTCGTGACCGGCTCCCCGGTTGCAACCACCGAGATGAACTCCAGCATTTCCGTGAGTACCTTCGGCGCCGACCAGATCCAGTCCAGTGGCGCGCAGAATGCGGCCGACCTGCTGCGCAACATCCCCGGTATCCGCGCCGAATCCTCAGGCGGCGCCGGCAATGCCAACATCTCGGTGCGCGGCCTGCCGGTCGCCTCCGGCGGCAGCAAGTTCGTGCAGTTCCAGGTGGATGGCATGCCGGTGTTTGAATTCGGTGATACTGCCTTTGCTACGCCGGACACCTTCCTGCGCACGGACTACAACATCGACCACGTGGAAGTAGTGCGCGGCGGATCATCCTCGGTGTTCGCCAGCAATGCGCCAGGCGCCATCGTCAACTTCATCACCAAGGACGGCAGCAATCCCGGCGGCACCATCGGCGTCACCACTGGCCTCGGCGGCTACGACGACCAACGGCTGGACTTTGACTACGGCAATGCGTTGTCAAATGACACCCGCTTCCATTTCGGCGGCTTCGTCCAGCACGGTCAGGGCCAGAAGAGCACGGATTACACCTCGTCCTCGGGTGGCCAACTGATGGGCAACATCACCCACGACATCGACGGTGGCTTCCTGCGCCTGAACCTGCAGTACACCAACACCCACGACCCGGTATACCTGCCGGTACCGGTGTTGATCAGCGGCAGCAACGGCAACCCGCACGTGGGCTCGATCCCCGGCTTCAGCGTACAGGATGGCGTGCTTCAGTCGCCCTATTTCACCAGCGACACGGCACTGAATGCCTCGGGCCAGCCCATGCATACGAATATCCGCAACGGCTACACCTCCAAGGTCAAGGCCATCGGCGGCGAAGGCAAGTTCACGCTGGGCAACGACTGGACGCTGCACGAACGCTTCCGCATCGCGTCCAACTCCGGCAGCTTCGTCGGTCCCTATCCCGCGAATGTGGGGACCGCCGCCGCGCTGGCACAGAGCATCGGCGGGACGGGCGCCACCCTGGCATACGCCAGTGGGGCGATGGCCGGGCAGCGGATCGCCAACCCCGCCGCACTCGCCGGGAATGGACTGGCCTCGGAAACCATCCTGTTCAACGTATCGCTGCCGAACATGGACAACGCGACCAACAACATCACGCTGTCGCGCGACTTCGACACCGGCAACGGTCCCGCCACGCTGCAGTTGGGCTACTACCACTCGCAGCAGGACATCGTGCAGGACTGGCACTGGAACACCTACCTGCAAACGGTGCAAGGCAGGGATTCGGCGCTACTCGACGTGTACAACGCTGGCGGCCAGCCGCTAACCAGCAACGGCCTAGTCGCCTACGGTGAGCCGCTGTTCGGCAACTGCTGCACGCGCTACTACCACGTCAAATACAAGATGGACGCGCCCTACCTCTCGCTGACCTGGCAGCCTGGACGCTGGCGTTTCGATGGTGGCCTGCGCTTCGACCATATCAATGCCCGGGGTCACTACGCGGCTGCGAACCAGACCGCAGCGGTCGACGTGAACGGGGACGGCGTGATCCAGGCACCGGAACAGTCCGTGCCGGTGTACGGCATCGGCTCCACCCTGCCGGTGAACTACACCAAGAGCCATCTGGAATATTCGTTCGGCGCCAATTACTCGCTGAGCAGCGATCTGGCCCTGTTCGCGCGTGCCAGCAGCGGCGCGCGCTTCAACGCCGATCGCCTTCTGTTCGGTGGTGGCATCAACACCGACGGCAGCGTGGCGCAGGGCGTGGGTGTGAATGTGGTGAAGCAGTACGAGGGCGGCGTGAAGTGGACGACCGAGCACACCAGCCTGTTCGTCACCGGCTTCATGGCGCGCACGCAGGAACAGAACCAGGACGTGACTTCCCACACCCAACAGCTGATAAGCCGCCAGTACCACTCGCGCGGCGTGGAGTTCGAAGGCTCCTTCAACTACGGCCACTTCTCGCTGATGGGCGGCGCGACTTACACGCACTCGCGCATTGTCTCCGACGCGATTACGCCCGCCGACGTCGGCAACGTGCCGCAACGCCAGGCCAACTGGATCTATCAGCTCACCCCGAGCTACGAGCGAGGCTCCCTCAACGTGGGTGCCACGCTGATCGGCACGACCAAGTCCTATGCATCCGATCCGAATGGCCTGGTGATGCCCAGCTACACCCAGGTCAACGCCTATGCCAGCTACGACATCAACGATCGCATGACGGTATCGCTCAACGTGGACAACCTGTTCAACAGCATCGGCCTCACCGAGATCGACCAGAGTCCTCAATCGGTAACGGCCAGTGGCATCAACACGGCCCGCTCGATTCTCGGCCGGACCATCTATGCGACCTGGCAGTACCACCTGTGAGTCACGCTGATACCACTGCGTCACGGCGCTGGGCGTCGGCGGCCCTTAACAGCGTGCTCGATGCCGCAGGCCCCAGCCTGCGCGCATCGCTGGAAAGACGCTACGCACGCTGCGGCGCCAGGCTGCTGCAGACGCTGGACGAGCTCTACGGCGACCAGCCGCAGTTCGGCGCCTGGCTGACAACCCTGTGCCGCGAGCTCGGGACGCTGGCAGGTACGCGTCCCGAGCCCTTGCGGGCAATGGACTGTCGACGCGAGGACGCACCCGGCTGGTTCATCGACGCCAAGCTGGTCGGCTACTGCGCCTACGTCGATCGCTTCGGTGGCGACCTATGCGGCGTGACTTCGCGCATCGGATATTTGAAAGAGCTCGGTGTCGGTTATCTCCATCTCCTGCCGTTCCTCCGCGCTCGCAACGGCGACAGCGACGGCGGTTTTGCCGTAGCGGACTTCGATCAAGTCGATCCGGCGCTGGGCACCATGGACGACCTGGAGGCATTGACCGGGGCACTGCGCGAGGCCGGCATCAGCCTGTGCGCCGACCTCGTGCTCAACCACGTCGCCGACGAGCACCCCTGGGCACGGGCCGCGCTGCGGGGCGATCCGGAATACCGAGCGTTCTTCCATCTGTTTCCCGACCGAAGCCTGCCGGACCGCTACGAACAGTCGCTCGGCCAGGTGTTTCCGCAGGCGGCACCGGGCAATTTCAGCCACGTCCCGGCGCTGGACGGCTGGGTGTGGACCACCTTCTATCCTTTCCAGTGGGACCTGAACTACGCCAACCCGGCCGTATTCGCGGCCATCGCCACCACCCTGCTGCGCCTGGCCAATCGTGGCGTGGAAGTGTTCCGGCTCGATTCAGCGCCCTACCTGTGGAAGCGCCTGGGTACGAGCTGCACCAACCAGCCCGAGGTACACCTGATCCTGCGGGCGCTGCGCGCCATCGTGGACCTGGTCGCACCCGCCGTGTTGCTGAAGGCCGAGGCGATTGTTCCTGCGGCGGAGCTAGCGCCGTATTTCGGCGAAGACGCGGGCCGTGGCCACGAATGTCATCTCGCCTATGACAGCGGCCGGATGGCGGCCGGATGGGCCAGCCTGGCCGAAGGCACTGCCACGCTGTTACGTCGGCAGTACGACACCGCTCCCGATGTGCCTGAGCACTCTGGCTGGATGAGCTATGTGCGCTGCCATGACGACATTGTCTGGAGCGTGCTGCGTCCGGACGTGGAGGCGACCGGCGGTGATTTCCGGACACGCATCGGCGAAGCCGCAGCGCGACTAGAAGGACGACGCCCCGGCAGTTTCGGGCACGGCATGCCGTTCCAGACCGCCGACGGCGCCGACCTGCACGGCACCAACGGTATGACGGCCGCCCTTGTCGGCCTGCTGCCGCCCGAGGGTGCTGCAGTGGATGCCGCCGCCATGCGCCGCTTCTCGTTGGTCTACGGCCTGGCCTTCTTCAGCGGTGCCATCCCGCTGATCTACATGGGTGACGAACTGGCCCAGCCCAACAACGACGCCGCGGCGGATTCGGCACGCCTCGTACTCGATGGACGCTGGCTGCAGCGCCCCTGGTTCGATTCCTGTCGTGCAGCACGCCGGCTCGCGGACGAATCCACCGCCACATTCCAAAGCTGGGCCAGCCTCGCCCGCTTGGTGGCCGCGCGGAGGCATCCTGCGTTCGATCCGCATGCCATGCCCAAGTCGATCGGACCGGATCATCCCACGCTGCTGACGCTCGGCCGGGGCGAACAGCTGGTGGCGGTATTCAATCTTGGCAGCAACGAAGAAACCTTCGATTGGCGTTCGCTGCAGGCAACCGATGGCTGGACGACGCTGCTCGATACCACCGGTGCCCCGCCAACGGATAGGGCGGGTGCAGTCCGGTTGCCACCGTGGTCGATGAGCTGGAGGGTACGCACATGACGCTATTTGATATACGCGTGCCGTCCAGCGTGGACGAACCGCGCTGTGTCGTGTTAGGCGAAATGCTGGTGGATGTGCTCCGTGATCGTCTGGTGCCGGGCGGCGCACCGTTCAACGTGGCCATGCACCTAGCCGGGCTCGGCATGAGGCCACACCTGATCTCGCGTCTGGGGCATGACGAGGAGGCGCAATACCTGCGCTTGGCAGCCGAGCGCACGGGGCTCTCGCTGGCTGGACTGCAGCTCGATCGCAGCCGGTCGACCGGACGCGTCGAAGTCGTCGAGGATGCCGGCGGGCACCATTTCCGGATCCCTCAAGACCAGGCCTACGACCACATCGACGTCGACGACGCATGCGCGTCCGCCGCGCGCTACGCGGGGGGGCGCAGCACTTGGCTGTATTCCGGCACACTGGTGCTCCGTTCGCCGGCACCGCGTGCCAGCCTGACGAAGTTGCGCGCCAACCTGGCGCATCGCAGCTACGTTGACCTGAACTGGCGCGACGCCGGCACAGCGCCGGCCGATGTCCTCGATGCCTTGCGCGGCACCACCATCCTCAAGGTCAGCGACGAGGAGCAGATGCAGTTGCTTGCCTGGTCCGACCTCCCTTGCGTGGCCGGAACGGGCCGGCCTCATATCGGCGAGCGCAGCACCGCCCTTCGCACGCTGCTGCGCGGCCTCGGCGTGGAGGGGCTGCTGGTCACCCACGGTGCGCTGGGGGCCACTGCCTGGAATGGCGACGGCGAATGCATCGCCTCGTCGCCGGCTGCACCAGTAACGCGGCTGGTTGACACGGTGGGTGCAGGGGATGCCTTCTCTGCCATGGCCCTGGCGCAATTGATGCTCGGCCTCGGTTTGGAGGAACTGTTGCCCCGTGCCACGGCTTTTGCCGCGTCGATCTGCGGCCTGCGCGGAGCCTTGCCCGACGAACCCGGTTTCTACGATCGATGGCGGATGGACGCACCGGTGCCGCTGGCCGATGCCCCGGTCGCTGCAGCTCTGGGCTCTTTAGAAAGGTAACCGCCATGCGCAAACCCAGGCTAGGCTTCTGGCAAATCCTGAACATGAATGTCGGATTTTTCGGTATTCAATTCAGCTTCGGGCTGCAACAAAGCAACATGAGCCCGATCTACAAGTACCTGGGTGCCCACGACGCCACCCTGCCCTACCTGTGGCTGGCGGGGCCGATCACCGGACTGGTGGTACAGCCGCTGATCGGCGCATTCAGCGACCGCACCACCAGCCGCTTCGGTCGGCGCACCCCGTATTTCCTGGTCGGTGCATTGTTGTGCAGCGTATGCCTGCTGGCCATGCCGCTGAGTCCCGCCCTTTGGGTGGCCGCCAGCCTGCTCTGGATACTGGATGCGGCCAACAACATCACGATGGAGCCTTACCGGGCCTTCGTCGGTGACCGCCTCGAGCAGTCACAGCACGCAACCGGCTACCTCATGCAGAGCGCGTTCACTGGGCTCTCGCAGACCCTCGCCTACCTCACACCGTCGATCTTGGTGGGGCTGGGCATGCAGGCTTCGCAGACCACCAGCCATGGCATACCCAACGTGGTGCTAGTCGCGTTCGTGATTGGCGCCTTCTGTTCGATCGTCAGTGTGGGGTGGTCGGCCTGGACCACGCCGGAGTTGCCGCTCGCTCCCGACGAGCTTGAGCGCATGCGCGCCACGCCGCATAGCTTACGCGCCACGCTCACCGAAGTGATCGACGCGATCCGCGAGATGCCCCAGACCATGCGCCAACTGGCGCAGATGATGTTGCTGCAATGGTACGCAATGTTCTGCTACTGGGAATACATAACGCTGTCGCTGGCGCGTTCGCTTTACCACACCACCGACTCTGCCAAGCCGGGCTTTACCCAGGCCGTGCTGGTCACCGGGCAGATCGGCGGCTTCTACAATTTCGTCGCCATGCTCGCGGCATTCGCGATGATGATCCTTGCCCGGCGATGGGGGGCCCGACGCCTGCATGCGGCCTCGCTGCTGCTGGGCGGTCTGGGCATGCTGGTGCTGCCGCACGTGCATACGCGCGGACTGCTCTTCCTCCCTATGGTCGGGGTCGGGCTCGCCTGGGCCAGCATGATGGGCAACCCTTACTCCATGCTGGCCAGCTGCGTGCCTCCGGCGCGTGCCGGCGTCTACATGGGCCTCTTCAATGTCTTTATCGTGCTGCCGATGTTGCTTCAGATCGTCACCGTGCCGCTGTTTTACGAACACTGGCTCGGCGGCAATCCGGAACATGTCATCTCGCTGGCCGGTGCCGCACTGCTGGGCGCGTCGCTGCTGACACTACGCGTGACCATGCAGCCCACCGGCGGGTCCACCACCGTTCCCGACAACGCACTCTAGTCCTCGGCACCCGCCCACGCGGCTTGAGGGTGCGCTGGCAGCTCAGCCCCGTACGGACTTGCGCTCAGCTGCACCGGAATTGATGCGAGTCAGGGCCGCAGCGGCAGCGGTCGCGCAGAATCCGTCCGTCATCCCCGGGCATCAGGACAGGCTTTCTTGAAGGCGATCCCCCCGCTACGCGACGGCACCCGCCGCTGGCTGCATGGCGCTTTGGACGCGCTTGCGCAGGAAGCCGCGCGCTCGGCTGATACTCATCTGCTCAAGCTGAACTTTCCGGGCTTTGACGGCATCGACTTCTACTTCAAGGACGAATCGGCACATCCCAGCGGCAGCCTGAAGCACCGGCTTGCCCGCTCGCTCTATCTTTACGCGTTGTGCAACGGCCGCCTGCGCCAAGGCCAGGCCGTGGTCGATGCCTCCTCAGGCAGCACCGCGATATCCGAAGCTTGGTTCGCGCGCCTGCTCGACTTGTCTTTCACCGCAGTGATGCCAGCCTGCACTGCCCCGCGCAAGATCCGGGACGTGCAGGCGCTGGGCGGCCGCTGCGACCTGGTGGACGATCCAGCCCAGGTGCACGCACGCGCCGCCGAACATGCTGCGCAGGGTGCCTGCCACCTGGACCAGTTCGGCCTCGCCGAGCGCGCCACCGACTGGCGCGGCAACAACAACATCGCCGAGTCGATCCTGCAACAGATGGCGCGCGAGCCCCAGCCGGTACCGGCTTGGATCGTCTGCGGCGCTGGCACCGGCGGAACTTCGGCCACCATCGGCCGCAACCTGCGCTACCGCCGCCTAGATACCCGCCTGTGCGTGGCCGAACCCACCGGTTGTGGCTTCGCCGAAGGCTGGCGCACGCGCGACCGCGTTGCTCCGGCAAGCCGCCCCACCCTGATCGAGGGCATCGGCCGCCCTCGCGTCGAGCCGGGTTTTCTGTTCGACGTGGTCGACCTGGTGATCGAGGTGCCCGACAGTGCCTCGATCGCCGCCGCGTGGCTGCTCGAAGATCTGCTCGGCCGCCGCTACGGCGGCTCCTCCGGCACCAACCTGGTGGCCTGCCTGCAGTTGGCCGCGGCCATGCACGCACGCGAGGAGCGCGGCAGCATCGTCAGCCTGCTGTGCGATCCGGGCGTGCGCTACGCGGAGACCTTGTTCGACCCGGGGTGGCTTGCCGAGCACCGCATCGACCTGGCCCCGGCACGCGAGGCGCTGCAGCGTTGCCTCGCCAGCGGCCGCTGGCAACCATTGCCGGACTGAACATGCGTGCGCCGGCCTGACCGGCGTCAAGGCGGACGGGCCCGCGGGCAGCGACGCTTACTGCATGAGCTACCACGACCTACGCAGCTTCCTCGACCGGCTCGAACGCCAGCAGCAGCTGCTGCGCGTGCAGGTACCGGTCGATCCCCATCTCGAAACCACCGCGCTTAGCCATCGTGCGCTGCGAGAGGGCGGTCCCGCCCTGCTGATGGAGCATCCGACCGGTTCGAGCCACGCCTTCCTCGGCAACCTGTTCGGCCATCGCCGCCGCATCGAGCTGGCGCTGGCAGGACGGCCGCTGGCTAGCCTACGCGAGCTGGGTCAACTGCTGGCCGCGATCAAAGAGCCACGCTGGCCGGCGAACCTGCGCCAGGCACTGGCCACCTGGCCGGAACTGGCTCAGCTGGCCCACGTGGCGCCGCGCCGCGTGGAGGATGCCGCGTTCCTGCACGACACCGTCGAGGGCGGCGAGGTAGACCTCGCCCGGCTACCGATCCAGCATTGCTGGCCCGGCGACGTCGGTCGCCTGATCACGCTGGGCCTGGTCATCACCCGCGGCAGCCGCAAGCGCCGGCAGAACGTGGCGATCTATCGCCAGCAGGTGATCGGGTCCAACCGGGTCATCATGCGCTGGCTGCCGCATCGCGGCGGCGCACTCGACTATGCCGACTGGTGTGCCGATCGTCCGGCGGAACCATTTCCCGTGCTGGTGGCGATCGGCGCTGACCCGACCACCCTGCTTGCCGCGGTGGCGCCGGTGCCCGACACGCTGTCCGAATACGAATTCGCCGGACTCCTGCGCGGCGAACGTACGCGGCTGTGGCGCAGCGAGCTCACCAAGCTGGATACGCCGGCCGGAGCGGAAATACTGCTGGAGGGCTTCATCCATCCCGGCGATACCGCGCTGGAGGGCCCGTTCGGCGACCATACCGGCTACTACAATACGCAGGACCGCTTTCCCGTACTCACCGTCGAGCGCATGCACCTGCGCCGCAACGCGATCTATCAGGGCAGCTATATGGGCCGTGCGCCCTACGACGAGCCCTCTGTACTGGCGATGGCACTCAACGAGGTGTTCGTGCCGATCCTGCAGAAGGTGTTTCCCGAGATCGCCGACTTCCATCTGCCGCCCGAGGCTTGTTCCTACCGCGTCGCCGTGGTGGCGATCCACAAGCAGTACGCCGGCCACGCGCGTCGCATGATGATGGGCGTATGGTCTTACCTGCGCCAGTTCACCTACGCCAAGTTCGTGATCGTGGTGGACGCCGACATCGACGCGCGCGATTGGAAGCAGGTGATCTGGGCCATCGCCACCCGCGTCGACCCGGCGCGCGACACCATGCTGGTGGAGAACACGCCGATCGACTACCTCGACTTCGCCAGTCCGGTGGCGGGGCTGGGCTCCAAGCTCGGCATCGATGCCACCAACAAGTGGCCGGGCGAAACCAGCCGCACCTGGGGCATGCCGATCGCACCGGACAACGCGGTAGAGGCACGGATGGATGCTTTGTGGCGTTCGCTGCGAGAATCGGCGGCAGTGCCCCTGCCCGACCCTCCGAGCCCACGATGATCTTCGCCCTGTTCGGCCACGGCCGCTTCGGATGCGCCTTTGCCGATCTGCTGCAACGTGCCGGCCACATCGTGCGCATCCACGACCCACATGCCGAGGTGCCCGCCGCGACAGCGTGCGCCACGCCTGCCGACGCGCTCGCCGGCGCAGAGTGGGTGGTACTGGCGATGCCGGTGCCACGGCTGGAAGCGGCGCTGCGCGAACTGCGCCCCCTGCTGGAAGCGCGACACACCGTGATCGACGTGGGCAGCGTGAAGGAGCATCCCTGCGCGTTGCTGGACGCGCATCTCGGCGACGCGATTCCGCACGCCGGCACCCACCCGCTGTTCGGCCCGCTTAGCCTCGCCCGCGGCGAACCGCTGCGCACGGTACTGTGCGCCAGCGCGCGCCACCCGCAGGCCGCCGAACGCACGCGGGCGTTGTTTGAGTCGCTGGGCTGCACGGTGATCGCGCAGGATCCCTCCAGCCACGACCGCGCCATGGCGAAGACCCACGCGCTGGCCTTCTTCATCGCCCGTGCGCTAGTGGAAATGGGCGTGGGCGACGACCTCACGATGGCGCCGCCCTCCTTCCTCGGCCTCGCCAACATGCTCGCCGCGGTGCGCGGCGACGCCGGCCACCTGTTCGCCGCGATCCAGCGCGAGAACCCCTACGCCGAGGCGGCCCGCAACGAGCTGCTGGAACATCTCGACGCGATCCATCGCCGCCTGCTGGCTGATGACGAGGCGCTGGCGATACCGCCGTCGGCCTGAACCGCGCCGTGGTGGCTCAGGCCGTTGGCGTTCCGGCATCCGCCGTCGCCAGCATCGCCAGCACTTCGAGCAGCTGTGCTTGCAGCGCACGCCATGAGCCCTCCCACTGCCCCGGCTTGGGCTCGGCTTGGCCGAAGCGCAGCAGCATCGCATGCGCACGTTCCAGTCGCGCCTGCAACGCCTGGTTAGCGGCCAGCGCGCACTCGTGCTCCTCCTTGCCGACCACGAATACCTTGCGGTCCCTGCACACGCCGATGCAGGTCTGCGGCGCCTCGATCTTGCCGCAGCCGATGCATTGCCACGCCTGGATGTAGTCAGTCATGTACGTCGCCCGTGTCGTTGACGGCAATGGTGCGCCGGCAAGACGACGAAACGCTTGATCCGGATCAGGGCAACGTTAGGTCGCTGCCAGTCCGTCGCCACTATCCACGAATCAACCGTCAACTGATCGCGGTCAACGCAGCGACGGCCTTCAGCACCCACCATTCGGCTTTCCCTTTTCGGAGCGCTGCCTATGCAACTGGTCTGTCCCGCCGGCAACCTGCCGGCCCTGCAGGCGGCGATCGACGCCGGCGCTGATGCGGTCTACACCGGCCTGCGCAACGAGACCAATGCGCGGGCTTTTCCCGGCCTCAACTTTTCCGATGCGGAACTGGCGCAGGGCATCGCCTATGCGCATGCACGCGGCCGCAAGGTCTACCTCGCGCTGAACACCTACCCGGACAGCGCGCGCCTAGCGCCATGGCTGGACGCGGTGGACAAGGCCGCAGCGCTGGGCTGCGACGCGATCATCGCCGCCGAGCTAGCGGTGCTGGACTACGCCGCACGCACGCATCCCGCGCTAGCGCGGCATCTCAGCGTACAGGGTTCGGCCACCACCGCACCGGCGCTGCGCTACATGTACGAACGCTTCGGCATCAGTCGCGCGGTGCTGCCGCGCGTACTCTCTGTGCAGCAGGTGGAGCGCCTGTGCGAGACTAGCCCGGTGCCACTGGAAGTGTTCGCCTTCGGCAGCCTGTGCATTATGGTTGAGGGTCGCTGCCAGCTCTCCAGCTATGTCACCGGCGCCTCGCCGAACCGCCAAGGCGTGTGCTCGCCGGCGAAGTCCGTGCGCTGGGACGAACACCCAGACGGCCGCCGCAGCGTGCACCTCAACGAGATGCTGATCGACCGCTTCGAACCGGCCGAGCCGGCCGGCTACCCCACGGTCTGCAAGGGACGCTTCGAGGTGCGCGGCGAAACCTTCCATGCGCTGGAGGAACCTACCAGCCTCAACACGCTGGAACTGCTGCCGCGGCTCGCCCAGGCCGGCGTGGCGGCATTGAAGATCGAAGGCCGCCAGCGCGGCGTGGCTTATGTCGCCTCGGTGACCCGCACCTGGCGCGACGCGCTGGATCGCTACCGTGCCGCGCCCGCCACCTGGTCGGCCCAGCCGGCTTGGCAGGCCACGCTGACCCGGCATGCCGAAGGCCACCAGACCACGCTGGGGCCCTACCACCGCCACTGGCACTAGACAGGTACGACACGATGAAACTCAGCCTAGGCCCGCTGCAGTATTTCTGGCCGCGCGAACGCACCCTCGCCTTCTATCGCGAGGTGGCGGACTGGCCGGTCGACATCGTTTACCTCGGCGAAACGGTGTGCAGCAAGCGTCGCGAGCTGTCCACCAAAGACTGGACCGCGCTGGCTGCAGAACTGGCTGCGAGCGGCAAGCAGGTGGTGCTCTCCTCGCTTGCGCTGATCGAGGCCGAAGCCGAGCTGGGCGTGCTAAAGCGCCTCATCGCGCAGGGCCAGGGCTGGATCGAGGCCAACGACCTCTCCGCCGTGCAGCTGTCCCGCGAACGCGGCATGCCCTTCGTCGCCGGCCCCACCCTCAACATCTACAACCACGTGGCATTGAGGCTTCTGATGGACGACGGCCTGGTGCGCTGGGTGCCGGGCGTGGAACAGGGCCATGGGCTGATCCGCGAGCTGCGCGACGCGGTGCTGGCGGCAGGCCTCTCGATGCCGGAGCTGGAAGTGATCGCCTACGGCCGCCTGCCGCTGTCGTACTCCGCGCGCTGCTTCACCGCGCGCGCGCTGGACGTACCCAAGGACCAGTGCGGCTTCCGCTGTATCGACTACCCCGACGGGCTTCCGCTGGCCACCCGCGACGGCCGGCCCTTCCTGCGCATCAACGGCATCCAGGTCCAGGGCGACGAGGTGACTGACCTCGGTCCGGAACTGCTGCAGCTGCGCGCACTGGGCGTGGACGTGCTGCGCTTGTATCCACAGGCTAAGGGCATGGCCGAGGTCGTCGCCCACTACCACCTCGCGCGCCGCTCACCGCAACCGCCGCCGCGCATCGCCGCGCGCAGCGGCTATTGGCACGGCGAGCCGGGGATGCACACGACGGGAAACGGTTGAGCACCTTCCGCTAGTCGAGCGCCGCCTACTGCTCGAACCAATGCCTGTCGTGCGACAGCAGCACATCGAGGATCAACAGATAGTGCTTGGTGCCCTGCACGCTGACCAGGATGGCCAGCGTGGATCGATGCGACCGCGGCGGATGGTAATCGCGGGCCACACGTATCGCATCGTAAGTTATCGACCATCGCGAGTATCCGCGAAGCCAACGGAATCACGTGCCAGCGTAAGCCGTCCGGGTACCCGTCGCCGTCGTTTCGTAATGCTAGTGGTGGTGGCGCACCATCAGGGGGATCTGCTCGCCGAAGGGAACGCGCAGTCTCGTGCGCACGATGTGTTCGCCACGGAGGCTCTGGCTTCTCAGACTTCCAACTCGACGCCGCTCAGCGCCTGCGAGTTGTGCAGGATCGCGTCGGGAATGCCAACTTTCCCAACGTCTTGCACCCGGGCCGCGAGGTACAGTATCTCCCGCTGTTCGCCGACCAAGCCGAGATCCGTGGCCAACGTCAGGGTCAGCTAGGCGACGCGAGCGCAGTAGGACGAGGTGTGCGCATCGAGCCTACCCAGCTCGCTGCCAAGCAAGATTTCCACGCTGGAGAGGCCCAATTCCGCCGTGGCGTCGACCGCCATGGCCTCGGTCGCGGCCGCGTCGGGCCACCGGGACGGCCACCGCGCGGCAGGCAGGTCCGACGGCACTCCATCGTGGCTGCGTGCGACGAGGTGCGGCTTCGCACCGGCTCTCATACGCGAGTGAACACCAGACTGGCGTTGGTCCCACCGAAACCGAAGCTGTTCGACATCACCGTCGACAGTCGCGCCGGACGGCTCTCACGCAGGATCGGGAAGCCAGCGGCGCCAGGATCGAGTGATTCGATGTTGGCGGAGCCGGCGACGAAGTCGCCGCCGAGCATCAACAGGCTGTAGACCACCTCGTGCACGCTGGCGGCACCAAGCGAATGGCCGGTTAGGGACTTGGTCGAGGACAGCGGCGGCATCGCCGCACCGAAAACTTCGCGCACGGCCGCCAGCTCCACGATGTCGCCGAGCGGCGTGGCGGTGCCGTGGGTGTTGAGGTAGTCGACCGGACGCTCGACGTTCGCCAGCGCCATCCGCATGCAGCGCACCGCGCCTTCGCCAGAGGGCGCCACCATGTCGGCGCCGTCGGATGTAACGCCGTAGCCGACCAGTTCCGCATGAATGCGCGCACCGCGCGCCTTTGCGTGCTCGTAGTCCTCCAGTACCAGCATGCCACCGCCGCCGGCGATGACGAAGCCGTCGCGGCCGGCGTCATACGGTCGCGAGGCCGTCGCCGGCGCGTCGTTGCGAACGCTAGACAGCGCCCCCATCGCGTCGAACTGCGCGGTCATGCCCCAGTGCAGTTCCTCGCCGCCTCCGGCAAACACCACGTCCTGCGCACCGTGGCGGATCAGGTCGGCTGCCGCGCCGATGCAGTGCGCCGAGGTGGCGCAGGCCGCGGAGATCGAATAACTGAGCCCGAGGATGCCGAACGCGGTGGCCAGCGTAGCCGACACCGTCGAGCACATCGTACGGGGGACCATGAACGGCCCGACCTTGCGCACACCCTTGCCGCGCAACAGGTCGGCTGTCTCGATCTGCCACTGCGCCGAGCCGCCGCCGGAACCGGCCACCACGCCGGTGCGCGGATGGCTCACCGTATCCCCGCCGAGTCCAGCGTCGGCGATAGCCGAGCGCATCGCGAGGTAGGCGTAGGCCGCGGCGTCCCCCATGAAGCGGCGCAGCTTGCGGTCGATCGCGGTGTCCAAGTCCACCTGCGGCATGCCCGCCACCTGACTGCGCAGGCCGCGCGCGGCATAGTCCGGAATCGCGCGGATGCCGCTTTTCATTTCCTGCAACGCGTGCGATACCGTATCCGCCATGTCGCCCAGGCAGGACACGATGCCCATGCCTGTCACCACCACGCGACGCATGTCAGAAACCCTCCGTGGACTGGAACAGGCCCACGCGCATGTCGCTGGCGGTGTAGATCGGGCGGTCGTCCACCAAGGTCCTGCCGTCGGCGATCACCAGCGCGAGCCTGCCGCGCATCACCCGGCGGATGTCTATTTCGTAGCGCACCCGCTTCGCACCCGGCAGCACCTGGCCGGTGAACTTCACCTGGCCTACGCCCAGCGCGCGCCCGCGGCCTGGCTCGCCCAGCCACGGCAGGAAGAAGCCGGAGAGCTGCCACATCGCATCCAGGCCGAGGCACCCCGGCATCACCGGATCGCCCTGGAAGTGGCAATCGAAGAACCACAGTTGCGGGTTGATGTCGAGCTCGGCGTGGATCACGCCCTTGCCGTAGGCGCCGCCATCCTCGGCGATCCGGGTAATGCGGTCGAACATCAGCATCGGCGGCGCAGGCAGCCGCGCGTTGCCCTCGCCGAACAGTTCGCCGCGGCTGCAGGCTAGCAAGGCTTGGAAGTCGAAGGAGGAAGGCCGGTTCATGGGCAACTCACTGATCAGGAAGCGTGCAGTGTGCCCGGCACAGCAGCAAGTCTCCTTGACGCACGTCAGCGCAACGCCCGCCTGACCAAACCGCTGCTCAGGCCCCGGCCTGCGCTGCGCAGCCGGGATCACCGCGCCAATGCGCGCCCAGGCTGTCGCAGCGCAGCCGCATCGCCTGCAGCAGCGCCCTGGCCAGGCGCATTTGCCAACCGACTCCGGCGGCGGCCGCGCAGCGGCGCCATGCCGTGCGCAACGCCATGTCTTCGCGCACCGGCCCCGCTGCGTGCCACAGCAGTTCGCGCAGGGCGAGCAGGTTTTCCGGCGGCAGGGATGCGCCGCGTTCGACCCAACGATAGGCACCCGGTGTGGACGCGGCGATTCCGGCCGCCAGCACCGCACCGAGCCGGCGTCCGCCGGCCACCGCCTCCAGCAGCGAATTGCTGGCCAAGCGGTTCGCGCCGTGCACGCCATTGCAGGCCGATTCACCCACCGCATACAGGCCGGGCAGCGAGCTGCGCCCGTCGAGATCGGTGGCCACGCCGCCCATGTGGAAGTGCGCTGCTGGGGTGATCGGCAGCGGTTCGCGCCGTGGATCCAGTCCATGGGCCAGACAGGTCGCCAGCACGGTAGGAAAGCGGGCATGCCAGTCACCCTCGATGGATCGGGCATCCAGCCAGGCCCCGCCGGCGGGCTGCTGCCGCGCCTGCCACACGCGCCGCGCCACCACGTCGCGCGGGGCAAGGTCGCCGAGCGGATGCAGGCCCTGCATCAAGGGCACGCCTGCGCGATCGACCAGACGGGCGCCGGCACCGCGCAACGCCTCGGTGAGCAGCGGTAGGCAGTGGCCGTCCACGGCGAGTGCGGTCGGATGGAACTGCACGAACTCCAAGTCGCGCGTGGCCGCACCCGCAGCCATCGCCAGCGCCAGGCCTGCGCCGTCCGCGCCAGGCGGGTTGCTGGTGCGCGCGTACAGCGCACCGACACCGCCGGTGGCGAGCACCACCGCGGCCGCCTCGATCAGCTCCTGCCGCCCCCGTGCATCGCGCACGCGCACGCCTGCGACGCGCCCACCACGCAGCAGCAGCGCCTCCGCATCCACCCCGCCACGCCACTGCACGTGCGGAGCGGCTTGGACCTTCGCGCGCAGCGCGCGCATCAGAGCCGCACCACTGGCGTCGCCGCCGGCGTGCACGATGCGGGAGACACCGTGGCCGCCCTCGCGCCCGAGTTGCAGGCCGCCGTCGGGCCTGCGGTCGAAAGCCACGCCCAGCGCGTCCAGCCAGGCCACCGTAGCCGGTGCCGCTTCGCACAGCCAGCGCACGGCGGACGCATCGTTGTGACGGGCACCCGCTTCCAACGTGTCGCGCACATGCGCCTCGACACCATCGCCCTCCCCCAGCGCAGCCGCGATGCCGCCCTGGGCCAGCGCACTGGCGCTACCGGTGCCGTCGGCACTACGGCAGAGCAGGCGTACCGGTGCGGGCGCTGCGGCCAGTGCCGTGGCCATGCCGGCGACGCCGCTACCGACCACCACGATGGGCAGGCGGGGATGCCTCACGCGGTTTCGCGCCGGCCCACCGCGAGCATGCGCTCCAGCGCGCGACGCGCGCCCGCGGCGGTATCGGCGGGGATCTCGACCGCATGCCGCAGGTCGCGCAACGCGGCGTAGACGTTCTGCAGCGTGATCCGTTGCATGTGCGGGCACAGCTTGCAGGGCCGGATGAACTCGGTGTGCGGGAAGCTGGCCCGCAGGTTGTCGGCCATCGAGCACTCGGTGATCAACGCCACCCGTGCCGGTTGCCTGCGCGCCAGCCACGCGCCAATGGCTGTGGTCGAACCCACGAAGTCGGCTTCGGCCAGCACCTCGGGCGGGCACTCGGGATGCGCCACCAGCATGGCGCCGAACTGCTCGCGCGCGTGCCTCGCCTGCACCGCGGTGAACCTCGCGTGCACCTCGCAGCGACCGTGCCACAGGATCAGGTCTACCGCGGTCTGGCCGGCCACGTGGCGGCCGAGGAACTCGTCGGGCAGGAAGATCACTTTCGGCGTGCCCATCGCCTCGACCACCTGCACCGCGTTGGCCGAGCTGCAGATGGCGTCGGACTCCGCCTTCACTGCGGCCGAGGTATTCGCGTAGCTCACCACCGGCACGCCGGGATGCCGCGCCTTGAGCGCGCGCACGTCGTCGGCGGTGATGGATGACGCCAATGAGCAGCCCGCCGCGGGATCGGGGATCAGCACGGTCTTGCCCGGCGCGAGGATCTTGGCGCTCTCGGCCATGAAGTGCACGCCGCACATCACGATCAGGTCGGCATCGCAATCGCGCGCGGCCTGGGCCAGGCCCAGCGAATCGCCGGTGACGTCGGCCACGCCGTGGAAGACCTCCGGCGACTGGTAGCTGTGCGCCATGATCACCGCGCCACGCTGCTGCTTCAGCGTGTTGATGGCGTCTATCCATGGCAGGTGCAGCGGAATCTCCAGGCACGGCACCAGCGGTTTCAGGCGTGCGGCGAGCGCGGCGTACTCGTCTTCGAGGTCGTCGCGCCATACGGGTACGGGCAGGTCGGCGAGCTGGTGCACAGTGGTCCGCGGCGGCAGGAAGAGGAGGGAAGCGGGCGGCGTCAGCGCTGCCGATGCGCTTCGCGTGCGGCACGGGCGAAGCGGGCACCGCGGTTCAACGCGATGCGCAAGCCCAGCGGCACCGACTCCCACGGCAGGCGGTCCAGCAGGTTGCGCGCGGTGAGGCCAAGCTCGGTGTCGCCGGTGAGCACCAGGCTGCGCTGGAAGAACAGGGTGTCGGCGTCTTCCAGCCGGCTGGCGAGCAGCAGCAGGTCGGTGGCGCTGCCGCGCACGCTGGCCTCGGGCTGCCCGTCGATCGCCACCAGGCGCCCGTCGTGCAGGGTCAGCACCCAGTGCAGGCCAAGGTCGCTTACCTCGATACCGAGCCGGCGTCCGGCCATGAAATCCAGCGCGCCATCGCCGATCGGCGCGGCGAGCACGCGCGCCATCGCGCGTTCCAGCACCACCTGCTGCCAGCGTGCCGGAAATGCGCGCAACAGCGGTGCGATCCGTCGTGGCGGCGGCAGCAGGCGCAGCAACGTTGCAGCGCGGGGGGAGTCGTCGAGTGGGTGCATGCCGTCGAGCATGGCAGCAGTCGTGCCCTGCCCGCCTTGACCGGCGTCATCCCGCAGGCCTTGCTGTAAGCATGCATCGGTGATCACCAGGTCGAACAGTCGCGCCGCGGTGCCGACGGGGAGGTCGAGCCGTCGCGCCAGTCGTTGCCCACGCTGGCGCACCATGGACTCGCGTGCGGGATCGCGTGCCGGTACACCAGCGCGCGGCTTGAGCTGCGCCACCATCCGCACCAGGCGCCGGCGTGCCGCCAGCAACAGCAGCATGCCGTCGTCCACCGCATCGATGGCGGTGCGGGTGCGCGCCAGCGCAAAACGCTCAGCACGCATCGTCGGCACCCTCCCCTTGCAGGGCCCGGGCTGCGGGAAGCACGTGTTCCCGATACAGACGCCGCGCCTCGACGGGATCGAAATCGGCGTGCCTGCGCTTTTTCACGCCGTGATCGGAGAGCACCAGGTGGATATCGGCCGTCGCGCCTGCCCTGGCGAGACAGGCCGCGACGCATTTCAGCATGCAGCCATCCAGCGCAAGGATGCGCCGCCCGCCCTGCGCGGTGCGCACCAGGCCGGCCACCCCGCCGCCCACGCCGGCAATGCAGGACATCTCGGCGGCACCGGCGCGGTCCAGTTGCAAGGCGAGATGGTTGGCCATCTGCGCCGCGCTGGAGCAGCCGGAGCAGGAATACGCCAGGGGCAAGTCGTGGCTCATCGCTACATCCTCAAGCGGGTTGTTCGACGCGGCGGACAAAACCACGCGCACTGCGCAACGCGCTCCACAACGCGTGGCCGTGCACGCCCCAGGCGCCCAGCTGTCCGAGACCCGCCCATCGGGCCAGCCATGGCTGTGGCCAAAGCACCGCAAGCACCAGCCATGGCGCGGCCAACGCCTGCACCATCAGCACGCGCTGTCTGGCCGTGTGCGGCAACAGGCGCTGCATGCCGGGAATCTGCATGCCCCGCGGCAGCCGGCGGCGCAAGCCCACCCAGGCGATGAACGGCACGATCTCCATCGCCATCGCACCCACCAGCAACGGCAGACCAACGCCCAACGCGAGCGCTCCGGCAAGCAGGCCACCACCGCCGAGCAGCGCCACGGCAGCCAGCAGCATCGCCAGCAAGCCGATGCGCCAGTGCCGGAACAGCGCGCTGCGGCGCGCCGTCGGCACCGGCCACTGCAGCCACAACCCGGCCAGCGCGAACACGGCGGCACCCACGGCCACCAGCGCCGGCAGCAGGACATCCAAGCCATGCGACAGGTGCCAGGCCGCCGCTGCGGGCAAGGCCAGCGCCACGCTGCCCAACCATGCGGCCTGCGCACGCGCCGGCACGCTGCCGGTGGCCTGGAACATCGGCATGACGAGTCGCCCGACCGCGGCCAGCAGCAGCACCATCCAGCCCAGCACTCCGAAGGCCGCGTGCACGTCAACCACGGCCAACGGCCACGGCCCGGCGCCGGCAAGCCGCAGGGCCATTCCGCCCCCGACCAGTGCCGTCGCCACGCCATAGCCGAGCGCGATGCCGAGGCCGGCCCGCGTCAGGCGTTCGCCAACCGCGCCGAGCAGGCCCGGCAGCGTCATCGCGGCCAGCCACACGAAGGCCAGCGGTAAAACCATGCCCGCCGCCAACAGCGGGCCGCGCAGGCCGCCGTGCAGGCCGGCGACGAGCAACAGCACGCCGAGGTTGAACAGCGCATGCAGCCATGGCGCACTGCGCTGCCAGCGGACCTCCGCCCCCACCGCCACCGGCAGGAACTGCAGCAGGCTGCCGAACATCGCGTTGCCCAGTACGCCCAGCGTCCACACGTGCACCAGGGCCAGCGTGGCAGGATGCCAACGCGAATAAAAAGGCAGGTCGCCGTCCATGCACAGCATCAGGCCGCCGGCCATGCCCCAGCACGGCGTGGTCAGCAGGAAGCGCAACGGCAGCGCCGCCGCGGGAGACCCTTCAAGCCTGAGCTTCGGCATCGCCGGGGTACCGGATCACCACGCGCACGCTGCCGTCGGCCTGCGGAGCCTGCGGCTCCGCATCGAAGCCGAGGTGGGCCAGCTCGGTCAGCAACGGCCGCGGAAAACGCGGCGCCACGATGACCACGGTCTCGTTCGGTGCCAGCCGGCTGGCGGCGTCGAGCGCCCGCATCATCGGCTGGGGCGCCTCCAGGTGGCGCAGGTCGAGTTCGTCGGAAGCCATGCCGGCATTGAAGCATCGGCACCACCGTGCGGGCGCTGACACAGGTCAAGCGGCATCGCATCAGCCCGGCTTGCCATCCTTGCGCGGCGTGAGATATATCCACGCCGAGCGCAACACCCAGGGCAGGAATGCCAGCAACCACCCGCTGCCGGCAATCACCAGCCACAGGTGGCGGTCGCCGCCGAACTCGGCGCGGATGCGCAGGAGCGCCACCATCTGCAGCAGCACGAAGCACAGCCACGGCACCGGATGCATCTGCAGCGGCCGGCCGGAGTGGCCATGGGTGACCCGGGTCACCATTGCCACCAGCATCGAACCGAAGAACCCGATCGCCAGCGCGTGCAGCGGCGCCAGTCCGAGCACGTGTTTGCCGCTCACGGCAAACGCGAGGTCCTGCACCGCGAACAGTACGAAGGCGACCGGCAACCAGGCAAAGGCGATATGCAGCACGGCGAGCAGGCCCGGCCGCAGGCAGCGCCAGGGCTTCCACATCAACGCATGCAAACCGAACAGCGCGGCGAGCGGCAAGTCGCAGGCCCACAGCCTGCGCGACAAGCCGGCCCAGTCCAGCAGCAGGTGCGCCAGCAGCAGCACCCACGCCAGCGGCAGGCTCCACGCCGGTCGCCACATGGCGTAGCCGGGCACCACGTTCTTGCTGAAGAACGGCAACATGCGGTGGCAGACGGTGAAGTACATCGGCAAAAGGAAGCCGAACGTGCCCAGCTTGATCGCCAGCCGGTCCAGCGCCGACGGAAGTCCGGGATCGAACAGCCGCAGGACAAAAATCGCCAGGCCCAACGTGCCCAGGTAGAACGCGGCGAGGCATGACCAGCCGTGCCTGTTGCGATCGGCCGACCGGGCCAGCACGTCGGTCAGCGTACCCACGCCAAACAGGTAACCCGCCAGCATCAGGCACAGGCCGACCCTGAGCAGGACCGGCATGTCCAACAGCCCCAACGTGCCCAGCACGTACCCGCCCAGCACGCCGCCGGCCACCGGCAGGTAGCGCCCGGGAGGAACCGGTGGACCGTCCATCCAGCGCGGGAACGTGGTCATCAGGAAGCCGAACATGAAGAGCGGAAACAGGCCGTACTGGATCAGCACGGCGTGTGCCCACCCTGCCGGCACGGTGGGCTGCGGCCAGCGGGTCCAGCCGAAGCGCAGCGAGGCCAGCTCCAGCGTCCACCAGGTCATGCTCAGCAGCACTGCCACGGTGCCAGCGAGGAATAGCGGTCGATGCGGCGCCGAGGCGAGGAGGGCGGCGGGATCGACGGAGACGGAGGAAGTCGATGGGTCCATGGGCGGCATGCGTTTGCTCACGGCCCATGGTGGCAGGCCGGCGCCGCCGCGGCCCTGACCTGGATCAGCCGGCCCTTCCGCCTATTTCAGCAGCAGACTGGCGCCGACCTCGCGCAGGTCCTGCTGCTTGAGCAGCACCAGTTCGCGCCCTTCGATCGCGATCAGGCCCTGGCTGCGGAACCGCCCGAGTACGCGGCTTACCGTCTCCGAGGCGAGCCTCAGGTAGTTCGCGATGTCGCCGCGCGACATGCTGAGGTGGAACCGCGTGGCGGAGAGACCGCGCATCGCGAAACGCGTGGACAGGTCGATCAGGAAAGCAGCCATGCGCTCGTCCGCGCTGTGATCGCCGGCCAGCAGCGACGCGGCACCGAGTTCCTTGCTGATCAACCGGAAGAGATGCTGTTGCATCGCCGGCTGGCGTGCCGCCAGCGCACTCATTGCTGGAAACGAAAAGCGGCAGAACTGCGTGTCCTCCAACGCTACCGCATCGCAGGGGAAGTACTCGGGGTAGATGGCGTTGAGCCCGATCACCTCGCCCGGAAGATAGAAACCCATCACCTGCTCGTTGCCCTCGCGGTCGAACAGCCGCGTCTTCACCGAGCCGCTGCGCACGGCGTAGATCGCCCGGAACGGATCGCCGGTGCGGAACACGTGCTCGCCGGTGCGGAACGGCCCCACGTGTTCGACCAGGCAATGCAGCTCGAGCAGCTCCTGCTTGCCATAGCCCTGCGCTTGGCAGGCCGAGGAGAACGCGCAACTCGAACAGAACCGGGTGGCATCGCCATCGTCGGCGATGGGTTGGACGACCGGATGCGGTTGTCCTGACGAGTGGCTGGGTGCCATGGCGTCTCGCATTGCGGGAATTGGCTATGCCGCGGATGGCTGCATGATACGCAAGCAGCTCCGCCGCCGCGAATCTCCGTGGCAGCGCGCCGCAGGAAGATCGCCCTGCTGCTCGGCGACTGCATCACCCAATGGCACCGCATGGCAGGTCCTGGATGGGAAACGCGAGATGCGTTGCACACCGGCATGGCGACGGCATCTCCTCGAGACAGGCGAAAACACTGCGTCCCCTTCAGACCGCCAGTAACTTCCGCCCGAGGTCGTGCAACCGCGGTATGTCGCGCAGGTGCAGCACCCGTCCGCGGATCTGGATCAGCCCTTTGGCGCGGAAGCGGCTCAGCACCCGGCTCACCGTCTCGGTGGCAAGGTTGAGATGGCTGGCGCTGTCGCTGCGCGACATGCTGAGCCGGAAATGCGTCCCGGGAAACCCGCGGGCCGCGTAGCGCCCGCCGAGGTCGATGAGAAAGGCGGCCACGCGTTCGCCTGCGCTGTAGTCGGCGGCAAGTCGCCGGGCCAAGCCGAGCTGCCGGCTGATCAGGCGGAAGAGGTGCAGCTGCACCTCAGGCCGATACGCGGCCAGCGCGCTCATCGCGGAGAACGAAAAGCGGCAACATTGGACATCCTCGAGCGCAACGGCATCGCAGGGAAAGCGATCGGGATAGATGGCATCGAGTCCGATCACCTCGCCCGGCAGGAAGAAACCGAGTACGCGTTCGCGCCCCTGGGAGTCGAGCTGGCGGGTCTTCACGACACCGGCGCGCAGCGCGAACACCGCCTCGAAGGCGTCGCCCTGGCGAAACACGGTCTCGCCGGTGCGATACGGGCCCACATGCGTCATCAGGCCGTGCAGGGGCGACAGCTCCGGCTTGCCGTAGCCCACCATGACGCACACGCTGGACAAGGCACAGCTGCGGCAGAAATCCGAGGCGACGTCCTGCGGGCCGGGGTCGCAAGCGGCGACACGGGCCGAGCCCGCTTCCACGGCGGACCGGTGGATCGGTCCGCCGCTCATAGCGCGCGCGAGAACCGGCCCGGCGTCGCCTTGCCGGGGTAGGCGTCGAAGCACATCGCCACGATGCGCAGCAGCAGGCGTCCGCGCGGTGTGACCCGGATCGTCTGCTCGTCCAAGACCACCAGGCCGTCGCCAGCCAGGCCGCGCAGGCGCTGCAGTTCAGCGGCGAAGTATTTCGAGAAGACGACGCCGCGCCGTGCACCGAACTCCAGCATGTCCAGCTCGCCGTAGCACATCAGCTGACCGATCGCCTCGCGACGATCCAGGTCGTCCATGCTCAGCGACAACCCCCGCGCGATCGGCAGGTGGCCGTTGTCGATGGCCGCGTAGTAACCGGTGAGGTCGCGCGCGCTCTGGCTGTAGCTGTCGCCGATGCGCCCGATCGCGCTCACGCCCAGGCCCACGATGTCGCATTCGCCGTGGGTGGAATACCCCTGGAAATTGCGCTGCAACGTGCCGGCACGCTGCGCCGCCACCAACTCGTCGTCGGCCCGCGCGAAATGGTCCATGCCCACGTAGGCGTAACCGGCCTCGCCCAGGCGCGCCAGCGCCCGGCCGATCAGCGCCAGCCGCGTCGCCGCGTCTGGCAGGTCGCCGGCCTCGATCTGCCGCTGCGCCTTGAACATCGCCGGCAGATGCGCGTACGCGTACACCGCGACCCGGTCCGGCGCCAGCGCGACCACTTCGTCCAGCGTGCGCTCGAAGCCCGCCACGGTCTGCCGCGGCAGACCGTAGATCAGGTCCACGCTGGCCGAACGGAAACCGCTGGCGCGCGCC